>NZ_JBEXYN010000017.1:0-178596 GCF_040630935.1 Streptomyces sp. NPDC005722
ACCGAATGGCCCGGAGACGGGGTATCAACATATCTGGCGTTGACTTTTGGCACGCTGTTGAGTTCTCAAGGAACGGAAGCTTCCTTCGAGACCGTCTCACCGGCCCCTCCGGGCTTTCCCTTCGTTGTCACCAGCTTATCAGACTCTTTCGGGCCCGATTCCCGCCGGCGGGGATCTCCTGCTTTTCCTTCTTTTGCGTTCCGGCCTTTCGGCTTTCGCGCTCTCCGACTTTAGCAGATGCTTTCCGTCGGATTTACCGGCCGCTGAGAGGACGCACGTCTCCGTGGCGTTCTCGTCGCGGGGTTGACCCAAGGTACTGGAGGGCCCCGGTCGGAGCAAATCCGGGGTGGCGTGCGGTGCCGCGGTGTGCCGCGGTCCGAGGGGGTGGCAGACTGAGTGGTCTGGACCACTTGCTGGGAGGCTTCATCATGACGACTGTCTCGTCGCCCCTGACCGGGCGCGTCATCGGTCTGGCCGCGGTGCCGGACCCCGTGTTCTCGGGCGCCATGGTGGGGCCCGGCACGGCGATCGATCCCGTGCGCGAGCCGGCGGTGGCGGTGTCCCCGGTGGACGGCGTGGTCGTGTCCCTGCACGCGCACGCGTTCGTCGTGGTGGACGCGGACGGGCACGGGGTGCTGACCCACCTCGGCATCGACACCGTGCAGCTCAACGGCGAGGGCTTCGAGGTCCTCGTCAACAAGGGCGACACCGTGGCGCGCGGCCAGGAGATGGTCCGCTGGGACCCCGCGGCGGTCGAGGCCGCCGGCAAGTCGCCCGTGTGCCCGGTGGTGGCGCTGGAGGCGGCGGCCGAGGCGCTGACCGGCCTCGTCGAGGACGGAGAGGTGACCACCGGGGCCACCCTCTTCTCCTGGACGTAGCCTTTTCGGCAAGGCCACTCCTGACGCAAACACACAGGCAACGCGGTCGCCAGCGTCCGCGACAACCGGAGACGGGTGAGATGGAGACAACGCTGCGAGGCGTCGGTGTCAGCCACGGCGTGGCGATCGGCGAGGTACGGCACATGGGAACCGCGGTTCTCGAGCCCCCGGCCAAGCAGATTCCGGCCGACGAGGCGCCGCGCGAGCAGGCCCGGGCGCGACAGGCGGTCGACGCGGTGGCCAACGACCTCATCGCGCGCGGCAACCTGGCGGGTGGCGAGGCGCAGGCGGTGCTGGAGGCCCAGGCGCTGATGGCGCAGGACCCCGAGCTGATGGCCGACGTGGAGCGCCGCATCGCGGTGGGCAGCTCGGCGGAGCGCGCGGTGTACGACGCCTTCGCCTCCTACCGGGCGCTGCTCGCCAACGCGGGCGAGTACCTGGCAGGACGGGTCGCCGACCTGGACGACGTCCGCAACCGGATCGTGGCGCGGCTGCTCGGGGTGCCGATGCCGGGCGTCCCGGACAGCGACGAGCCGTATGTGCTGATCGCGCGGGACCTGGCGCCGGCGGACACCGCTCTGCTCGACCCCTCGCTGGTGCTCGGTTTCGTGACCGAGGAGGGCGGCCCGACCAGCCACAGCGCGATCCTCGCGCGTGCGCTGGGGGTGCCCGCGGTGGTGGCGCTACCGGGTGCCACGGAGCTCGCGGAGGGCACGGTCATCGCCGTGGACGGCAGCACCGGCGACATCTACGTCGACCCGGGCAAGGACCGGCGGGCCGAGCTGGCGAAGGCCGCGGAGGAGCGCAGGGCGGCGCTCGCCGCGACCTCCGGCCCCGGTGCGACCTCGGACGGGCACAAGGTGCCGCTGCTGGCGAACGTCGGCGGGCCCGCGGACGTCGAGGCCGCCGTGAAGGCGGGCGCGGAGGGCGTGGGCCTGTTCCGCACGGAGTTCCTGTTCCTGGACGACTCGAAGAACGCGCCGTCGCAGGAGAAGCAGGTCGAGGCGTACCGGCGGGTGCTGGAGGCGTTCCCCGAGGGCCGGGTCGTGGTCCGGGTGCTGGACGCGGGGGCCGACAAGCCGCTGGAGTTCCTGACGCCGGCGGACGAGCCGAACCCTGCGCTGGGCGTGCGGGGTCTGCGGACGCTGCTCGCGCACCCCGATGTGCTGCACACGCAGCTGCGGGCGCTCGCCCTGGCCGCCGAGGGCCTGCCGGTGTACCTCGAGGTCATGGCGCCCATGGTGGCGGACCGCGTCGACGCCAAGGCGTTCGCGGACGCGTGCCGGGAGGCGGGGCTGCACGCGAAGTTCGGCGCGATGGTGGAGATCCCGTCGGCGGCGCTGCGGGCGCGTTCGATCCTGCAGGAGGTCGAGTTCCTGTCGCTGGGGACGAACGACCTGGCGCAGTACACCTTCGCGGCGGACCGCCAGGTGGGTTCGGTGTCGCGGCTGCAGGATCCGTGGCAGCCGGCGCTGCTGGACCTGGTGGCCGCGGCGGCCGACGCCGCGCGGGCCGAGGGCAAGAGCTGCGGTGTGTGCGGTGAGGCGGCCTCCGATCCGCTGCTGGCGTGTGTGCTGACGGGTCTGGGCGTGACCAGCCTGTCGATGGGCTCGGCGTCGATCCCCTACGTGCGGGCGACGCTGGCGAAGTACACGCTGGCGCAGTGCGAGCGTGCGGCGGCGGCCGCGCGGGCGACCGACACGGCCGACGAGGCGCGGCGCGCGGCGCAGGCGGTGCTGTCCGGGGAGTGAGCGCTTCCCGTCTCCCGAGGGGCGTCCCACCGGTGGTGGGGCGCCCCTCGGCGTTCCGGGCCGGGTCGTGCACGGCCGTACCGCGCGCCGTGCTCAGTCGTCGTCATCCGGTGGTGGGAGGACGAATCCCGGCCGGTGGACGACGCCGGGCTCCGGGGGTACGGGGTCGCCGGACTCGGCGTCGGTGCAGTAGGCGTTGAAGACCTGTGCCTCGGTGAGGGGCCGCAGCCAGCCGTCGCGCAGGGTCCAGCCGCGGACCTCGTCCGGACGCTCCGGTGGGGGCTGCCCGGTGCCCGCGCCGCTGCGCAGGACGACGCCGCCGGGGCTGTCCTCGGCGAACCCGGCGGCGAGGACGGTGCAGCAGACCAGGGCCTCGGCCTCCACGAGGTGGACCATGCCCTGTTCGTCGCAGCGGGCGTGCAGGGCGGCGAGGAGCGTGGTGCCGTCGGCGGGGACGCTGCACACGAGGTGGTGGTGGCCCGGCCCGGCGGCCTCCAGCAGGCGCATCAGTGCCTGGGAGGCGCGTTCGAAGGAGGTGCGGGCGAGGTCGTCGCCGCAGCCCGCGCAGTCCCCGGCGCCGGCCAGGATGCCGGAGGCCCGTTCCCAGGTGGCCTGGCGGCCGGCCTCGTACTCGAGCTCGGTGACGAGGAGTTCCAGGGGTTGCCCGGTGTAGGGGACGGTGGGTCCGGACGTGGTGACGTCGGCCGCGTAGCGCGTGCGGGAGCGTGAACTGTCGGGTTCGTGGCCGGTGTCGGCGCAGTACTCGGCGTACTCGGCCGGGTCGAAGGGGCCGACGCGCACGTGGACGCCGCGGGAGGAGAGCGAGCGCAGCAGGCCCTCGACCTGCCGCAGGTAGCCCGGGTGGTCGTCGAAGGTGAAGCTGCGGTAGCCGCGCATGGCGGCGAAGTCCGCGGGGTCGGTGAGGACGGCGACGGTGGTCGGGGACTCGCGGCGCAGGGTGCGGCGGCCGCTCCTCGCGGCGCGGCGGGCGGGGCGGGTGCTCTGCTTGCGGTGCTTGGTGTGTGCCATGACGGCTCCCCCCTCGGTACGGCGGTCAACTGTCACCCACCGTAATCGCCGCCACTGACAGTGACCGTACCGTCCGGAGCGGCGGGGGTCCGCGGGGCCGCGGGTGCGGGACGTTCCAGGGCGTCCAGCCGGTCCAGGCGGCGGCGTACGAGGGTGCGCTGGCCGACGGACACGGCCGCGAGCCCGGCGCCGAGGCCCAGCCAGCCGAGCGGCCCCGCGGCCATGACGGCGGAGGTGAGCAGGACCGGTCCCGCCGCACGCTGGGCCGACTGCGCGAGTCCGTGGACGCCGAGGTACGCGCCCTGGGAGCGGCCGGGGGCGAGTGCGAGGGACAGTTCCCAGGAGATCGCGGCGTGGACGATCTCGGCGGCGGTGAACGCCGTGGCGGCGACGACGAGGGCGACGACGGCGGTGCCCGCCGAGTCCGTGGCCGAGAGGGCCATGGCGCCTCCCGCGACGAGGAAGGCGACGCCGAGCAGCGGCAGTGAGGCGGCGGCCCTGCGCGGCTGTTCGCCGAGCCGGCTGAGGCGGACCTGGAAGAGCACGACGAGCACGTTGTTGAGCACGAAGAGCAGGGCGACGAGGCTGTGCGGCGCGGCGGTCGCGGTGGCGATCCACAGCGGCAGGCCGACGTTGAGCGCCGTGTCGTCGAGGAACAGCAGGGTCTCGGTCGCGGTGTACGCGAGGTAGCCGCGGTCGCGCCAGGGGCTGGTGGCCGGGGCCTTGCTCAGGGCCGGTCCGCCGTCGCCGGCGGTGCCCGCGCCGGCCACCACGCGTGCGGCGGACGGGGGTTCGGCGCAGCGCAGGACGAGCAGGGCGGCGCCGGCGAAGGACAGGGCGTCCCCGATGAGCATGGCGCGGTAGGCCGTGTCGGTGCCGAGGGCCAGGGCGACGGCGGCGGCGAGGCCGCCGATGCCGAAGCCGATGTTCACGACGGTGCGCTGGAGGGCCTGGTAGCGGACGCGGTCCGGGCCGGCGACGCGGGCGGCGTAGAGCTTGGTGAGGACGGAGGCGGCGCGGTCGCCGAGGCTGCCGAGCGCGGCGATCGGGAGCAGCAGCCAGAAGGCGCCGGTGAGCAGGATGCCGACGGCGGCCGCGGCGCGCAGGGCGTGGACGGCGGGGAGCAGTCGGGTGAGCGGGACGTGGTCGGCGACGCGGCCCGCGACGGGGGTGCCCGCGACCCCGACGGCTCCTGCGACGCCGAGCAGGAGGCCGATCTCGTGCGGGGCGAGTCCGGCGACGTAGGTGTAGTAGAGCGCCGAAGTGCCGTACCAGAGGCCGGATCCGGCCTTGTCGGTGAGGCTCACCCAGAGCATGCGGCGGCCGTCGGGGCCGCCCGGTACGAGGTCCTCGATGTCGCTGCGGCTGCGAGGGATCCGCATGTACTGCCCCCTTGACCCGAAGTTTGTATTGATACAGACTTGCGAATGTGGCAGCACAATATGCGATCAGTGGTACGACCGCCAAGGGCATTGCCGCGTCCGTCGAACGGGGCGTGGCCGAAGGGGCGTTGCCCCCCGGGGCCGCGCTCCCGCCGGTGCGGGCGCTGGCCGAGCGTCTGGGGATCAGCCCCGGCACGGTGGCGACCGCCTACAAGGAGCTGCGGCGGCGCGGGATCGTCGTCACCCGCGGGCGGGGCGGCACCGTCGTCGCGGAGGCGCCGGCGGTGGCGTCCAGGAGGCCGCCGAAGGTGCCCGCGGGACTGCGGGACCTGGCGGGCGGCCATCCGGACCCGGCGTTCCTCCCGGAGCTGCCGCGGTCGGTGCGCGTGACGCCCGGGGCGTGCTCGCACCGGTCGGCGCCGCGCCTTCCCGAACTGGAGGCGCTGACCCGGGCGTGGTTCGACCGCGACGGGGTGCCGGCGCGGGACGTGACCTTCGCGCACGGCGCCCTCGACTGCGTGGGTCGGCTGCTCTCCGTCGAACTGCGGCCGGGCGACGCCGTGGCGATGGAGGACCCGGGCTACCACCACCTGCTCGACCTGGTGCCCGCGCTGGGGCTGCGGATGGTGCCCGTCGCGGTGGACGACGAGGGCATGCGGCCCGACGCGCTGCGCGACGCGCTGCGGGCCGGGGCCCGTGCGGTGGTGTGCAGTCCGCGCTCCCAGAACCCGTACGGCGGGTGCTTCTCGCCCGAGCGACGGGACGCGCTGGTCGAGGTGCTGCAGGAGGCGCCCGACGTGCTCGTCGTGGAGAACGACCACGCCGCGGAGATCGCCGGTGTGCCGCTGAACAGCCTGACGTCGGGGGGTGCGCTGCCGCGCTGGGCACAGGTGCGCACCGTCACCAAGTACCTGGGCACGGACCTGCGGTGGGCGGCCCTGGCCTGCGACCCGACGACGCTGGCGCGGCACGACGGGCGGCTGCTGCTCACCTCGGGGTGGGTCAGTCATGTGCTGCAGGGGATGGCCGCGCGGCTGATGACGGACGCGGCGGCGCGGCTGCTGGTGGACGCCGCGCGGGACGCGTACACGGAGCGGCGGGAGGCGCTCGTCGCGGAGCTCGGTGGGCACGGCATCGCCGCGCACGGGGCCAGCGGGCTGAACGTGTGGGTACCGGTGCGGGACGAGGCGGCGGTGGTGAACGGCCTGCGCTCGCGCGGGTGGTGGGTGGCGGCGGGGGCGAGGTTCCGGCTCGCGGCGGGGCCCGGGGTGCGGATCACGACCGCCGGGCTGCGGCCCGCCGAGGCGGCAGCCCTGGCCGCCGACTTCGCCGGCGTCCTCGGCGAGTTCGGCGCGACCTACGGGGGGTGAGGCAGGGCCCGCGGCACCCCCCGCGGGCGGTCAGCCTCGGGTGCGGGCCAGGTCCTCGTAGAACCGCAGCAGCCGCACGTCGTCGACGGAGCCGGGGTTGACGGCCTTGTCCATCGGCGTGCCCTGCAGCAGCTTCTTCACCGGGACCTCGATGCGCTTGCCGGTGAGGGTGTGCGGGATGCCGGGGACCGGGATGATCTCGTCCGGGACGTGGCGCGGCGAGAGCTGTTCGCGGATCGTGCGCTTGACCTTGTCGCGCAGGGCGTCGTCGAGGACCGCGCCCTCGGCGAGCTGCACGAACAGCGGCATCCAGTAGCCGCCGTCGGCCTGTTCGACACCGATGACCAGCGACTCGCGGATCTCCGGGAGCCGTTCGACGGCCTCGTAGATGTCGGCGGAGCCCATGCGGACGCCCTGCCGGTTGAGGGTGGAGTCGGAACGGCCGTGGATGACGACGGTGCCGCGCGAGGTCAGGGTGATCCAGTCGCCGTGCCGCCAGACGCCGGGGAACATCTCGAAGTAGCTGTCCCGGTAGCGGCTGCCGTCGGGGTCGTTCCAGAAGTGGATCGGCATCGACGGCATGGGGTTGGTGACGACCAGTTCGCCGACCTCGTCGGTGACCGGCTTGCCGTACGGGTCCCAGGCCTGCAGGTCGGTGCCGAGGCAGGGGGCCTGGAGCTCGCCGATGTACACCGGGAGGGTCGGGACGCCGCCCGCGAAGCAGCTGCACACGTCGGTGCCGCCGCTGACGGAGGCGATCCACAGGTCCTCCTTGACCTCGTCGTGGATCCAGCGGAAGCCGTCCGGCGGGAGCGGGGAGCCGGTGGTGGCCACGCAGCTGACCGCCGACAGGTCGTGGTCGCGGCCGGGCTGGACGCCGGCCTTGCGGCAGGCGATGACGTACGCGGCGGAGGTGCCGAAGACGGTGGTGCCGGTGCGCTCGGCCACGCCCCACTGGGCGCCGGTGTCGGGGAAGCCGGGGCTGCCGTCGTAGAGGACGATCGTGGAGCCCGCGAGCAGGCCGCCGACGAGGAAGTTCCACATCATCCAGCCGGTGGAGGTGTACCAGAAGAAACGGTCCCGCGGCCCGAGGTCGAGGTGCAGGCCGGTCTGCTTGAGGTGCTCCAGCAGGATGCCGCCCTGGGACTGGACGATGGCCTTGGGCAGGCCCGTCGTACCGGAGGAGTAGAGCACCCACAGCGGGTGGTCGAAGGAGACCTGCTCGTACACCGGCTCGGGGTCGCCGGAGACCAGGGACTCCCACTCCAGGGCGCCCTCGGGGGCGGGCGTGCCCAGCAGCGGGATGTGCACGACGGCCCGCAGCGAGGGCAGTTCGGCGCGCAGCTCGGCGACGACGTCGGTGCGGTCGTGCTCCTTGCCGCCGTAGCGGTAGCCGTCGACGGTGAACAGGACGACGGGCTCGACCTGCTGGAAGCGGTCCAGCACGCTGCGCGCGCCGAAGTCCGGGGCGCAGGACGTCCACACGCCGCCCACGGCGGCGGTGGCCAGCAGGGCGACCACGGCCTGGGGGACGTTGGGCAGGTAGCCGCTGACCCGGTCGCCGGGGCGGACGCCGAGGACGCGCAGCTCGTGGGCGAGCGAGGCGACCTGGCGGCGCAGTTCGCCCCAGCCGATGGCGCCGATCTCGTGGCGCTCGTCGAGGTGGAGGAGGGCGGGCTCACCGGCCCTCGCCGCGTCGCCGGCGGGGCGCAGGGCGTGCTCGGCGTAGTTGAGGGTGGCCCCGGGGAACCACTTCGCGCCGGGCATGGAGGCGTCGGCGAGGACGGTCTCGTACGGCGTGGAGAAGCGCACGTCGAACCACTCGACGACGGACCGCCAGAAGGTCTCGCTCTCGCGCACCGACCACGCGTGCAGCGCCTGGTAGCCGGCGACGGGGTCGGCGGGATCGGGCGCGGGCGCCCCGTGGTGCTCGGCCGCCCAGGCCTGGAAGCGGGTCACCTGGGCACCGGATACCCGGTCCGGTCCGGGCTGCCAGAGGGGCTGCTCGGTCACCGGGTCGTCGGTGGGCTCAGGTGTGGTGCTCATGGGGCGGCTCCCGGACGGTACGCGACGCTGCGTGATGTGCGGCTGGACCCCGGCCGGGCGGAATGTCCCCGGTCGCGGCTGGGCAGGACGATGCCACGTGATCGTCTCCGGCGCCAGGGCACCCCCCACACATTCGGGGGTGCGAGCATGTGCCCGGCCGCCAGGTGGAAGGTGGCCGGCCGGCGGCGGGGCGGGCGGGAACGGTGAAAGGGTGGGGCTTATGGATGCTCGGGACCTGGTGCGACAGGTACGGCAGGTCGGATCGGCGAACGGGCTGAGGGCGGTGCGCGCGGCATGGCGCCGGCAGCGCACGGACGCGCGGGACCTCCCGCGGCGGGGACCGGAGCGGGCGCGGGTGCCGGGTCCCGCCGGGGGCGCGGACCCGCTGCCGGGCGGCGGGCTGGTGCGCTTCGCCCGCTCGACCCTGCGGGTGCGGGTCGCGACGGGCGGCGCGGTGTTCTGCGGCTGGGACGGTGCCGAGCCCGAGCCCTCGTACGCGCTGGACGGCGGCTGCCCCGACGCCGACACACGGGCCGTCATCGAGCCCGACAAGGACGGCTGGCGGGTGGTGTCGGAGCGGATCACGGTGCTGGTCTCCCGGCACGGCGCGGTGGAGTTCCGCACCCCGGGGGGCGTGCTGCTGCGGCGCGACCTGCCGCCGCGCTGGTGGGACCCGGTGAACCGGGCGGAGGGCGCGGAACCGCGCTGGGTGCAGCGCTCGGAGACGGCCGCGGACGCGGCCGTGTTCGGGCTCGGCGGGCGGGCCTCGGGGCCGCGGCTGGGCGAGGGCACCTACCGGCTGTGGAACACCGACCCCGGCGGCGCCTTCGAGCCGGAGACCGATCCCCTCTACATCACCATGCCGCTGCAGCTGGTCGTCGCCGACGCGGGCAGCCACCTGGTCTTCCACGACAACACCTGGGACGGCCGGGTCACCCTGCGCGAGGGCGAGGAGGGCGCGGGCTCCGGCCACGACCGCCCGGGCGGCTGCGAGACGCGGATGGACGGCGGCCCGCTGCGCTACTGGGTGATCCCCGGCACACCCGCACGGATCCTGTCCTCCTGGACGGCGCTGACCGGCCGGCCGGCCCTGCCGCCGCGCTGGGCGCTGGGGTACCAGCACTCCCGCTGGGGCTTCGGCACGGCGGCGGAGGTGCGGCGGGTCGCGGCGGGCTACCGGGAGCGCGAACTGCCGCTGTCGGCGCTGCACCTGGACATCGACCACTACGACGGCCACCGGGTCTTCACCGTCGACCGGGAACGCTTCCCCGACCTGCCCGCGCTCGCCGAGGAGCTGCGGGGGCAGGGGGTGCGCCTGGTGTCGATCGTCGACCCGGCGGTGAAGCTGGAACCGGGCAACCCCGTCCACGACAGCGGCGCGGCCGCCGACGCCTTCGTACGGGACGCGCAGGGCCGCACGGTGCACGGGGTGGTGTGGCCGGGCGACGCGGTCTTCCCGGACTTCACCGACCCGCGGGTGCGCAAGTGGTGGGGCGGCCTCTACGCCGAACGCCTCACGCAGGGCTTCGCCGGGGTGTGGCACGACATGAACGAGCCGGTCTCCTTCGCGGCGTTCGGGGACACCACCCTGCCCCGATCCGCCCGGCACGCCCTGGAGGGCCGCGGCGGCGACCACCGCGAGGCGCACAACGTGTACGCGCTGGCCATGGCCCGGGCCGGCCACGAGGGGCTGCGCGAACTGCGCCCCGGCTCCCGGCCGTTCCTGTTCTCCCGCTCCGGGTGGGCGGGCATGCAGCGGTACGGCGGCACGTGGTCGGGCGACGTGTCGACCGGCTGGCCCGGGCTGCGCTCCTCGCTGGCACTGGTGCTGGGGCTGGGCCTGTGCGGGGTGCCCTACTCGGGGCCGGACGTCGGCGGCTTCACCGGGAGCCCGTCGCCGGAGCTGTACCTGCGCTGGTTCCAGATGGCCGCGTACTTCCCGTTCTTCCGCACGCACTCGGCGATCGACGCCGGGCACCGCGAGCCGTGGGAGTTCGGGCCGCAGGTGCTGGCGGCGGCCGGCGCGGCGATGCGCGAGCGCGAGCGGCTCATGCCGTACCTGTACACGCTGGCGCACATCACGCGGAGTTCGGGCGCGCCCTATGTGCGGCCGCTGTGGTGGGGCGATCCGGAGGACCGCAAGCTCCGTGCCTGCTCGGACGCCTTCCTGCTGGGCGACGCACTGCTGGTGGCGCCGGTGATGGAACGAGGGGCGACGGAACGGGCGGTGCGGCTGCCCCGGGGCCTGTGGTACGACACCGCTACCGGGGAGGCGTACCAGGGGCCCGGGCAGGTGCTGTTGCCCGCACCCTTGGAGCGCGTCCCGGTGCTGGCGAGGGCCGGCGCCGTCGTGCCGGTGGCGGAGGAGGACGGCACGGTGGCCCTGGAGGTGTGGGCGCCGCCGCCCGGGCGCGGCGGGGGCGGCACCTTGGTGACGGACGCCGGGGACGGCTGGGCGGACCCGCGCGTGGAGCGCTTCACCTCACGGGTGGTGGACGGTGAGGTGGTCGTCGTGCGCGAGGAGGGTGACGACGTGGGGTACCGGGTGCGGGTGCGCGGTACCGCCGTCCGGTAGGCCGGTTCGGTGGCGGCGGGTTCAGTGCGGCGGCTCAGTAGCGGCGGGTTCGGTGGCGGCGGCTCAGTAGCGGCGGTTCAGTAGCGGCCGCCGAACCAGTTGCGGACCGCCTCGGTGTGCAGCGGGAACGCCAGCTCCGCGGGGGCGAGGAGGATCTCCCGGCCGTCGGTCTCGTCGGTGGCGACGGCGGGCGGGAGCTCCTCGGCGGCGCGCTCCGGCAGGAGGCCGAAGACCAGCAGGTGCCCGGTGTCGCCGCTGAGGGCGTCCGCGAGCCGTACGTCGGCGGCGGCGGCCTTGATGCCGGTCTCCTCGTCGAGTTCGCGGACCACGGCCTCCTGCCACGTCTCGCCGAGGTCCACGAAACCGCCGGGAAGGGCAAGCAGTCCGCGCCGCGGCTCGATGGACCGGCGGATGACGGCCAGGCCGGTGCCGTCACCGGTGCGGACCGGGAGCAGCGCAATGGCGACGGGGAGCGGATTGCGGTACGCGACGCCACCACAGGCGGCGCAGGTGCGCGGCCATCCCGCGCCGGGGGCGAACTCCGTACCGCAGTAGGAGCAGTGGCTGTCCTTCTGACGAGTGGTCACGCGCGGACTGTAGCGGACGGTGTGCGGGGAGCCGGCCGGGCCGGCACGGCCGCGCGGGCACGAGGGTCGTGCGGAGCCCTGTCCGTCGCGGTGGGTGAGGGGGCACACTGGCGTCCGTGACACCCGAATCCCTCGGAAAAGGCGCCAATCTGCCGGTTCCCGTGCCCGCCGTCCGGGCCGTGCTCGACTGGACCGCGGGTCCCGGCGTGCCCGACGTCGACGCCTCGGCGCTGCTGCTGACCGGCGACGGACGGGTCCGTTCGGACGCCGACTTCGTCTTCTACAACCAGCCCGCGCACGCCTCCGGCGCCGTGCGGCACGCCGGCAAGCAGGCGGCGGGCCCCGGGCAGGCCTCGGACGCGCTCGACGTCGACCTGGCCCGGGTCGAGCCGGCGGTCGAGCGGATCGTGCTGTGCGCCTCGGCGGACGGCGGCACCTTCGGGCAGGTTCCGGGGTTGCGGCTGCGTTTGCTGGACGCCCGCAACGGGGCCGAGATCGCGCGGTTCGACATGCAGGCGACCACGGAGACGGCGTTCCTGGGCGGCGAGCTGTACCGGCGCAGCGGGGTCTGGAAGTTCCGTGCCGTCGGTCAGGGCTGGAACTCCGGACTGGCCGGGCTGGCCACGGACTTCGGGATCACCGTCGAGGTGCCGCAGCCGCCCGCGGCACCCGTCGCAGCTCAGGCTCCGCCGCCCGTCCAGCCCCAACCCCAGTACCCACGGCCCGCGTTGCCCGTGACGGTGCCCCCGCCCCCTCCCCCGCCGCCGTTCCCCTACCCGTCGGCTCCCCAGCCCCAGCCCCAGCCGCAGCCCCAGCCGCCCCCACGGCTCACCAAGGGCGAGGAGCAACTGCCGCCCGACATGCGCGAACGGCTGAGCCTGCGCAAGGAGCAGGTCGCCGTCAGCCTGCGCAAACACGGGGCGGCGGGCGTCGTGGCGCGCGTGATCCTCGTCCTGGACGCCTCGGGCTCGATGAGCGGCCTGTACGCCCGCGGGGTCGTCGCCGACGTGGTCGAGCGCATGGCGGCGGTCGCGGCGCAACTGGACGACGACGGCGACATGCAGGCATGGACCTTCGCCTCGCACCCGGCGCGCCTGCCGGACCTGCGGATCGCGGAGCTCCCGCTGTGGCTGCGGCTGCACGTCCGGGTCGGGGAGCTGAGCCTGTTCGGCCGCCCGAAGAAGCCCCGGCACGGGCTCGCGCCGGGGCAGGTCGACATGCGGTTCGTCGGCATCCAGAACGAGGAGCAGAAGGTCATCGCCGAGGTCCGGGGGTTCGTGCGGGCCTACCCGACGGCGGTGCCGACGCTCGTGCTGTTCTTCTCCGACGGGGGCGTCTACCGCAACGCCCAGATCGAGCAGCAGTTGCGGGAGGCGGTGGAGGAACCGGTGTTCTGGCAGTTCGTCGGTCTGGGCCGGGCCAACTACGGGGTGCTGGAGCGTTTCGACACCCTGCCGGGCCGGCGCGTGGACAACGTCGGGTTCTTCGCCGTGGACGACATCGCCACCGTGCCCGACGCGGAGCTCTACGACCGGCTCCTCTCGGAGTTCCCCTCCTGGATCACGGCCGCGCGGCAGGCCGGGATCCTGCGCTGAACCTCCCGCTTGTCGGCGGCCGTCGGGCCGTGGGACTCCAGCACGACCGGAGCGCCCAGGGCCTCGCCGACCGCCTCGGTCCAGGCGGCCGGGTCGGGGCCCGGCACGTCCCAGCGGGCCGGACGGGCCTTCAGCAGGCGTTCGGTGAGGGCGGCCTGGCGGGCCAGGTCCCCGGGCGGGCCGGTGGGCAGCCGCGTCTCGCCGGTGTCGTACGCGCGGACCAGCCGCAGCCACGGGACGCGGCGCGGGGCGTCGAGGTGGGTGACGGCGAGGGCGTCCACGCCCCCGCAGACGTCGACGGCGTAGCGGTGGGCGACGGCGTCGAAGTGGCCGGTGCGGAACGCGCCCTGCCAGCGGCCGTCACCGTTGTGCGGTTCGGGCAGCAGGGGGGCGAGCTCCCGGTCCTCGGTGACGTGCGGTCCGGGGCCGTGCCGGGTGGTGTACGTCCGTACGACGCCGAGCCGGCGGGCCTCCTGCCCGGCCTCCGTCAGCAGGGCCTCGGCGCCCTCGAACGTGGTCGTGGACCAGGTGGTGTACGGGTGGAAGCCGTGCCACTCGTCCAGGAGCACGCCCTGGGCGCCCTCCAGGACGACGGCGCCCTCGCGCAGGACGCGGGCGAGGTGGCCGTCCGCGGTGAGGGTGACGGCACGGGCGAAGGCCGTGAAGGCGTCGGCGCAGTCCTCGGGCGGGGGTGCGGGCAGCCGTCGCCCGAACTCGTCCGCCAGGCGATCGCGCAGCAGGCGGAGCTTGCGCAACAGCCGGGGGCGTGAGGCGCAGTCCCCCGCGGTGGGGGCGTCCCCGGGGTGGGCGAGGGCGTAGGCGGCGGTCTCGCCGATGCCGATGCCGCACGAACCGTGGCGGGCCGCGCCCCGGGCCTGCTCCCGCAGCCGGTTGGCGGCGGCGTGGTACGGCGTCGTCAGGCGCGCCTCGCGGTCGACGTTGAGCAGCGCGTACGGCGCGGGGACCCCGAGGGCGGCGAGGTGGTCGGCCTCGGCGGCCAGCGCGAGCGGGTCCACCAGCATGGAGCGGGACAGGTGGGTGGGGACGCCCTGGAGGGTGCCGGAGCCGAACTGGGCGAAGGTGTGGTGGCGTCCGTCGGTGGTGACGACGTTGTGCGCCGCTTGGGCTCCGCCGTTGAAGCGGACGACCGCGCGGACCGGCCCGCTCGCGCAGAGCCGGTCCACGACGGTGCCCTTGCCGGCGTCGCCGTAGCCGAGGTCGACGACGATGGTGTGCACGGGGTCCTCCGGGAGGTGCCTACAGGCGGGTGGTGCCGGTGGCGGGACCGTCGCCGGGGCCTGCGCCGGTGGCGCCGCCGTCGCCGTCGATCAGGGGCGTGTCAGTCACCGCGACGGCCGCGCGGTCTCGGTCGAGGGCGGCGAGTGCCTTGCCCACGGTGCCCGCGGCGGTGGAGCCGAGGTCGGCGAGGTCGTCGAGGCCCTCGGCGAGGTCGATGGCCTCCTCGCCGAGCCCGATGGTGAGGGCGATGGTCTCGCAGACGGCGTCGAGGTCGTCGAGCTCGATGACGTTCTGGCCGAGGAGCCCCCGCCAGGTGCCGAGGACCTCGGTGTTGCCGACGTAGGACGAGCCCGCCGGGAGGATGTAGTAGACGTCGAACCTCTGCTTGAGCTCGGCGACGATCCGCGTGACGGGGATGTCCTCGGCGAGGTCGTCCCCGATGACCTCGCGCACCTCACGGGCCTTGACCTTGCCGTAGGGCAGCTCGTCGCCGATCAGGAAGAGGTAGCCGCGGCGGCCGCGCTTCTCGTGGCAGTCGATCGAGGTGTGCCGGGCCATCGCGTACAGGGCGAGCTCGTAGGACTCGGTCATCTGGCCGCCGCCACCGCCCTCGAGCAGGATGTTGCCGAGGTCGTCGTCCATGCGGTTGTCCGACTCGAACTGCCCGAGCTGCAGCGGGACCCGGTCGCAGGTGGCGTCGCCGACCGCGCCGAACAGGATCTGCGGGTGCTCGGTGTAGCCCTTGCGCAGGAGCAGGCCGAAGAGCTCGGGGAGCTTGGTCTGCAGGACCTGCGGGACGGTGCGCATGGAGCCGGTGACGTCGAACAGGACGGAGATGGCGAGCGAGGTGGGGTGCTCGTCGGAGTCCCGGCTCTCGCGGACGCCGATGTCCTTGGGGTCGAGCGAGGGGTGCGCGGTCCAGGAACCGCGCGGGGCGGACGAGGTGACGCGGTCGCTGTAGGCGAAGGCGCCGGTGCCGCTGGCGGCGCGGTAGCGCGAGGCGGCGTCGTAGACGTTGGTGGACCAGCTTCCGCTGCCCATGGTGGTTCCCCCTTGGTGTGTCAGGTGTGTCAGGTACGTCGGTTGTGCCGGGCGTCAGGTGCCGGTGCCCGGCATGGTGAACGGGCGGAAGGCGCGCGGGCCGTAGAGGCGTTCCAGGACGTCGTCGAGCTCCGCGAGCAGCCGCCAGGCGTCGTGCGGACGGCGGGCCTCGGAGGGGAGCGTGCAGCCGCGCAGGAAGGCGCTCAGCGGGCGCGGCGCGCGGTCCCCCATCAGCTGCTCGACGCAGCGCGAGGCGAGGTGGATGTCGGTGGCCTCGGTGGCGGGGCGCCGGCCGGGGACCTCCGGCGGGTAGAGGGCGCGGTGCCGCTCCACGAGGGCGGGGACGGTCGCGCCGCGTTCGGTGGAGTGGCACCAGCCGACCAGGACGAGACCGTGCTCGGCGGGGTGGATCAGGATGTGCTCGGGCAGCACGGCGCCGTGGACGACCCCGGCCCGGTGCGCCCAGCCGAGGGCCACCAGCAGACGGCGCCACATCCATGCGGCGTCCCGCGGGTCGAGGCCGCCGGGATGGAGTGCCCGGACCGCGGCGAGGTTGTGGAATCCGCGCAGCCGCTGGAGGGCGTTGACGCGGCGCTCGGTGCCGTCGGGGCCGCGGTGGCGGAAGGACTCGACGAGGCGGGGCGCGTAGGCGCGGTGCCGGGCGTCGGCGACGGTGTGCAGCCGGGTGAGGGCGTCGGCCTCACGCTCCATCAGGTCGTTGTCCGCGGGGCGGCGCGGGATCTTCAGTACGGTGCCGGGCCCCGCGGCGCGCAGCACGGCAAGGTCGCCCTCGGCGAGGACGGGTCCCAGCGGGTACGTACCGCGCGCGGTGGTGAGGGCCGGGCCGTCGCCTGTGTGCCGCCGCCACAGGGCGGTGAGGCGGACGAAGGCGGCCTCGGCCTCGCCTGCGCGGCCGGGCGGTGCGGTGTCGGGGTGCAGGAGGCGGGCGAGCCGGCGGTAGTGGCGGGCGGCCTCGGTGGTGCCGGCCGGGAAGGGCCGGCCGAGGGCGGCCAGGGCGTCGTCGAAGGTACGGACCCGGTGGGCGGACGCGGAGGGCGTCGTGGCGGTCATCGGACACTGTCCTCACGGTCGGGACGGAGCAGTGCGGGGTGCAGGAGGCGGGCGTCGCCGGCACGGTAGAGGCGGGCCCGGGGGCCGCCCCTGGAGCCGCCGCGGCCCGCGGTGGTGCCGGTGGACTCGACGAAGCCCGGCACCGACAGGACCTTGCGGTGGAAGTTCCCGGCGTGCAGGGTGCGGCCCCAGACCGCCTCGTAGACCGAGCGGAGCTCGGTGACGGTGAACTCCTCGCCGAGGAAGGCGGTGGCCAGCGGGGTGTACTCGATCTTGGCGCGGGCCCGGTCGAGGCCTTCGGCGAGGATCGTGCCGTGGTCGAAGGCGAGACCGGCGCCGGGGCCGGACGCCCGACCGGACCTCAGGCCGGGCGGGTCGGACAGGTCGGACCGGCGGCCGGAACCACCCCCGTGGATCCCGGCCGGCCGGTCCTGCTCCTTGGGACGCACAGGGGCGGCATCAGGGTTCCCCCACGGCGCGACCGCCTCGACGGGCACCCACTCGGCCGCCGCGGCGTCGCTGCCCGCCTGCGCCTCGGGCAGGTCCGGGGCGAAGGCGAGGTAGGCGACGGAGACGACGTGCATGCGCGGGTCGCGGTCGGGACGGCCGTAGGTGCCGAGCTGTTCGAGGTGGACGCGGCCGAGGCCGTGCGCCGCGTCGAGCCCGGTCTCCTCGGCCAGTTCACGGGCCGCCGCCTCGTCCAGGGACTCACGGCCGGCTCGTACGAAGCCGCCGGGCAGTGCCCAGGCTCCCTCGTACGGCGGTCCGCCGCGGCGCACCAGCAGCACGTGAAGGGCGCCTTGACGCAGCGTCAGGGCGACGACGTCCACGGTCACGGCGATGGGCTCGAAGGCGCGCGGGTCATAGGCGGCGAGGAACGCGTCCTCACCCTGCCGGTCTGCCATCGTGCGCCACCCCTCGCCAGTTGTTCTCACTTCGAGTATTTCTCGCTTCGAGAAGAACTTAGCAGCCGGCACCGACACCGTCCACCCCGTTCCGCGGTACGGCCCGCCCGTGACAGACTTCTGACGACTCGCCAGATCGCGACAAGGGTCGATGAGGAGGGGCCGGACGTGGGGCGCTCACGGAAGCCCGTGGTGACGGGCTGGTTCACGCAGGACACGGCGGACGGCACCGGCTTCCGGCTGCTCGGCACCCGTTGCCGCGGCTGCGGCGCGGTGTTCTTCCCGCGCGAGGACGACGCCTGCCGCAACCCGGCCTGCGACGGCGGCGCGGCGGAGCTGGAGGAGGTAGCGCTGTCCCGGCGGGGCAGGGTCTGGTCGTACACCGACGCCCGCTACCGCCCGCCCGCCCCGTACGTCTCCGACCCTGCGCGCCCCTGGGAGCCGTACGCCCTGGTGGCGGTGGAGCTGACGGCGGAACGGATGATCGTGCTCGGGCAGGCCGCGGCCGGGACGGGCGTGGCCGACCTGGCCGTGGGCATGGAGGTCGAGCTGGTCACCGGCGTGCTGCACGAGGACGCGGAGCACATCTGGACCACCTGGCACTGGCGCCCCGTGGAGGCGGACGATGAACCGTGACGTGGCCGTCCTCGGCGTCGGCATGCACCCGTGGGGCAAGTGGGGCCGCCCCTTCACGCGGTACGGGGTCGCGGCGGCGCGCGCCGCGCTCGCCGACGCCGGACTGGACTGGCGCGACGTCGGTCTGGTCGTCGGCGCGGACACCGTACGCGGCGGCTACCCCGGCTACGTCGCGGGCGCCGCCTTCGCGCAGGCGCTGGGCTGGCAGGGCGCCCGGGTGGCCAGCGTGTACGCCGCCTGCGCCTCCGGGGCGCAGGCCCTGGACACCGCCCGGGCGCGGATCCTGGCCGGCCTGGTGGACACCGCGCTGGTCGTCGGCGCGGACGCGGCTCCCAAGGGCTTCTTCGCGCCCGCCGGCGGCGACCGGCCCGACGACCCGGACTGGCTGCGCTTCCGCGTGCTGGGCGCCACCAACCCGGCGTACTTCGGGCTGTACGCGCGCCGCCGGATGGCACTGCACGGCGACACGCCGGAGGACTTCGCCCGGGTGAAGGTGAAGAACGCCGCCGCCGGGGCCGCCAACCCGCTCGCCCGCTACCGGGCACCGGTCACGGCCGCCGAGGTGGCGGCCTCCCCCGTCGTCGCCGACCCCCTGCGGCTGCTCGACGTCTGCGCCACCTCGGACGGGGGCGCCGCCGTCGTCCTGTCCAGCCTGGACTTCGCCCGGCGCCGCGCGACGGCGGACCCGGTGCGGATCCGCGCGGTCTCCACCGTCACTCCGGTCTACCCGCGCACGGTGCCGGACCTCCCGGACATCGCCACCGACTCCGCCCTCGCCACCGTGCCCGGGGAGCCGGCCGTGGGCTTCCGGGCGACCGTCGTCCGCGCGGCCTACGAGGAGGCGGGCATCGGCCCCGAGGACCTGGACCTGGCGGAGGTCTACGACCTGTCGACGGCGCTGGAACTGGACTGGTACGAGGACCTGGGCCTGTGCCCGCCGGGCGGAGCGGCGAAGCTGCTGCGCGACGGGGCCACGGCGATCGGGGGGCGGATCCCGGTCAATCCGAGCGGCGGCCTCGCCTCCTTCGGCGAGGCCGTGCCCGCCCAGGCGCTCGCCCAGGTGTGCGAACTGACCTGGCAGTTGCGCGGCCGGTCGGGGCACCGGCAGACCGCGGGGGCCCGCGTCGGGGTGACGGCGAACCAGGGCCTGTTCGGGCACGGCTCGTCGGTGGTCGTAATCAGGTGATCTGTCCGATACCTTGACGCTCCATCACCCCGGGACAACACTTCCGGGTGGCGCGGAGGCCGGGCGGGAGGCGGGACCTCCGTACCCGCGTCCGCGTGCGCCATTCTCTGGCGGCGCATGCCCGACACGTGCGCCCGCACGAAGGAGCCGTCATGTATTCCAACGGAGACGTCTTTGTCGGCGAGATCATCGGAACGGCGATCCTGATCCTGTTCGGCGCCGGCGTGGTGGCCGGGGTCCTCCTGCACCACTCGAAGGCGCGGGCATCCGGGTGGATCGTGATCTCCTTCGGGTGGGGCCTCGCGGTCCTGGCCGGCGCGTACACCGCGGGTCCCCTGTCGGGCGGGCAGCTGAACCCCGCCGTCACGCTCGGGGTCGCCATCAGCACCGGCAAGTGGAGCCAGGTGCCGGTCTACCTCGCCGGGCAGATCATCGGCGCGATGCTGGGCGCCGTCCTGTGCTGGCTGGTGTACTACGGCCAGTTCGCGGCGAACCGCGCCGAGGAGACCCGCCAGCCCACGCTCGCCGTCTTCTCCACCGTCCCCGAGATCCGCGTCTGGTGGCAGAACCTGATCACCGAGGCGATCGCCACCATGGGCCTGGTCCTGCCGATCCTGGCCTTCGGCCTCAGCAAGGGCCTCGGCGAGACCGGCACGGGCACCCTGATCGTGGCGCTGCTCGTGACCGGCATCGGGCTCTCCCTGGGCGGCCCCACCGGCTACGCCATCAACCCGGCGCGCGACCTCGGGCCGCGCATCGTCCACTCCGTGCTGCCGATCCCCTTCAAGGGCACCTCCGACTGGGCGTACGCCTGGATCCCGGTGGCCGGTCCGCTGCTCGGCGGCGCCCTGTCCGGTCTCATCTACAACGTCGCGTTCAAGTGAGGCGGTCATGACCGAAACGTCCGGTACGGCGACCCGCTACGTGGCCGCCATCGACCAGGGAACGACCTCCAGCCGCTGCATCGTCTTCGACTCCGACGGGTCGATCGTGGCGCTCGACCAGCGCGAGCACCGCCAGATCTTCCCCAAGCCGGGCTGGGTGGAGCACGACGCCACCGAGATCTGGTCCAAGGTGCAGGCCGTGGTGGCGGGCGCGCTCGCCAAGGCCCGGCTCCACCCGGACCAGCTCAGTGCGCTCGGCATCACCAACCAGCGCGAGACCACCGTGCTGTGGGACCGCACCACCGGCCGCCCGGTGCACAACGCGATCGTGTGGCAGGACACCCGTACCGCCGCGCTGTGCGACCGGCTCGGCGGCCAGGACGGCCAGGACCGCTTCCGCGAGTCCACGGGACTGCCGCTCGCCAGCTACTTCTCCGGCCCCAAGGTGGCGTGGCTGCTGGACAACGTGCCGGGCCTGCGCGCCCGCGCGGAGAACGGCGAGATCGCCTTCGGCACCATCGACTCCTGGCTGATCTGGAACCTGACGGGCGGTACGGAGGGCGGCGTCCACGTCACGGACGTCACCAATGCGAGCCGCACGATGCTGATGAACCTGGAGTCGCTGGAGTGGGACCCGGCGATCCTCGCCGCGATGAACGTCCCCGAGGCGCTGCTCCCGGAGATCCGCTCCTCCTCCGAGGTGTACGGCACGGCGGTCGGCCAGCTCGGCGGGGTGCCCGTGGCCTCGGCCCTCGGCGACCAGCAGGCCGCGATCTTCGGCCAGGCCTGCTACGGGACGGGAGACGCCAAGAACACCTACGGGACGGGCAGCTTCCTGCTGCTCAACACCGGGAACCGGCCGGTGCCGTCGAAGAACGGCCTGCTCACCACCATGGGCTACCGGCTGGGCGGGCAGGCCCCGGTCTACTGCCTGGAGGGGTCGATCGCCATCACCGGCGCCCTGGTGCAGTGGTTCCGCGACAGCCTCGGCATCATCACCGCCGCGGACGAGATCGAGGCCCTCGCGGCGAGCGTCCCGGACAACGGGGGCGCCTACATCGTCCCCGCCTTCTCCGGGCTCTTCGCCCCGTACTGGCGCTCCGACGCGCGCGGGGTGATCACCGGCCTCACCCGGTACGTCACCAAGGCGCACCTGGCGCGGGCGGTGCTGGAGGCGACCAGCTGGCAGACCCGCGAGGTCGTCGACGCGATGTACCAGGACTCCGGGGTGCACATCACCGGGCTCAAGGTCGACGGCGGCATGACGGCGAACGGCCTGCTGATGCAGCACCAGGCGGACGTGCTGGGCGTCCCGGTGGTGCGGCCGCGGATCTCGGAGACCACGGCGCTGGGGGCGGCCTACGCCGCCGGCCTCGCCACCGGGGTGTGGGACGGCCTGGACACGCTCAAGGCGCACTGGCAGAAGGACGCCGAGTGGCAGCCCCGGATGGACGCGAAGACCCGTGAGAAGGAGTACCGCCGCTGGAAGAAGGCGGTCGAGCGCAGCTTCGGCTGGCAGGACGACGACGAGGACGAGGGCCCCGCGCCGTCCGCCGGGGGCTGACCGGCCTGCGCCGTACGCGCCGCGCGGCTCAGTTGGCGGCGGCGGCCCTGCGGTCGCCGGCCACCTGGGCCGCGTGCTCGACCACCGTGATCAGCACCTTCTTCGCGGAGGCGCGGTCCCGGGCGTCGCACATCACCAGCGGCACCTCGGGGTCGAGGTCGAGCGCGTCGCGCACGGTGTCGGCGGGGTGCCGCTCGGCGTCGTCGAAGACGTTGACGGCCACGGCGAAGGGGATGCCGCGGCGCTCGAAGTAGTCGACCGCGGAGAAGCAGTCCTCCAGGCGCCGGGTGTCGGCGAGGACGACCGCGCCGAGGGCGCCCTGCGCCAGTTCGTCCCACAGGAACCAGAAGCGGTCCTGGCCCGGTGTGCCGAACAGGTAGAGCACCAGGTCGTCGCGGAGGGTGATCCGGCCGAAGTCCATGGCGACGGTGGTGGTGCGCTTGGCCTCGACGCCCGCGGTGTCGTCGACGGGCCGCCCGGCCTCGCTGAGCGTCTCCTCGGTGCGCAGCGGGCGGATCTCGCTGACCGCGCCGACGAGCGTGGTCTTGCCGACGCCGAAGCCGCCGGCCACCAGGATCTTCAGCGTGACGGGCTCGACGGGGGAAAGACGGCTCTCAGAGCGTCCGAAGGCCATGACTCACTCCTCCGGTCGTGCCGTTTACACAGGTCAGAGGCATCCTGGGTCCTAGGGACTGCGTCGGGCGATCAGCTGTGGCAGTGGAACATTACTACGGTACGACCGGCCAACTACCAGCGGTCCCGGGGCCGTTACCGGTCCGAGGCCTCACCCGTCCGGCCGGGAACGGTCCTGACGGCCCCTCGGGCGCGCACGAGGGGCACCAGGGGCCACGGCGGGCCCACGGTGCCCCCGGGGTGGCTCAGAGCGCGCGCAGGCCGTCGATGACGTCACGGAGCAGCCCGGCGTCGGGCAGCTCCGCCGGCGGGACGGGCCGGCTGATGTGGACCAGGCCGGCCTCCAGGACGTCGCCGATGAGCACCCGCACGACGCCCACGGGCAGGTCGAGGTCGGCCGCCAGCTCGGCGACCGACATCGGCTGCTCCCGGCAGAGCCCGACGATGTCGAGGTGCTCGGGCGACAGGGTGCGGTCGACGTCGGCGTCGTCGTCCTCGCTGCGGGACTCGGCGATCACCAGGGCGATCAGGTCGAGCCGGGCTTCGGCGGCGTGGCTGGTACGGCCGCGCGTCATGGCGTAGGGCCGCACCACGGGCCCGGCGTCGTCGTCGTACCAGCGGTCCGCTTCGGAGCTCATGGCGTCCTCGTCACACCGCCCGCGCCGCGTCGTCGTCGGTGCGCGGGGCGGTGGCGAGGTGCACGCCGACCCGCTTCACCAGCAGCGCCATCTCGTAGGCGACCTGCCCGACGTCGGAGTCGGAGTCGGCGAGCACGGCAAGGCAGCTGCCGTCGCCCGCGGCGGTGACGAACAGGAAGGCCTCGTCCAGCTCCACGAGGGTCTGCCGGACCTTGCCGGCCTCGAAGTGCCGTCCGACGCCCTTGGCGAGGCTGTGGAAGCCGGAGGCGACGGCTGCGAGGTGCTCCGCGTCCTCACGGGTGAGGCCCTCGGACGCGCCGGTGGCCAGGCCGTCGCTGGAGAGCACCAGCGCCTTGCGGATGCTGGCCACGCGACCGACCAGTTCGTCGAGAAGCCAGCTGAGCTCGCGGGACGCGCTCGATGGTGCCGTCATGGACCGTTCCCCTCCGTGGTGGTTCTGGTTGTGCCGTCGCCGCCGCGCTCCGCCGGGGTGGTTCCCGGACGGTCGGCGGGGCGGACGTCGTCGGTGCCGTCGGTGCCGAGGTCGTCGGCGACCGCGCGGCCGCGCAGCCATCCTCGCTGCAGCGAGGCCATGCGGTCGCGCACCTCTTCGGGCGAGCGCTCGGGCCCGTCGTCCCCGTCCGCGCCGGCGGCGGCGGTACGGGTCCCGGTGGTGGATTCCCCGCGCAACTGCGGGGCGAGGCTGGCCTGGCGCACCCGGCGGGGCAGTCCGGCGCCCACGGGCTCCTCCTGCGGCTCGGGCACGGCGGGCTCCTCCTGCGGCGCGGGGTCGGCGGTCGGGGGCGCTTCGCCCACGGGGCGGCCGTTCTCGGCGACCAGGACCGGCGTGCGGCGGCGGCGCGGCAGCACGGTGAGGCCGTCGCCCGGCGCCAGGGAGGGCTTCGCCCCCGGGGCCGCGTCGCCCGCGCCGGCCGGCGCCCCCTCGGTCTCGGTGAGGTGCGGCCGGTGCTCGCGGGGCTCGTCGTCCGGCTCGGGGACCAGACCCCACTGGCGGAAGCTGTGCTCGGTGGCGGCCGACATGGGCCGGACCCGCGGCTCGTCCGGCGCGTCCGGGACCACCGTCACGTCCGGCGCGTCCTGCTCCGCGGTCTCGTCGGCCGGGGGCTCCGGCTGCTGTTCCTCGCCGGGCTCGGTCAGCAGCGTCGCCGGCACCAGCACCACGGCCGTGGTGCCGCCGTAGGGGGACGGGCGCAGCGACACCCGGACGCCCTGGCGCTGGGCCAGCCGGCTGACCACGAAGAGGCCGAGCCGGTCGGTGTCGGAGAGCTCGAACTCGGGCGTCTCGGCGAGACGGAGGTTCGCCTCCAGCATGGCGTCGGGGGTGAGGCCGAGGCCGCGGTCGTCGATCTCCAGGACGAAGCCGTTGGCGACGGACTCGCCGTGCACCTGGACGCTGGTGTGCGGCGGCGAGAAGACGGTGGCGTTCTCGATGAGTTCGGCGACGAGGTGGGTGAGGTCGGCGACGGCGTGGCCGGTGACGGCGAGCCGCGGCAGCCGGCGCACGTCGACCCGCTCGTAGTCCTCGACCTCGGCGACGGCCGCCCGCACCACGTCCATCAGCTGAACCGGCTTGCGCCACTGCCGGGACGGCACGGCGCCCGAGAGGATCACCAGGCCCTCGGCGTGGCGGCGCATGCGGGTGGTCATGTGGTCGAGGCGGAAGAGGTCCGCGAGTTCCTGCGGGTCCTCGGTGCGCCGCTCCATGGCGTCCAGCAGGGTGAGCTGGCGGTGCAGCAGCACCTGGCTGCGGCGGGCGAGGTTGACGAAGACCTCGGAGACGCCGCGGCGCAACTCGGACTGGCGCACGGCGGCCTCGACGGCCGCGCGCTGCAGCGTGTTGACGGCCTTGCCGACCTGGCCGACCTCGTCGTCGGGGTAGTCCAGGCGCGGCGCCTCGGTCTCGACGTCGACCTCCTCGCCCGCGGCGAGCCGGCGCATGACGCGTGGCAGCCGGGTGCCGGAGACCTCCTGGGCCTCCTTGCGGAGCCGGGACAGGTCGCGGATGAGGCTGCGGCCGATGCGTATGGAGACGATGACGGACGCGACGACGGCGATCAGGCCGAGGCCGCCGGCTATCGAGGCGGTCGCGACCAGCCGCATGCCGATCGGTTCGGCGCGCTTCTTGTGCAGGTCCCCGGCCTCGACGCCCATCCGGTCCAGGTCGCTCAGCGCGGTGGAGGCCGTGCTCTGCCAGGACACGCGGTCCGCGGCCCGGGGCGCGCCGGAAGCGCCCGCGGAGATGACGGTGTCCTCGGCGGCACGCAGGGCGCGGCCGGAGGGCCCGGCCCAGTAGGCGTCGTAAAGGGCGCGCTCTTCGCCGGTCAGCAGATGGAGGTTGTCGGCGTAGTAGGCGCGCTGCTCGGCGACGGCGAAGGTGAAGGAGCGCATCTCCGCCGCGCTCATGCGGCCGGCCGCGATGGCCGCCACCATGAGGGCGTCCTCCTGGCTGATCGCCTCGCGGGCCCGGGTGACCTGGATGAGGGCGCGGCCCTGCTTGTCGATGGTGACGTTGTTGATCGGGTTCAGCGAGTCCAGGAAGGCGTAGGCCGGGTCGAAGAGGCCGCTGTAGGCACGGAAGGCGTCGTTGCGGCTGATGCCGCCCTTGGCGACCTTGCCGCGCAGCGTCTCCAGGCCGCCGAACCCGCGGACGACGAGGTCGAGGCGGCGCCGCGAGCCAGGGGTCAGCCGTTCCCGGTTGCCGGAGTCGCGCGCGTTGTCGCGCAGCCGGGCGATCACCGTGTCCGTCGCGCGTTCCCGCGCCAGCAGCGTGCCGCGGGCGTCGGACCGTCGAGGATCGGCCAAGTAGAGCATGGCGGAACGGCGTTCCTGCTGGAGTGCCTGGATGCCGTCCTCGACCGGGTAGCCGAGCGCGTTGACGGTCTGCTCGACGCCGAAGAGGCCCCAGACCTGACGTCCGGTCAGGGTCGCGGCGAAGGCCCAGATGGCCGTGAGGGACACCAGCGGAATGAGCAGCAGTGCCACGATCTTCCGCCGGATCGTCGTACCGCGAAAGCGCATGGCCTCCCCAACGTCAAACCCGGTCAAGGGCTGTCGTGTTCCGACTGCAAACGGCGCGAGCCTACTACTGCCGGATGACCAAACCGAAAGCCCTGCTTCCGCCCTTGCCCCGGGACGACCCGATTCGTACGGATGAACAGCCGGCACGCCTGGCCGAAATGCACCGCACAGGGAACCCGGGGGGCCCGTCCGGCGTATGAGAGGTGGGGAGGGGGTGCTCCGGAATGCGGAGGGCATTCATCGGCGGAAACCGGGCAGCCACTCTGGAGTCGGACATCGGGGATCCGGCACCGCAGCACCGGTATGCCGCAGGGGAGCAGATTTCATGGACGACCTCGTCGAGGACGCATTGGATCGCGACATTCCGCCGCGGAAGGCCCGGCGGCAGTTGTGGGTGGAGGAGCCCGTCGGGCGACCGCGCCTGCCCGACCCGGTGCGCCGGGCGGCCGTGCGGGCCTGGCTCGTCGTGTCGCTGACCGTGATCGCCGCGGTGATCGCCGCACTGGGGACGGCCGGTGAGTCCTGGCTCGCGGCGCCCGCGATGCTCACCGCCATAGCCTTCACCGTCCTCGCCACCTGGGCGGTGCTGGACGTGTGGATCACGCGCCAGGTCTGGAACCAGCGCAACGGCGTGGTGTCCAGCCCCAGCAGTGCGGCCCGCAGGCTGCGCCGCGAGCGCAGGCGGGGGCGGCGGCGGGCCCGGTCCGAGGCCCGCGACGCGGAACGGCGCCGGCGCGTGTCCGGCACCGGCGCCCGTACCGCCTGAGCAAGCCGGGGCGGCCCAGGGGCGCGACGGCGCCCGGCCGCGGGGTCAGCCGCCCTGGGGGGCCGGCTGCTCGGCCGGGCGGCGGAACATCCGCGTCGCCGTGATCTCGCCGTGCACCGGCTCGGACTCCGGGTCCCGGACGGGCAGTCCGGGCCGCAGGTGCTCCTCGACGCTGATGTACTTCAGGCCCGCGCGCAGGTCAGCGTCATTGCGCAGCCGTACGACCAGCGGGAACTCGGCGAGCGCCGTGGTGTCGAACAGCCCCGTGGTGTAGATCAGCTGGACGCCCAGCGCGTCGGCGACCGCCCGCTGCAGCTCCAGCAGGTAGGTGGCGTTGGCACGACCGATGGGGTTGTCGAGGAAGAGCGTGCCCGCGTGCCGGTGCCGGTCCCTGCCGCGGTCGTTGCTGCGCAGCGCGGCCATCGTGCAGTACAGCGCGATGGCGGCGGTGAGTAGCTGGCCGCCGGAGAAGACGTCGCCCATCTGCCCGACGGGCACGCGCTCGGCCCGCAGCACCGCGTCCGGCTTGAGGATCTCGACGGCCACGCCCTTGGGCTCGAGGGCCGCCGCGACCCCGCGCAGCAGCAGCGACATGCCGTCCCGGCGCAGGTCGGAGTTCTTGCGGACGGCCGCCCGGGTCGCCTCGTCGATCACGGCGCCGAGCCGCTCGTTGAGCTCCGCGTGGTCCGGGTCGTCGAAGCGGATCCGCAGGAACTCCTGGCCCGACCACTCCCCCAGCCCCTCCGGCAGGCGGGACAGCCGCTGCGCGGACCGCAGGGTCGCCAGCGAGGACTCCACCATGCCGCGCAGCCGGTCGACGATGCTGTCGCGGTTGCGCTCCAGCTGCTCCAGTTCGTCGGTCAGGACGCGCAGCCGCGGCGCGAAGGCGGTGTGCCAGGCCGCCGCGTGATCGGGCAGCGCGGAGCCGGGCAGTTCGCGGATCTGCTGGCGGGCCGGGGTGCGCACCTGCTCGTAGCGGGCCGCGTTGGCGTGCCGCACGAGGACGTCGCAGGCCTCGCGCAGCTGCGATTCGGCCGCCGACAGGTCGGCGGCGCATCCGCGCAGGCTGCGGCGGGTCTCGGCGACCGCGGCCCTGGCCTCCTCCAGGGAGCCGGAGTACGGCTCGGGCTCCTCCTCCGCCTCCTCGGGCTGGCGGTCGCCGTCGCGGAGCAGGTCCCGCAGCAGGGCGGCGAGTTCGTCGAAGCCGGTCGCGGCGTCCTCGGCGGCACGGTGGGCGCGCACCAGGTCCCCGTGGCCGTCCCGGGCGTGTGCCAGCGCCTCGGTGCGGGCGGCCAGTTCGCCATTGGCGCCGCGCAGCAGCTCCTGGGCGTGCCCGGCGTCGCGGGGCAGCAGCTCCTCGGGGAGCTCGGTGTGCGCCTCGCCGTCCGCCGGGGCGTGCCGCTCGGCCTCGCCGCGCAGCCGGCCCAGCTGCTCGCTGGCCGTGGAGGCGCGGGAGTCCAGGGTCGCCACGAGCTGTTCGGCGCGCGCGGCCGCGGCCTGCCGGGCGGGGCCGTCGGCGCCGTCCGTGCCTTCCAGCAGCTGGGCGGCGCGGGTGCGCACCTTGTTGGTGAGGCGCTCCAGTTCGGTGAGCGCGGACTGCTCGGTGCTCTCGGCGCGGGCCTGCTCGGCCCGCAGGTCGGCGCCGACGCCCACCTTCTCGTACACCTGGGACGCGGCCCGGTAGGCCTCGCGCAGGGCGGGCAGCGATCCGGACTGCTCTGCCGCGCCGTCCTCGTCGTCGAGGGCCTCGTCGGGGGCGCCGGTGATCTCCGAGCGCTCGGCGCGGAGCACCCGCGCGGTGCGGCGGGCGTCGTCCGCGGCGCGCTGGGCGGCGCGGCGGTCCTCGTCGGCGGCGCGCGCCAGCGTCAGGCACGCCTCGGCCCGGGTCTCGGCCTCGGCGGCGTCCTCGGCCAGCTCCCGGGTCCTGCGCTGCCAGTTGGCCCGCTCCCGCAGCCGGAAGGCGAGGCCGGCGAGCGCGTCGGCGGCCCGGCGGGCCTGCTGTGCCGTCTCCTGGCGCTCGTCGCGCAGGGCGGTCGCCTCGGCGGCGGCCTCGTCGGCCTCCCTCCGTACGGAGCGTGCCTCGGCCAGTTCCTCGCGGGCGGTGCCCGCGGACTCCCGGGCGGTCCCGACGGCATCGGCGAGCTCGGCGAGCCGGCCGCTCGGGCAGCCGGAGCGCCAGGAGGAGAGCCGGGCGGCCAGCGTGCGGTCCTCGGCCAGCCGGGCGGCGAGGTGGCGGATGTCCTCCTCGCGGGCGGTCGCGCGGGCGCGCAGCGCCTGCCGCTCGCCGTCGGCGGCCAGTTCGTCGTGCATGGCCGGGTTGGGCGGGACGAGGAAGAGCTCGGGCTCGGCGCCCACCGGGGGCGGCGGGGCGAGCAGGGCCGCCGCCGTACCGACCGTGACGGTCGACCGCGGCAGCAGGGCCGCCTGCGCCAGCACCTCGCGGGCCCTGGCGTAGCTCTGCGGGTCGGTGACGACCACGCCGTCCACCAGCTCCGGGCGTGCGGCGAGCACGGCGGCGTGGTCGGCCGGGTCGACGGCCTGGGCGAGGTAACGCCAGCCGGGGAGCGCGGGGATGCCGTGCTCACCCAGGTACTCGACCGTGGCGAGCACGTCGGGGCCCGGCGGCAGCAGCCCGCCGTCACCGAGCGCGGCCAGGATGCGGGCGTCGTCGGCGGCGGCGGTGCGCAGGTCGAACAGCTGCCGCTCGGCGGAGGCCACCGCGCCGTCCAGCATCTCCCGCAGCGGCTCCGCGAAGGCGTCGAGTTCGGCCGCGGTCAGCGGGCCCTGCTCGGCCGGACGCCGACCGGACGCGGGGACGCCGCGACGGGCGGCGGAGGCCTGCGCGGGGATGGCGGGGGCCCGGTCCGCGGCGGTGTCGTCCTCCGTGCCGGCCGCAGGGACGGTCCCCTGCACCTCCGCGGGCGGGAGGCTGAGCAGTGCGGCCAGCCGGGGTTCGGCCGCGAGGGCGTCGGCGACGCGCGACTCGGCGGCGTGCGCGGCCTCGGCCGCGGCGAGGGCGTCGGCCGCGCGGGCGGCGGACAGCTCGGCGCGCGCGTCGGCGGCGGCGGCCTCCCGGGCCCGCTCCCCGGCCCGGCGGGCGGCGTCGCGGGCCGCCTCGGCCACGGTCGAGGCCGCCTTCTCGGCGTCCGAGGCCTCCAGGGCCGCACGGGCCGGGTCGGCGTCCGGGGCGGAGTCGTCCAGCCAGCCGGCCCGGACCGCCTCCGCGGTCTCCTGCTCGACCTCCGCGAGCCGCTGCACCAGGTGCCCGGCCTCGCTGCGGGCGCGCTGCCCCTCCGTCGCGGCGGCGGTGGCGTCGCGATGCGCCGCCTCGGACTGCGCCTGGAGTCCCGCGGAGCGTTCCTCCTCCGCGTCCGCCCGCTCGTCGGCGGCATCCGCGGCGGCGTGCAGGACGCGGACGAGGTCGGCGGCGGCCTTCGTACGGGCGGCGAGCGCGGGTGCGGCGTCCCGTTCCGCCTCGCGGATGGCGGCGGTGACCCGGGCCAGGCGGTCGGCGGCGGCACGGTGCCGCAGGACGGTCTCCGCGGCCTGCCAGGCGGACTGCAACGTCCTGGCGTCGTTGAGCTCACGGCGCAGCGCGGTGGCGCTCTTCTCGCCGGCGGCCAGGGCCAGCGAGGCGTGCCGGTAGGCGAGTTCGGCCGCGACGAGGGCGCCGCGGCCGCGGGCGGCCTCGGCGTCGGTGACGGTGTGCGCGGCCCGGGCCGTCTCCTCGGCCAGTTCCGCGGCACGGCCCCGCTCCTCGCGGGCGCGCGCGGACAGCCGGCGGGCCAGGGCGCGGGTGCGGCGCTCGGACTGTGCGTGCACACCGCGCGCCTGGTCGCGGGCGGCGGTGGTCTCGACGATGCGGCCGAGCAGTTCGAGGGAGCCGGCCGTGAAGTCGCGTTCCGCGGTGAGTTCGGCCCGGCGGCCCAGCTTGCCGGCGAAGCCGTGCACGAGGTCGGCGAGGCCGTCGGTGTCCCGGGTGTCGGTGACGGCGCGCAGCAGCAGGTCGGTGAAGTCGGAGTCCTTCTTCACCGCGAAGAGGCCGGCCGCCTCGCCCTCGTCGGCGTTCATCTCCCGCTGGTAGCGGAAGAGTTCGGGGTCGAGGCCGAGCTCGCCGAGGTGCTCGTTCCACCGGTCGTGGATCTCCTCCCACACCACCTCCAGGTGCGGGTAGTAGCGTCCGGCGTCGGTCAGCGCGTCGCGGAAGCCCTTCATGGTGCGGCGGCGGCCACGGGCGCCCGAGGCGCCCTCGGCGGACGGGCGGACCGCGGTGGACTCGGCGACGGGCAGCGAGTCCAGGCCGAGCCCGGGACCGGGCCGGAAGGAGTACCAGGCCTCGGCGAACTTGCGCGGGTCCGAGGAGACCTGGCGTCCGCGCCACTCGCTGACCTTGCCCACGACGACCAGTTCGCCGGTGACCGTGTGCTGCCACTCCAGGGCGACGTGGCCGCAGTCGTCGGCCAGCAGGAACTTGCGGAGCACGCCGGAGCTGGCGCCGCCCAGGGTGTTGCGGTGGCCGGGCAGCATGACCGAGAAGATCAGCTTGAGCAGGACGGACTTGCCGCCGCCGTTCTCCAGGAACAGCACCCCGGCCGGGGCCGGACGGCGCGGCGGCCCGGTCGGCTCGTCCTCGAAGAACTCCGCCTGGGCGGGTGCGGGTTGCGGCACGGGCTCGCCGACTCCGCGCAGGTCCAGCACGGTGTCGGCGTAGCGCGCACCGGCGGGCCCGATGGAGTAGAGGCGGACCCGGGACAGCTCGTACATGGGGGGCTCTCGTCGTGGTGGTCTGTGGTCGGCGGTTTCGGGTGGATCGGCTGGATCCCGGTGGCGGGGCGGGCCTCTTGTCAGGAGTGGAAGGGCAGGCCGGCTCCGGCCGCGAGGCCGAGGTCGTCGCCCTCCTCGGCCGGCATCAGGGCCGCCGCCTCCCCGGCCCGGGGCACGATGCCGAGGTCGAGGAGCTCGGCCATGGCGGCGCTGCCCGCCATGTCGCGCACCTGGAGCTGGTAGCGGGCGGTGGTGCGGTAGGTGCCGCCCGACTCGTCACCCGTGCGCTGCAGGAACCCCGAGTCGACGAGGAAGGAGACCGCCTTGCCGACGATGCCGGTGGTGGAGCCCGCCAGGCGGCGCGCGTCCTTGGTCGCCCCGGTGGAGCTGCGGCGCACGTAGACCCGCCAGGCGGACTCGAGGCCCGGGGCGTCGGTGGCCGGGTCGGTGTTCTCGCCCTGCTCCTCGGCCCGTTCCTCCAGCCGGCGGCAGGCCTGGCGCAGGAAGCCGTCGATGCCGTTGACGGTGACGCGGCCGATGTACGCGTCGTCGGCGAGGTCCTCCGGGCGCGGGAAGGCCATGGCGGCGGTGGCGAGGTGGGCGAGGCCGTGCAGGAAGCGGTCGCCGGCGTCGGAGGCGGCGCGGCGCGAGTAGTCGCCCATGCGGACGGCGAAGACGGAGTCCTCGCCGGCGGCCAGTGCCATGCCGGCCCGCGGCGAGACCTCCAGCACGACCAGGCCGAGGCCGGCGGCCACGGCGTCGGCCAGCCGGGAGAACAGCGGCTCCTCGCGGTAGCGGCGGATCAGTTCGGCGTACTCGGCGTCGCGCGCGGGCAGCAGCTTCGGCTGCAGGCCGAAGGCGACGAGGCGGGCGGCGTCCGCGGCGTCCCCCGGGGTGACGGCCGCCGCCGCGGGGGCCGCTGCGGGCGGCTGCGTGCTCTCGCCGTCGCGGTGGTCGCTCACGGGGTCGTCTCCTCGGTACGGATGGTCGGTTCGCTCATCGTCACGCCACCTCGGACCGCTCGGCGGCCATTCCGGCGGCGTCCAGCCGGGCCGTGCCCACGACCAGGTCGGCGCCGCCGAACTCGGGGTCGTCCAGCCGGGTGCCGTCGTCCACGGCGAACAGCAGCCGCTCCTCGCCCTGGCGGTAGGCGGTGCCGACCGGCGGGCTGGCGGCGTGCACCGCCAGCAGGGCCACCAGGTAGGGCAGTTCGGGGTCGAGACGACGGGCCTCGGCGAGCAGCCCGGACAGCCGGCGCGGGGCGTCGTGGGGCAGGTCGAGGAGCTCCAGGGCGGTCTCGAGCTGCTCCTCGCTGAACCGGCTGTCGTCGGGCGTGGCGACGAGGTCGGGCTCGGGCATCTCGGCGCCGAGGTGCTCGCGCTCCAGCGGCGGGGTGAGCAGCGCCTCCACGAGGTCCGTGACGCGCACCGAGGCGGGGGTGCGGTAGCCCGTGCCGCGGGCGAACCATGCGTCGGTGACGCGGGTGGCCTGCTCCACCGGGAGCGGCAGCACGGGCGCGACCAGCTGCCCGTACAGGTCGAGCATGCCGACGAGGGCGCCGCCGCGGGGTGCGGCGAAGGCCTGCCGGTCCTGCTCGGCGCGGAAGATCGGGCCGGCCTCCAGCAGCCGGGACTGCAGCTGGGTGTGGCGGCGGATGCAGTCCTTGACGATGTCGACGAGTTCGGCGGCGCGGCGCTTGTGCTCCGGGTCCTCCGACTCGTCCCTGGCCTTGCGGATGTTGGTCAGGATGGCGTTCTCGTGCCGGTAGCGGTCGGCGACGTGGTCGAGCGCCTCGGCGATCATGTCGGGGACGGCCGCGACCCAGTCGACGGCCCGCACGTTGCGGCGGGTGGCGTCCAGGGCGCGGCGCAGCGTCTCGGCGTACTGCACCGTGCGGTAGCGGGCCTGCTCGGCGGCGAGCTGGGCGTCGGCGAGGCGGCCCCGGTTGATCAGCACCTCGAGCTTGACCTCGGCGGCGATCTGGGCGCTGGTGACGTCCGTGTCGAGGGCGCCGACGAGCACGTTGACGGCCTCGTCGGTGGTGCGCAGGTAGACGGTGCCGTCGCGGCCCGCGACCTCCTCGATCAGCTTGAAGTCGTAGTCGCGGCGGACGTACGCGCCGTCGGCGCCGAAGGTGCCGTAGACGGCGCGGAAGCCGCGGTCGACGCTGCCGACGTTGATCAGGTTCTCCAGGACCCAGCGGCCCACCCGTTCGTGCTCGGGGGCGGGACGGCCGGGGGCCTGTGCGGCGATGCGGGGCAGCAGCCGGGAGATTATCTGGTCGTGGTCGGCGCCGGTGTCGAAGTCCATGTTGAGCGTGACCAGGTCGATGGCGGCCAGGGCGACCTCCGCCATCGCGTACACCGAGTACTCGCCCGCGAGGTTGGCCTTGCGCACGTCGAGGTCGTGCAGCGGCGCCGTGCAGGCCAGGGCCTTGAGGCGGCGGGCCAGGCCCTCGTCGGCGGCCGGGCCCGGCGCGGGCCGGACACCGCCGCTGAGCTGGTGCGGAACGGTCGTGGTCACGACGCACAGACTAGGCGCTCCGACCGACAACGGCCCAAACGGCGCGGTCCGGGCACCACCGCGTCCGGGACCCTTCAGGTGCCGGCGGCCCCGTAGCCGCCCCCGCCGGGCGTGGCGACGACCAGGACGTCACCGGGCCCCACCTCGGCCGAGTCGACCCCGCTGAGCGGGGTGACGGTGCCGTCGGCACGCTCGATCCGGTTCTCGCCGAGCGCGCCGGGCCCGCCGCCCGCCATGCCGTACGGGGCGACCCGCCGGTGGCCGGACAACACGGCGACCGTCATGGGTTCCAGGAAGCGGATGCGGCGCACCGCGCCGCGGCCCCCGTGCCAGCGGCCCTCGCCCCCGCTGCCGTCGCGCAGGGCGAAGCCCTCGACACGGACGGGGTAGCGCCATTCCAGGATCTCGGGGTCGGTGAGCCGGGAGTTGGTCATGTGGGTCTGGACGGCGTCGGCGCCGTCGAAGCCCTCGCCCGCCCCGGCGCCGGAGGCCACCGTCTCGTAGTACTGCACCCGGTCGTTGCCGAAGGTGACGTTGTTCATCGTGCCGGAGCCCTCGGCCTGCACGCCGAGCGCCGCGTACAGGGCTCCCGTGACGGCCTGGGACGTCTCCACGTTGCCGGCGACGGTGGCCGCCGGGTACTCCGGGGCGAGCATCGACCCCTCGGGAACGCGGACGTCCAGGGGCTTGAGGCAGCCGCTGTTGAGCGGGATGTCGTCGGCGACGAGGGTGCGGAAGACGTAGAGCACGGCGGCCATGACCACGGAGCGCGGGGCGTTGAGGCTGCCTTCCTGCTGCGGCGAGGTGCCGGTGAAGTCCAGGACGGCGGCGCGTGCACCGCGGTCGACGCGGACGGCGACGCGGATGACCGCGCCGTTGTCCGTCTCGTACGCGCGGTCGCCGTCGTGGAGGCCGGCGACGATGCGCCGCACGGACTCCTCGGCGTTGTCCTGCACGTGCCGCATGTAGGCGTGCACGACGTCGAGGCCGAACTCGGCGGTCGTACGCCGCAGCTCGGAGATGCCCTTCTCGTTGGCGGCGATCTGCGCGCGCAGGTCGGCGATGTTGGTGTCCGGGTCGCGCGAGGGGTACGGGGCGTCCGCGAGCAGGGCGCGGGTCTCCTCCTCGCGCAGCCGGCCGTCGCGCACCAGGAGCCAGTTGTCGAAGAGGACGCCCTCCTCGTGCACGGTGCGGCTGAAGGCGGGCATCGAACCGGGGGTGAGCCCGCCGATCTCGGCGTGGTGGCCACGCGAGGCCACCAGGAAGAGCAGCGAGCGCCCCTCCTCGTCGAAGACGGGGGTGATCACGGTGACGTCCGGCAGATGGGTGCCGCCGTGGTAGGGGTCGTTGACGGCGTAGGCGTCGCCAGGGCGCATGGTGCCCCGGTTGCGTCGCAGCACCTCCTTGATGGACTCGCCCATGGAGCCGAGGTGGACGGGGATGTGGGGCGCGTTGGCGATGAGGTTGCCCTCGGGGTCGAACAGGGCGCAGGAGAAGTCCAGGCGTTCCTTGATGTTGACGGAGTGGGCGGTGTTCTCCAGGCGGACCCCCATCTGCTCGGCGATCGCCATGAAGAGGTTGTTGAAGACCTCCAGCATCACGGGGTCGACCTCGGTGCCGACGGCCGTCCTGCGGGGCCGTGGCCGCACCCGGGTGAGCAGGAGATGGCCGTGCTCGCCCACCGCGGCCCGCCAGCCGGGGTCGACGACGGTCGTCGCGTCGGCCTCGGCGATCACCGCGGGCCCGTCCACGGTGTCGCCCGGGCGCATCCCGTCCCTGCGGAACAGGGGGCAGTCCTGCCGCCGGCCCTCCGCGTACAGCGACACCTCGGCGGCCGGCCGCAGCGGGCCCTCGCGGGCCGGTTGCTCCACGAAGTGCCGGCCCGGCGGGCCGGCGGAGCCGACCACCTCCACCGAGACCGCCTCGACGACCAGCGGCTTGTCCATGGTGAAGGCGTAACGGGCGCGGTGCTCGGCGGTGAACGCCTCGCGCATGGCGTCGACCGTCCCCATGGGGACGGGCAGCGCCGCGTCGGTGCCCGCGTAGCGGACGTGGACGCGGGTGACGGTCCCCACGGTGGCGTCGGGGACCCCGTCCTCGCGCAACTGGGCGCGGGCGAGACCGTCGAGCCGGTCGCGGACCTCCGCCAGGGCGGGCAACCCCTCCTCGGTGAGCCCGCTCTCCACGGACTGTTCCCGCATGGCGGTGGCGTCGGCCAGGCCGATCCCGTACGCGGAGAGCACACCGGCCAGCGGCGGCACGACGACGGTGTCGACGGACAGGGCGTCGGCGACCGCGCAGGCGTGCTGCCCGCCGGCGCCGCCGAAGCTGGTGAGGGCGTAGCGGGTGATGTCGTGGCCGCGCTGCACGGAGATCTTCTTGACGGCGTTGGCCATGTTCAGGACGGCGATCTCCAGGAAGCCCGCGGCGACCTCCTCCGGGGTGCGGCGGTCGCCTGTCGCGGCGGTGGCCTCGTCGGCGAGCCGCGCGAAGCCGTCGCGTACGGCCTCGGTGTCCAGTGGCAGGTCGCCGTCCGGGCCGAAGACGGGCGGGAAGTGCGCCGCCTGGACGCGGCCGAGCATCACGTTGGCGTCGGTGACGGTCAGCGGGCCGCCGCGGCGGTAGCAGGCGGGTCCGGGGTCGGCGCCGGCGGAGTCGGGGCCGACGCGGTAGCGCTGCCCGTCGAAGTGGAGGACGGAGCCGCCGCCCGCCGCGACCGTGTGGATGTTCATCATGGGCGCGCGCATCCGTACGCCCGCCACCTGGGTGCCGAGGACGCGTTCCAGCTCGCCCGCCCAGTGGGAGACGTCGGTGGACGTGCCGCCCATGTCGAAGCCGACGACGCGGTCGAACCCGGCCTGCCGGGAGGTGCGGACCATGCCGACCACTCCCCCGGCGGGACCGGAGAGCACGGCGTCCTTGCCCCGGAAGTGGCCGGCCTCGCGGAGCCCGCCGTTGGACTGCATGAACATCAGGCGGACGCCCCGCAGTTCGGCGGCCACCTCGTCCACGTAGCGGCGCAGGATCGGCGACAGGTAGGCGTCGACCACGGTGGTGTCGCCGCGCGGGACCAGCTTGATCAGCGGGCTCACCTCGTGGGAGCAGCTGACCTGGTCGAATCCGGCCTCGCGCGCCGCCCGCGCGACGGCCTGCTCGTGAGCGGGATGGCGGTAGCCGTGCAGCAGCACCACGGCGACGCTCTTGAGGCCGTCCCGGCGTGCCCCGCGCAGGGCCGCGCCGGTGGCGGCCGCGTCGAGGGGACGGACGACGTCACCGTGCGCGTCGATGCGTTCGGGCACCTCGACGACGCGCTCGTAGAGCGCCTCGGGAAGCACGATCTCGCGGTCGAAGAGCCGGGGCCGGTTCTGGTACGCGATGCGCAGCGCGTCCCGGAAGCCCTCGGTGACGAGCAGGACGGTCGGCTCGCCCCTGCGCTCCAGGAGGGCGTTGGTGGCGACCGTGGTGCCCATCTTGACGGCGGAGATCCGGTCGGCGGGCACGGGTTCGCCGGGCTCGAGGCCCAGCATGCGCCGGATGCCCTCGACGGGGGCGTCCCGGTAGCGGCCGGGGTCGTGGGAGAGCAGCTTGCACGTCTGCAGGCCGCCGTCGGGCCGTCTGGCGACGACGTCGGTGAAGGTGCCGCCCCGGTCGATCCAGAACTCCCAGCGTCCGGTCACGCCCTCATTGTCCCAGGGACGTCCCTCCCAGGCGGGCCAGCGCACCGGCCGTGGCGTCGCGGGAGCGCAGGTCCAGCAGGCCGTCGGTGCCGGCCAGCCGGTGCCGGGTCTCCCGCCCGGCGAGCCGCAGCAGGTCGGGCAGCAGATCGGTGCAGCGGTCGGCGACCCAGCGGGTGCCCTTGGTCGCCATCCACCAGACGCTCGCCGCGGCCCCGGGGCCTGGGCCGCCGGGGGTCGTGGACGGCGGTTCGCCGTCCGACAGGCCGCGCGCCGCCAGGAGGTCGTGGAACTCCCGGGCCAGCAGCCGGTGGCCGAGTTCGCTGGGGTGCAGCCGGTCCGCGCTCCAGGAGGCGCGGTCGGCCACCCACGGGTGGCGGGCGGCGTGCAGGTGCACGGCTCCGTGGCGTTCGGACAGGACGTGCACGACCTGGTTCAGCGCGGCCATCCGGCGGCCCAGCGGGCGGGCGAGCGGCCACGGCAGGCCCAGCATGCGGCCGGGGTCCGGCAGGCAGGCGGTGAGCACCTCGGTGCCGTGGGCGCGCAATTGGGCCAGCACGGTGTCCAGGCGGTGGGCGACGGTCTCGATGTCGAAGCTGCCGCGGAGCGTGTCATTGGCACCGATCACCACGGAGGCCAGGTGCGGCCGGTGGTCCAGGGCGCGGGGCAGCTGCTCCTCGACGACGTCCTTGGTGAGGGCGCCGCTGCGGGAGCAGTTGAGCAGGCGCACCGCCGAGGGTTCGGCGGACAGCCCCTGCGCCAGGAGCGGCACCCAGCCGCGCCATCCGCCGGCGACGGGGTCGCCGAGGCCCTCGGTGAGCGAGTCGCCGAGGGCGGCGAAACGTATCTCCTTGATGCCGGCGAACACACCGCCCGCCTCGGTGGAGGCAGGCGTCCGGGCGGCGGCCTGGGGCGGGACGGTGACCTGGGCGTGAGCGGCGACCGTGGGGGGCACGGTGGCCGCGGCCTCGGTCCCGGTGGGCGGAAGGAGCGCGGGTCTGGGACGTCCGGGGACGGTGGGCGTCTCCGTGCCCGTCGTCATGGCGTGACCTCCGGGGCGGTGAGCCGGGGTGCGGCGTCGTGGGCGGCGAGGAAGGCGCTGACCGCGGTCGGCCAGCCGTAGCGCTCGGCCTGGGCGCGGGCGATGGCCCGGCGCATCGACTCGGGACGGGACAGCAGATGGCCGACGGCGTCGGCGAAGGCGGGACCGTCGTCGGTGGCGGCGGCACCGGCGGGGCCCAGGATGTCGGGCAGCGCCGACAGCGCACTGGCGACGACCGGGGTGCCGCAGGCGAGGGCCTCGAGGGCGGACAGGCCGAACGTCTCCACCGGGCCCGGGGCCAGGACCACGTCGGCGGTGGCCTGGAGCGCGGACAGGGCGCGGCGGGTGGGAACGTGCCCGAGGAAGGTGACCGGCAGCCGGGACTCCCGGGCCCGCGCCTCCAGACGGGCGCGCATCGGCCCGTCCCCGGCGACGACGAGGACGGCGTCGACACCCTGGTGACGCATGTGGGCGAGCGCCTCCAGGGCGCGTCCCGGCCGCTTCTCGGGCGACAGGCGGGAGCACATCACCAGCAGCACCTCGGCGTTGCCGGCGTACCGGGCGCGCAACTCCGGGTCGTGGTGCGCCGGGTGGCACGCCTCGAGGTCGACGCCGAGCGGCGCCCGCACGACGTTGCGGGCCCCGATCCGCTCGAACTCCGCGGCCGCCCAGGCGGTGGTGCAGACGATGCGCGAGTACACGTGCGCGCTGCGGCGGTTGAGCCGGTCGGCGGCACCCTGGGCGAGGCCGCTCGGCAGGCCCCAGGTACGCAGCACCCCGTCGACGCTCTCGTGGGACACCATGACGGACGGCACCCTGCGGCGGCGCGCCCATTCCCCGGTCCAGCGCAGCGTCGTACGGTCGGAGACCTCCAGCCGGTCCGGGCGGAGGCCGTCCAGCACCGCCTCCAGCCGGGCCCTGCCGGTCAGCACGCGGTAGCCCCCGGTGCCCGCGACCAGGGGGCCGGGGAGCGTGATGACACGGCCCTGGGAGGTGGTCTCGTCCTTGGCGGCGGGACCCGGGACGACCAGGACCGGGTCGTGGCCGGCCGCGAGGTAGCCCTCGCCGAGGTGGCGCAGCGCGGTGCGCAGGCCCCCTGAGGTGGGCGTGACGAAGTTCGCCAGCCTGACGATGCGCAGCCGTCCGGTCATGCCGCCACCGCCGTACGGGCCTCGATCACCTGCGCGTAGTGCTCCAGGAGCAGGTCGCCGACGGCCTCCCAGGTACGTGCGGCCACGTCGGCGCGCCCCTCGGCGCCGAATTGGTCACGCATGGCGGGAGCGCTCGCCAGCAGGCGTACGGCGCCGGTGACGGCGTCCAGGTCGCCGGGCGGCACGAGCAGCCCGGTGCGGCCGTGGTCGACGAGGTCGAGCGGACCGCCGGCGGCGGGGGCGACCACGGGCAGCCCGCTGGCCATCGCCTCCTGGACGGTCTGGCAGAACGTCTCGAACGGCCCGGTGTGGACGAACACGTCCAGGGAGGCGTAGATCCGCGCCAGGTCGTGCCCGGTGCGGCGGCCCAGGAACACCGCGCCCGGCAGCGCCTCGTGCAGCCCCGGGGCGCTCGGGCCGTCGCCGACGACGACCACCTTGACCCCTTGCAGGCGGCAGACGCCGGCCAGCAGCTCCACGTGCTTCTCCGGGGCCAGACGTCCGATGTAGCCGACCAGGACCTCGCCGTTCGGGGCGAGTTCACGACGCAGCGTCTCGTCGCGGTGCGCCGGGTCGAAGCGCGAGGAGTCCACGCCGCGCGGCCACAGGTGCACCCGCGGGACGCCGTGCTCCTCCAGGTCGCGCAGGGACGCGCTGGAGGGCGCGAGCGTGCGGTCGGCGGCCGTGTGCACGGCGCGGATACGGCGCCACGCGGTGCTCTCGCCGCGGCTCAGGTAGGTACGGGCGTAGCCCGCCAGGTCGGTCTGGTAGACCGCGACCGCGGGGATGTGCTGCCGGGTGGCAGCGGCCATGCCGCGCACGCCGAGGATGAACGGGCTGGCCAGGTGGACGAGTTCGGCGCGGTGCGCGGCGATCGCCGCCGCGGTCCTGCGGCCGGGCAGCGCCACCCGGACCTGCGGGTAGCCGGGCAGGGGCAGCGACGGCACGCGCACGACGGGGCACGGCTCGTCGCCCGGGGTGGACTCGTGCGGGCCGGCGGGCGCGATCACCAGCGGCTCATGGCCCCTGCGGACCAGGTGCTCGGCCGTGCGCAGCGCGCAGTGGGCCACTCCGTTGACGTCGGGTGGGAAGGATTCTGTGACGATGGCTACTCGCATACGGACGTTGTCGGCTCCCCGGGCGTTGTCCGGGTCACGTGGATCTTTCACCTTGGGGAACGTGCCGTGAGCGTTGGCCCCGGATCGGGCCTTCCGGCCGCCGCGGCGCCCCTGGGCCTCCTCCGGACGCCGCGTCCGGCGATGTCCGGCGCCGCTCGCCGGTCCGGGCGGAAGTTCGGCGACGGGCACGGGGCAGGCGGTCGGGTCGGCGCGCGGGAGGCCGCCGCCGAGTCCCTCGGAACGGGCCGCGCGGTGCGGGGAGGGCGCCGTGGTCCTCGTCCTCGGGTACCGCCCCCGGGGCGCGCGGTGCGGGGGGTGAACCGCCGGGTGGCACGGTCTGCCCGTCGCCGGCGTGGCGGAACCGGCGGAGGTCGGGCTCGGGCCCAGCAGCGGCAGGTCGCACCCGTCCGTCCGGTCCGGTCCCGGTATGTGCCGTCCTCCCACTCCCTGTTGCGGCCACGGGGAGACGGTGCGCGCGGGCGCCGACAGCCGGGGCCGGGACAGGGGCTGTGACCCGGACCTACCGCGCGGGGTCGCCGGAGCTGAGGCGGCCGCGGACGGCGGTCTGGACCTCGGCCTCCTCGGCGGGATCCGCGGCCAGGCTGCGCAGCCTCGCCAGGACCCGGACGTCCGAGGTCGTGGCGGTGCGGGCGGCGAGTTCGCGGGTGGTCTCCTCGCAGTCCCACAGGCACTCGACGGCGAGTCCGGCGCCGAAGCAGGGATCGGTACGGCCGAGGGCGTGGGCGGCGACGCCGCGCACCTGTGAGGAACTGGTCTCGCGGTAGACGTGGCGCAGCACGGGCGCGGCGCACTCGATGGAGAGCCGTCCTGCCCCCTCGACGAGGGTGGCCAGGCCCTCCGCGTCGGCGCCCTCGCGCTGGACGAGTCGGCGCAGCGCGCCGAGGACGCGGTCCGCGTCCTGTTCGCCGCCGCGACAGGCGAGCATGCGGGCGGCGGCCGCGCCGAGCACGTCGTCGCGGTGCGTCCAGGCGCGGGCCCGGGTGAGGGCGGCGACGCTGCGCATCCGTTCGAAGGACTCGACGGCGGCACGGGAGACGAGTTCCGACGCGCTGAGGGCGGCGGCCTCGATGAGGTCGAGGGCCTCGCGGTCCTGGCGGTCGGAGAGGTGGCGCAGGGCGGCCGCGCGGGCGGCCTCGGGACCGCCGCGGGCCGCCTGGACGAGTTCCTCGCGGTCCTCGGGACCGGCGACGGCGGCCAGGCAGCGGGCAGCCGGGGCGTCACGGTATTGCGCCGGGAAAGCGGCCAGGCCCTCCTGGGCCCATTCGAGCACGGCGCGCACGCTCCAGCCCGGGGTGGGCCCGGCGGGCCGCATCTGCCGCTGCCACCGGTCGAAGGCGGTCTGCTCCGACGCCTTGCGCACACGTTCGGAGACGGCGGGGTCGGGATCCTCCGCCCACAACCGCCAGGGGCGTGGCTCGTACGCCTCACGGAGCGCGGCGGCGAGCTGGGCGTCACCCTCCGTGGTCAGCGGGAAGCGGGCGAGCACGGCCGGGCCGAGCGCACGCAGCGCGTCGTCGTCGTCACGCACGGCGAGCTCGTCCAGGGCCCACTCCCAGTTGCCGCCGGTGGCGGCGTAGCGGCGCAGCAGCAGGACGGCGTCCCGGCGGCCGTAGCCGGCGAGGTGGCCGAGGACGGACAGGGCCAGGCCGCAGCGGTGCTCGTCGGGGCTGACGATGTCGTCGGGGTGGAAGAGGTGCTGTTCGATCCCGTCGAGCGGGCCCTCGAGCTCCGAGTAGAGGCGCGCGTAATAAAGGGAGCGGGACTCCACGCGCCAGTCGTGACGGGGGTCGCGCAGGACGCACTGCTCCAGCGCGGCGAGCGCGTCGGCTCGCTGCGCCGCGAGGGCGTGCAGGGTCCCGTCTCCGCGTCCTCTCTGGAGGAGGCCGAGAAGGGTACCGCTGGGCGCTATGTCGGGGTCGAACATGAGGTCAGCATCCGGTGCGGGGGGTTGGTTGGCAACGGGATTTCCCGTTACCGGCTGCGAGGTATCTTCGCAGATCGTCCCGGGTTCAAACCCTTTGCACAGCACCCGGGCGGCCCGTGAGCGCGCTCACGGGCGGAGTCCCGCAGCTTACCCGGACCGAGGCATTCCGCCGAGTCCCCCGAGCGTGCGGGCACCGCAGGCTTCTGGCATATGCCGTCAGCACCACCGGATCGGGTATTGCAGAAACCCTTACGGGCCATCACTCCTTGTGCAAGAGTCGTGACTGGCCCATCCGTACGGCCCCGTTGAGGCCGGCGCCCGGTTCGGAGACATGTTCGGAGAGCGTCATGCCGCCCCATTTGCATGAGGATCGCGCCACCGCGAAGCCTGAGCCCGGCACCGTGGACGCGCTCATCTCCCAGACCCGCCAGCTGCGCGGCAAGGTCGACGCCGTCCGCCGCGACGCCGCGGCCGAGGACGAGGAGGACCCGCAGCTGCGCTGGCAGCGCGCGCTGTGCGACCTGGCCGTCCACCAGCTCGACGACCTGGGCGCGCACCTCGGGCAGCTGCGGGACGGGCTCCCCGTCCTCGGCGACCGCGCGGCGGACGCCGGGCCCGCGGCCGTCGCCTGGACGGCGCCCCGGGCCCCGGAGGCCCCCGTCCCCGCGCCGGTCCCCGGCGCCGTGCAGGCCCTGGGTCGGGCCGGCAGCGCGGAGTGGAACCTGGTCACGGACGGTGTCCAGTGGTCGGAGGAGCTCTACCGCATCTTCGGGCGCACCCGCGAGGACGGGCCGCTGACCCTGGACGAACTGCCCTCCTGGCTCTTCGCCGAGGACCAGCAGACCCTCACCGCGGCCGTCACCGGCTGCCTGGTGGACGCCCGGCCGATCGACTGCGAGTTCCGCATCGTCCGGCCGGACGGTGCCGTGCGCACGGTGCACATGGTGGGCGAGCCGGTGCTGGACGCCGCGGGCGCCACCTCCTCGATGTGGGCGGTGCTCCGGGACGTCAGCGAACTGCGCCGCAGCCAGCGGACGCTGCGCGAGACCCGTGACTCGTTGCAGCGCGAGCGGCAGATCGCGCAGACCGAGCGCCGGCTGGCGGTCGAGCTGCAGGAAGCCGTGCTGCCGCCGTGGCGCGGTTCCCTGCGGTTCCCGCAGGACGGCGGCCCCACCACGGTCGACCTCGCCGCCCACTACCTCCCCTCCTCGACCGGCGCCCTGGTAGGCGGCGACTGGTACGACGCCCTGCAACTGCCCGACGGCTCGGCCCTGCTCACCGTGGGCGACCTGACGGGGCACGGGGTCTCCGCCACCTCCGGCATGGCCATGCTGCTCGGCGCGCTGCGCGGGATGGCGATGACGGGGCTGGCCCCGGCACCGCTGCTCGGCGGGCTCAACCGGTTGCTGGACAGCTCGGCCCAGCCGGCGCTGGGCAGCGCCCTGTGCTGCCGCTACCGCCCGGAGGACCGCTCCCTGGTGTGGGCGCAGGCCGGGCACCCCGCCCCGCTGCTGTTCCGCGACGGGACGGGGCGGCTGCTCGAGGCGCCCGAGGGGGTCCTGCTGGGAGCCACCTCCGGCGCCCGGTACGGCCAGGCCGCCGAGGTGTTGCACCCCGGCGACCTGCTGGTGCTGCACACCGACGGCCTGCTGCCGCGCCGCACCGGTTCCGCGACGGCCTCGGACACGGCCGCCGCGGTCCGGCACCTGCTGGAGCTCGGCCCGAGGTTCGCCCGGGCCCGTACCCCTCAGGAGTGCGTGCGCATCGTGGTGGAGGAATTCGGCGCCCCCGAGCGCGAGGACGACGCCTGCGTGCTCGTGGCCAGGTTCCACTGAGCGCCTGACCCCGTCGACCGCCGCGCGACGACCGCACCGCACCGGGGTGCGGCGCCGGCGGTCGACGTATCGGCATGTCGATGTGTCGATACGAGGAGGACATCCGGGAGAGCCGGCTCGTTCGGCGTCGAGTCGGCTGGTCCCGCTCGGCTTCCGCTCGGCGATGTCCGCTTCGTGAGTGCGTCCGCGACGTCCGCGTCATGCGCCCTTCCGCGCCGTGCGCGCCCTCCACGTGCCCCGTAGGGGGCTCCGCTCAGATCGCGGGTCCCCTGCGCTTCGGGCCGCTGGGCAGCGTGGTCTCGATCTCCTCGCGCAGGTCCTGGATCCTGGTGAAGTCGGAGTAGCGGGCCGTCAGCCGGTACATCTCGCGCAGCCGGTCCCAGGTACGCAGCGACGAGTTCTGCCTTATGGTCAGCAGCGCCAGTCGTGCGTAGCGGTCCGCCTGCTCCGGGTCGTCGGCGATGAAGCAGGCCGAGGCCAGCGAGATGTAGTCGAAGATGTTGGACCGGTCCCGGCCCTTGCCGCGCAGTTCCAGCGCCTGCTTGGCGTGCTGCTGGGCCGTCCGCGCGGCCAGCGGCTCGTACTCGGCGAGGGTGCGGTACGCGAGCGCCTGCATGCCGTGCAGGTCGGCCTCGTCGAACATCTGCATCCAGCTCGGCGGGGGGACGTCCCCGCGGTCGGTGGCGAAGAGGTCCTCGGCCTTGCCCAGCGTGCGGCGCATCGCCTGGCCGTGCCCCATGGAGGCCTGTGCCCAGGCCTCGATGGTGCAGAGCATGGCGCGGGTGCGCGGCAGGGTCTCCTGCCCGGAGCCGGACTGCGCCAGCTTCATGAGGTCCAGGGCGTCGTCCGGCCGGCCCAGGTGGACCATCTGCCGGGCGGCGCGGGAGAGCGCCTCGCCGGCCCTGGGCCGGTCGCCGCCCTCGCGCGCCGCGTGCGCAGCGATGACGAAGTACTTCTGCGCGGTGGGCTCCAGGCCCACGTCGTGGGACATCCATCCCGCCAGGACGGCGAGGTTGGCCGCCACGCCCCAGAGCCTTCGCTTGAGGTGCGGGGGGTGGTGGTAGGCGAGCATGCCGCCCACCTCGTTGAGCTGCCCGACGACCGCCTTGCGCTGCAGCCCGCCGCCGCGGGACGCGTCCCAGGCGCGGAAGACCTCGACCGAGCGCTCGAGCGCCTCGATCTCCTGGGAGCCGACCGGGGCCGCCTCGTATCGGTCGTAGGAGGCGGCGTCGGCGGCGAAGGGGTCGTGGGTGGTGGGGGCGTCGGCCGCGAGCGCCGGATCGGTGTGCAGCCAGTCGTACATGGCGCTGCTGATTGCGGAACCCGCGGCAAGCGCGGCTCCCGCGCCCACCAGACCGCGTCGGTTGAGCATGAGGTCCATTCCCGTGAATTCGGTGAGGACCGCGGCTGTTCGCTCCGGTGGCCAGGGCAGTCCGTCGGCGCTGACGGACTGCTTCCTTCCCGTACGCCGATGCCGGCCGAACCCGAGATCCTCGATGGTTACGACACGGCCGAGACGCTCGGTGAACAGGGCCGCCAGCACGGTGGGCACGGGTTCGCGGGGAGATTCACCGGTGTCGATCCAGCGGCGCACGCGCGAGGTGTCCGTCGCCAGCTGCGGGTGGCCCATGGCCGCCGCCTGCCGGTTGACGAGTCGCGCGAGCTCTCCCTTGGACCATCCGGTGAGTGCGAACAGGTCCGCTAGCCGTGTGTTGGCTTCCTTGTCCATCCAAGCCCCCAGGTTCCTCGGCACTGTTGACACTAACGGCCGGTCAGCGCCGCCGCGAGCATTCGCCATGGTTCGCCAGGGTGCGCCAGATGGTCTGCCACCCGCACGCGGTGGTCAAGTAAGAACGCGCCACCCGGCCCGGCACTCGCCGGCTCGTGAACGGTCGCATATGAGCAACTTTCGAAAAACGCCGATCAGCGTTGAACAACTCGAGAGGCATGTGCGTACTGGTACGCGAGGGGCGTACGGCGCGTGGACAGTTCGGACCGCCGGCCCGGACCCGCATTCCCCAGGGTGCGGGACCGGACGCCGACTCCGGCTCCGGATCCGTCCACGCGCCGGCCCCGCCACCTCGTCAAGAGCTCGTTGGCACACGAAGGGATCTGTCTCCCCATATGTATTCAGCATCGTCCTCCGTGTCCGCACCGCCCCGGCCGACCCAGATCCCGGGGTTCTCCGGGACCGGGACCGCCATACGTCCTCGCCCGGTGCTGCCCGCTCCGCGCAGGGGCGCGCCGGGGACCTCCCACCCGCTCAGCGGGAGGCTCGACTTGACCGGTCCGCAAGGCGCGCAGCTGCGTTCGGCCATCGCCTCGGTGCAGCGCATCTGTCCCGAGTTCACGCCCGTCCAGATGCTGCGCCGCAGCGGCCGCTCGGTGCTGCTGGTCGGCACCTCGGGCCGTGCCCCCGCGGTCGCCAAGTGCCTGCTGGACCACTCCCCCGCCTGGGTGGAGCGGTACCGGCACGAGATCGCCGCGTACCGGGCGTTCGTGCGGCACCGGCCGCCGGTCAGGGCGCCGCGGCTGATCGCCGCCGACCCCGAGAGCTGCACGCTCGTCCTGGAGCGGATGCCCGGACGGGTCGCGGCCCTGCAGCGGCACCCGTCGGAGGCCCCGCCCCGGGCGGACGTGCGGATGGCGCTCAGCGCGATCTCCCGGGTCAACATGTGGCGTCCGCCGGCCGGGGTCTTCGACGCGCCCGTCGACTACGCGGCACGGCTGTCCCGTTACCACGAGCTGGGCCTGCTCACCGACCGCGACATGGGCGACCTGCAGAAGCTGCTGCACGGACTGGCGCACGCGCAGGGCCAGTTCAACCACGGCGACGCCCTGCTCTCCAACATCCTGCTCTCCCCGGCCGGCCCGGTGCTGGTCGACTGGGAGCACGCCGGCTGGTACCTGCCCGGTTACGACCTGGCGGTGCTCTGGATGATCCTGGGCGACGACCCGGTCACCCGGCGGCAGATCAGCCAGATGGCACAGGCCGCGGGCCCGATCGCGCGGGACGCCTTCCTGGTCAACCTGATGCTGGTGGTCACCCGCGAGATCCGCACCTACGAGACGGCCGTGCAGCGCACGATGCGCAGCACCGTCCCGGCGGGTCCGGGCGCGGCCGAGGCCGGCGAGGAGCAGCGGCTGCTGCTGCGCCGGTTGCACGACGACGCGGGCCTCGCCCGGCGGGCCGTCAGGGCCGCCGTCGGAACGAGGTGATCCTCCGGCCGGTTGCCGGAGGCAGGAGGAGGAACCGGTGCGTGGTGGACGACGGAGCACCGCGGTCGCGGACCCGGGGGCCAGGGGAGAGTCCTCCGGTGCCGTCGCGGTGCCGCCCGGACGGCCGCAGGGCCGGGGCGGCACCGCCGGTGGTCCGGTCCTCTGACGCACCGCAGGCCACGGCGCCCGTGCGGGGAAAGTTCCCGCACGGGCGCTGACGTGCGTAAACGGCGCTCCGTACGCACAGTTGACGGGACGTCGGACAAGGGATACCTCTGTGGTGCCGAACGGCCCCGTGCGTCACCACAGGAGGCTGCAGTGCGAGGATCCCCCCACAACGCGAGACGCCCGCGCAAGGTCGTCACCGCCGCGACGGTCAGCGTGGCCGTCGGCGCCCTGCTCTCCGCGCTGTCGCCGCTCCCCGCGGCCGGCGCGGCCCCGGAGGAGCGGGACAGGACGCTCCGGCAGGCCTTCGAGGACGCCGCCGAGCGCCAACACGTGCCGCAGAGCGTGCTGATGGGCGTGGCCTACCTGGAATCGCGCTGGGACACCCACCGCGGGCTGCCCAGCGTCACCGGCGGATACGGCCCCATGCACCTCACGGACGCCCGGACGGCGCTCAGCGACTTCCCTCGAAGGGGTGATGGTGGTGACGACCCGCGCGGCGACGTAGGACGTCCCCTCACCGACGTCGGACTGCCCGCCGCGGACACCCGTGCGCTGCCCCCGACGCTCAGCACACTGGACCGCGCCGCCGGGCTGACCGGGCTGAGCGCCGAGGCGCTGCGGGAGGACCCGGCGGCCAACGTCGAGGGCGGCGCGGCGCTGCTGGCCCAGGCCCAGAAGTCGCTGGGCGCGCCGCTGAGTTCCGACCCCGCGCGCTGGTACGGCGCGGTCGCCCGCTACTCGGGCGCCGACGACGCCGCCACGGCCGCGGTCTTCGCCGACGACGTCTTCCAGGTGATCCGGGACGGCGCCACGCGCACCACGGAGGACGGGGAGACCGTCGTCCTGGCCGCGCACCCCGGTCTCACGCCGGACACCGGCCGGCTCCGCTCCCTGGGCCTGCGCACCGTCGCCGCGGACCGGACGGAGTGCCCGCGCACGATCGCCTGCGAGTGGGTCCCGGCTCCGTACGAGGAGTACGGCACGGGCGACTACGGCAACCACGACCTCGCCGACCGTCCGCACGACCAGAAGATCGACTACATCGTGGTGCACGACACCGAGGCCACCTGGGACACCACCCTCCAACTGGTGCGGAAGCCGGACTACCTGGCGTGGCACTACTCGATCCGCTCCTCCGACGGCCACGTCGCGCAGCACGTGCGGACCAAGGACGTCGGCTGGCACGCGGGCAACTGGTACGTCAACGCCAAGTCGGTCGGCATCGAGCACGAGGGCTTCCTCACCGATCCGGGCACCTGGTACACGGAGGCGATGTACCGGGCGTCGGCCCGCCTGGTCCGCTACCTGGCGCTGCGCTACGGCGTCCCGCTGGACCGGCAGCACGTCCTGGGCCACGACGACGTCCCGGGGCCGACCCCCGCGAACATCCCGGGGATGCACACCGACCCGGGCCCGTACTGGGACTGGGCGCACTACTTCCAGCTGCTGGGGGCGCCCTTCCGGCAGACCGCCGGGCCGGGCAGCGCGCTGCTGACGATCGCCCCGGACCACGTCTCCAACCGGCCCGTCTACACGGGGTGCACGACCGCCGGCGACACCTGCCCCTCCCGCGGTTCCACGGCCGTACGGCTGTACACCGAGCCGCGCGAGGACGCCCCGCTCGTCAGGGACGCCGGCCTGCACGGGGAGGCCCCCTCGACGACCGGGGTGAACGACACCGGGGCCCGCGCCTCGACCGGCCAGCAGTTCGCCGTGGCCGGACGGCGGGGGGACTGGACGGCGATCTGGTACCTCGGCGCGAAGGCCTGGTTCCACGACCCCCGGGGGCACCGGACCGCCCTGCCCGCCACGGGCCTGCTGGCCACGCCCAAGGAGGGCCGCGCGGAGGTCCCGGTCTACGGGCGCGCCTACCCGGAGGCGTCGGCCTACCCGGCGGGCGTCCCGGTGCAGCCGGAGTCCCCGCTGCCGTACCGGCTGCTCGCGGGGCAGAGCTACGCCGTGGGCCAGGCCACGCGCGGCGAGTACTACCGGGCGGTCACCTTCGACGCGTCGCAGCACGTGGTGGTGCGGGGTGAGCAGCTCTACTACGAGATCCAGTTCGGCCACCGGGTGGCCTGGGTCAAGGCCGCGGACGTCGACCTGCGGCCCTCCTGGGCCCCGGTCAGCCCTGCTGGAACATCTCCGCGGGGAGGGGCTTGAGCAACTGGTAGAGGTCGTCGGTGATCGGGCGGTCCCAGGTCGCGATGGTGACCAGGACGCCGTCGCTGCGGTCGAACTGCGTGCAGGCGATGCGCCCCTCGGACAGCTTCACCTTGCGCACGATCAGCAGGTTGTCACCGTGCATGACCGGGGTGTCCTCGCTGCCGACGACCTCCACCGGCTCGTCGTTGCCGAGGGCCAGCAGCAGCTGCGCGACCTCGAAGGGGACCTCGCCCTCTTCGAGGTCGCGGGCGGGCGAGCCCTCGGGGAGGTTGCCGATCAGCATGGCGGGACCGCGGCCGCCGAAGAGGTCGTAGCGCAGGAAGATGCCCTGGCAGCTGCCGTCCTCACCGGGCAGCAGCCCGGCGCCGAGTTCGCCCGGCCAGTCGCCCGGGTCCATGGCCAGGACGTCGAATTCCGGCCCTGTGGGCGTTGCGGCGTTGCGGCGGCGGAGGAACGACATGCGCCCATCGTACGGTCCCCGGACGGCCCGCGTGCCCGGGGTCGGCCGCCCGGCCCCGTCGCCGAAGTCTCGCCCGCCCCGCGGCGCTCGCCGCGCCACCGGAGCGGTCGAGTGGCCTGGCAGGAGGACACCCGGGCGCCTCGCGGCGGTGGCGGGTGAGCCGCTCGGACGGGAGGGCCTCAGGGCGCCAGGGCCCTGGCGAGGCCCGCCCGGTCGGTGCCGATCTTGCGGTAGACGGCGGAGAGCAACCGGGTGACGCCCTCGACGTCGGTGTCCAGACCCACGGCGATCTGCTCGTCGTCCTCGCCGCGCGCGGCCCGTGAGGCGGCCGCCCGTTCCTGGGCGGTGAGGGCGTCGGTCTCGGTCGTGCGGAGCCTTCGGGGGCGCAGTCCGGCGGCGGCGAGTTCGTCGCGGGCACGTTCGGCGAGTGTGTCGGCGCCGCATTGGACGGCGGTCTCCAGGCCCCGGTAGAGCTGCTCGGCCGCCTCCTGGAGCCGGGCCTCGCGGCGCAGGGCGGCGCCGTGGTCGACCAGGGCCCGGGCCAGCTCGTAACCGGCGGGCGAGCGCTCCAGGTGCGCGACGGCCTCGTGCAGCAGCTTGAGCCGGTCGGGCTCCTCGGCCACCTCGGCGGAGACCCGCAGCGCCTGGCCGATCGCGGACGCCGTGCCGTACTGGCGGGCGCGCTCGACGGCGTCGGCCGCGGTGGCACGGGCCCGCTGCGGGGTCTCCCGGACCTCGGCGAGGGCGAGGTGGAGCTGCCACGGGGACCATGCGGGGTTGCGCATGCCCCGGGGGTCGAGCCGCCGGCCGCACGCCTCGAGCTGGGCGATGGCCTCGTTGACCAGGCCCCGGGCGAGCAGCAGCTCGCCGTAGACCGTCTGGGCGTCCGGGAAGGTGACGGCCGCCGGGAACGGCTCGCAGAAGTCGTACTCCTCGGCGAGGGCCGCGGCCTCGCGGACCCGGCCGCGGGCGAGCAGGATCTCGACGAGGATCGCCACCGTGTACCAGACGACGGGGGTGCCGCGGCCGACACGGTCGGCGAGGCGGAGGCCGTCGCGGGCGAAGTCCTCGGCCTCGGCGAGCCGGCCGCGGCGGTAACGGACGTAGCCGAGCAGGGAGTAGCCGAAGGCGAGGTGGGCGCCGCGCCATCCCTGGCGCTCGTAGTCGCCGATGCCGGCGGCGAAGAGCTCCTCGGCGCGGCCGGGCCGGTCGGCGTACATGTACGTCATCGCGACCAGGACCGGGACCTCGAAACCGAAGTCCTCGCTGGCCCAGGGCAGGCCGCCGACGAGGGCGCGGTCGGAGTGCCGCAACGCGGTCTCGGCGGTCTCGCCGCGGAGGGTGGCGTCCCAGGCGCGCAGGCCGATGATGTAGCGCTCGGTCAGGTCGCGTCCGGACAGCCGGTCGGCGAGGCGGGCCAGCCGGCGGGAGCGGGCCGGGGAGTCGGGTTCGTCGGAGCGGAAGGCGTCCCACATGAACTGCTCTTCCTGCATCCGCAGCCGGGCCCGCGCGTTGGTGGCGGTACGGGCGGCCTGGCCCACGGTGTCGGCGGCCTCGCCGAGCCGGTCGGAGTGGGCCAGCGCCTGGGAGAGCCGGTAGGTGATCGCGTCGCGCAGCGCCGGGTCGACGATCGGTTCCTCGAGCGCGGCGCGCAGGTGGTTGACGGTGGTGGCCGGCTCGGTGAGCAGGGAGGAGCAGCCCAGCTCGAAGAGGACGGACGCCCGGTCCTCGAACGGCGGCGGCTCGCGCAGCGCGCGGGCGAGGTAGCGGCGGGCCGCGTCGGGGGCGCCGGCCCGGGCGGTGTCCCGGGCGGCCTGGCGCAGCTGGGCGACGACCCAGGGGTCGCCCTCGGGGTGGGTCTCCAGCAGGTGGCGTGCGGCGGCGGAGGGGCCGAGCCCCGCGTCCACGACGGACCAGGCGGCCTGGCCGTGCAGGGCGACCCGGACGGCGTCGGGGATCGCCCGGTACACGGCGGTGGCGATGAGGGGGTGGACGAACTCCAGGACGTCGCTGCCGGTGAGGATGCGGGCCTTGCGCAGCCGGTCCGCGGCGTCGGCGGCCTCCTCGCCGCCCAGGCCCGCCACGCTCGCCGCGATGGCCGGCGAGATGGACGTGCCGAGGACGGCGGAGGCCCACGCCATGCGGACGGTGGAGGTGCCCAGGCGCTCCAGGCGGGCGATGAGTCCGCTGCCCTTGGCGGCGGCGGCGAGGTCGCGCAGGAGGTGCGCGCTGGTCTCGTCGGGCCGCAGCGCGCGGTCGAGGACCTTGGCGGTGAGCTCCACGGCCTCGAAGGGGTTGCCGGCGGTGACGGCCCAGGCCTCGCGGCAGAAGGCCTCGTCGGCGTGCTCGCCCACGGCGTCGCGGACGAGCCGGCCGATGGCGGCGGCGCTGAGCGGTTCCAGGCCGAGCGGGCGGGTCCCGGAGCGGTCCGGCAGCCCGCGGAACGCCTCGGCGTGGGCGGGGAGTTCGTCGGGGCGGTAGGCCACGACGACGAGCATCGGGAGTTCCTCGGCGCGGGGCGCGAAGGCGGCCAGCCAGCCCAGGGACTCGGGGTCGGCCCAGTGGGCGTCGTCGAGCACGAGGACCACGGGGGCGCGGCGGACGGCGATGTGGGTCAGGACCCAGTCGAGCCCGTCCGCGAGGCCCTGCGGGTCGGGGGGCGCGCCCTCGCCGTCGGTGCACAGCCCCAGGGCGGGGCCGACGATGCCGTACCAGCTGCCGAGGGTGGAGCGGAGCACCTCGTCGCCGGCTCCGGCGAGCTGGGGCTGGAGCAGCTGGCGGGCCACGTGGAAGGCGACGCCCTGCTCCTGGTCGCCGCCGCGGGCGTACAGGACGGTGCAGCCGAGGGCGGAGGCCCGGCGCCGGGTCTCCGCGAGCAGGGTGGTCTTGCCGAGGCCCGCGGGGGCCGCGAAGGCGAGGACGCCACCGCGCCGGGTGCCGCTGCGGGGGTGGTCCCCCTGGGTCCGTATGCCCGTGAGTTCCGCCAGCGCCTCGTCGACGGCCACGAGTTCGGCCTCGCGTTCGAGGAGCGGTCGCCGGGACTTCGGTGTGCGCCGCGCCATAGTGCACCCCCTGCCCCTGATCCGGCGCGCGCCGGGGGCGCACCGGTGATGCCCGGACGCCTGTCCGGTGGTTCCTCAGCGTACGCCACCAGGGACCGAGCGTGAGTGGATAAATGCGAACTGGTGACGGCTGTTCACAACCGTCCGGGGAATGATCGACCCTGCTCGATCAGGTGCGCCCACATGCGGGAACGCACCGCCCACGATGCCTCCGGCACATGCCCGGGCGACGGCGTCATGACGTGCCGTCGGGTGCATGTGCCCGGGAGGCGACGGGCAGGCGCACGGGCGGCGCCCCGCGCGCCGGGGGTGCGCCGGTGGCTCGCCTCCGCGGGCGAGGGCGGGCCGCCGGACGCGCCCGTGGGGGTCCGTCAGGTGAGGTCGAACTCGCCGTCGCGGGCCCCGAGGACGAAGGCCCGCCACTCCGCCGGGGTGAAGATCAGCGAGGGCCCCTCGGGGCTCCGGCCGTCCCTCATGGCGATGTAGCCCTCGACGAAGGCGATCTGGACGTCTCCTGTGCCCTGGCTGCTCGACTGCCATGTTGCGTTGGCCAGATCAAGCTGCGGCTTCTTCCCGTTGGCCAACGGCGATCCGATCGTGCTCTCGGCCACGTCCGCTCTCCTCCCGACTCCGTCGTCCGGGCCAGCCTAGCGACCGTGCCGGGGCCCGGACAGGTCATGGGAGAACCTGCCCGGACCGGGTACCGGTTCATGCCCGCTTCACTCTCCGGGGTGCCCGGATCCGACCATCCACATGGCGAAGAACTGCGAACCGCCGCCATATGCGTGCCCGAGCGCCCGGCGTGCGCCGTCCACTTGGTGCCCGCCCGCGGTGCCGCGCACCTGGAGGGCGGCCTCGGCGAAGCGGATCATCCCCGAGGCGCCGATCGGGTTGGTGGACAGCACACCACCCGAAGGGTTGACGGGCAGGTCGCCGTCGGACTCCGTCACCCCCGCCTCGGTGAGCTTCCAGCCCTCGCCCTCCTCCGCGAAGCCGAGGTTCTCCAGCCACATCGGCTCGTACCAGGAGAACGGCACGTACATCTCGACGACGTCGATCTGCCGCCGCGGATCGGTGACGCCCGACTGCCGGTAGACGTCGGCCGCGCAGTCGCGCCCGGCCCGCGGGCTGACGAAGTCCTTGCCCGCGAACATCGTGGGCTCGCTGCGCATCGCCCCGCCGTGCACCCAGGCCACCGGTCCCGGGGCGCGGCGGCCGCCCGCCTCGTCGGTGAGCACCATCGCGCAGGCCCCGTCGGAGGACGGGCAGGTCTCGGAGTAGCGGATCGGGTCCCAGAGCATGGGCGAGGAGCGCACCTTCTCCAGCGTGATGTCCTCCTCGTGCAGATGGGCGTACGGGTTCCGCAGCGCGTTGCGCCGGTCCTTGTACGCGACGAGCGCGCCGACGGTGTCGGGAGCGCCCGTGCGGCGCATGTAGGCGCGTACGTGCGGCGCGAAGAAGCCGCCCGCCCCGGCCAGCAGGGGCTGCTGGAAGGGGACGGGCAGGGACAGCCCCCACATCGCGTTGGACTCGGACTGCTTCTCGAAGGCGAGGGTGAGGACGGTGCGGTGGACCCGTGCCGCGACCAGGCTCGTGGCGACCAGCGCGGTGGAGCCCCCGACCGAACCCGCGGTGTGCACCCGCATCATCGGCTTGCCCACCGCGCCGAGGGCGTCGGCGAGGTACAGCTCGGGCATCATCACACCCTCGAAGAAGTCCGGGGCCTTGCCGATGACGACCGCGTCGACGTCCGCCCAGGTCATCGACGCGTCCACCAGGGCGCGGTGGGCGGCCTCGCGGACCAGTCCCGCGATGGAGACGTCGTGCCGCGCCGAGGTGTGGTGGGTCTGGCCGACGCCGACGACCGCGACGGGTTCCCTGCCGGTCACCGTGCTCATCGGTCCTCTCCTTCCAGGACGGCGACCAGGTTCTGCTGCAGGCAGGGCCCGGACGTGGCGTGGGCGAGCGCCCGGCGGGACGCTCCGCGGTGGATGCGGGCGGCGGCCTCGCCGAGCCGGACCAGGCCGGCGGCCATCACGGGGTTCGCGGCGAGCGGTCCGCCCGAGGGGTTGACCACGACGTCGTCCCCCAGGCGGAGTGCCTTGCGGAGCACGACCTCCTGGGAGGTGAAGGGGGCGTGGAGCTCGGCGGTGTCCACGGGCGCGTCGAAGGCCCCCGCGCGTTCCGCGGCCAGCCGGGTGGAGGGCGAGTCGGTGAGGTCGCGGACCCCGAGCGAATGGGCCTCGATGCGGTGGTCCATGCCGCGGATCCAGGCGGGGCGCGCGCACAGCCGCCGTGCGGTGTCCCCGGCGGCCAACACGACCGCGGCCGCGCCGTCGCCGACCGGCGGGCAGTCGCCCCGGCGCAGCGGCCGCACCACGTACTCCCCCTGCGGCCGGTCGCCGGACTCCTGCGCGTACGGGTTGGCGACGGCTGCCGTCCGGTTGCGGCCGGCGACGGCGGCGAGCGCGGCCTCGTCGGTGTCGCCGGCGTCGATCAGCGCCTGGGCCTGGAGCGCGGCCAGGGCGACGGAGTCGGGCCACAGCGGTGCCAGGTAGTAGGGGTCGAGCTGGCGGGTCAGCACGTCCCGCAGCCGCCCCGGTGAGGACTTGCCGTAGGAGTAGACCAGTGCGGTGTCGGCCTCACCGGTGAGCAGCTTGACCCAGGCCTCGTACAGCGCCCAGGCACCGTCGGTCTCCACGTGGGACTCGGAGATCGGCGGCCAGGCCCCGACCCCGTCGAGCGCCATGGTGAAGGAGAAGGCCCGGCCCGCCAGGTAGTCGCAGGAGCCCGAGCAGGTGAAGCCGATCTCGCCCGCGGTCAGGCCGACCCGGTCCAGCGCCTCGTGCAGCACCGGCATCAGCATCTCGACCTCGGAGAGCGCGGCGCTGTCGCGCACGTGCCGGGTCTGGGCGAAGGCCACGACGGCCACCTCCCGGCGCGCCTCCCGCCTCGTCCGCGTGGTCACAGCAGCTCCTTGTAGGTGTCGTAGTCGGCGTCGGGCTCTCCGGTCGGCCGGTAGTGGTCGGGGTAGCCCCCGTCGTCGCTCCAGACGGGTTCGACGCGCAGGCCCATGCGCACCCGGTCGTACGGGATGCCGCCGATGCGGCCGTGCAGGGCGAGTCCGGCGCCGTCGAGGGCGATGTGGGCGTAGACGTACGGCACCTCGATGTCGAGGCTCCTGGCCTTGATGTTGACGATGCAGTAGGTGGTGACGGTGCCGCGCGGGCCGACCTCGACCTGCTCGTCGGTGGCGACGCCGCAGGTGGGGCAGGCGCCCCGGGGCGGGACGTAGACCTTGCGGCAGGAGGGGCAGCGCTCGCCGAGGGTGCGGCGCTCGGCCAGACCCGCCAGGTAGCGGCTCTGGGCCCGGCCGGGGGCGTAGGTGTACTCCAGGCGGGCGGGCACGGTGATGCCGGTGACGGGCTCGGCGAAGGCGCCGGTGTGCGCCGTCGCGACGGTCTCGCCGCCGGCGTCGTCCCCGGCGGGTTCGAAGCAGGCGATGTCGGTGACGGCGCCGGTGCGCAGGCCGGCCCAGCGGACGCGGACGCGCATGCCGGTGCGCACCGCCTCCGGGCCGGGTGCGTCCAGGACGTGCAGCAGCGCGGTGTCGGCGCCGTCGAGGCGGACCAGGACCCAGGCGAAGGGGGTGGCCAGCGGCTGCTGGGGGCGCGGGGACGGGTTCCAGGCCCAGGTGGTCACGGTGCCGGTGGTGCCGACCTCGACGAGGTCGCGCAACTCCTCGGCGGTGACCGGGTCGTACTCGACCGGCGGGACGAGGACGCGGCCGTCGCCGGTGCGCACGCCGAGGACGGTCCGCGCGCGCAGGCCGGTGAGGAAGGCGCTCTGCACCGGCCCGAGGGAGCGCGTGAAGGGGAACTCGACGACGAGGGGCGCGGTGAGCGGTTCGGGCATGGCGTGGTGACCTCTCGTGTCAGGCGCGGCGGTAGACGGGCGGGCGCTTCTCCCCGAAGGCCCTGGCGCCCTCCTTGGCGTCGGCGGTGGCGAAGACGGGCCAGCCGCGCTCCAGTTCGGACCTCAGTCCCTCGGCCTCGGTCATCTCCGCGGTCTCGTAGACGGAGGCCTTGACGGCCTCGACGGCCAGCGGGCCGTTGGCGTTGACCAGTGCGGCGATCTCCAGGGCCTTGTCCAGGGCGGTGCCGTCGGGGACCACGTGGCCGACCAGCCCGATCCGCTCGGCCTCAGCCGCGGTGTAGGGGCGGCCGGTGAGCAGCATCTCCAGGGCGTGCGTGCGCGGGATCTGGCGGGCGAGGCGGACGGTGGAGCCGCCGATGGGGAAGAGGCCGCGGCGTACCTCGAACAGGCCGAAGACCGCGCTCTCCGCAGCGACGCGGATGTCGGTGCCCTGGAGGATCTCGGTGCCGCCCGCGACGCAGGCCCCCTCGACGGCGGCGATCACCGGCTTGCGGGGGCGGTGGTGGCGCAGCATGGCCTTCCAGTGCAGGTCGGGGTCGGCGGTGAGCCGTTCCCGGTACGGCCGGCCGTCCGTCCCGCCGTCGGCGGCGAGGGCCTTGAGGTCCATGCCCGAGCAGAAGGTCCCGCCGGCGCCGGTCAGCACCACGGAGCGGATCGCGTCGTCCCGGTCGGCCTCCATCCAGCCGTCGTGGAGGCCCACGAGCATGGGCAGGGAGAGCGCGTTGCGCGCCTCCGGCCGGTCGAGGGTCAGTACGAGTGTCGCGCCGACGCGCTCCACCGTGAGGTGTTCGGTGCCGCCCATCGCCGTCCTCCCGCGTCGCGTACCGGACCTAGAACAGGTTGCAGTAGGCGCAGGCCGAGTTCAATACTTTTCTGACTGTCAGTCAGATTCTTGCCGCGGGACCCCTTCACAGCCCCCTCGCGGGGTGCTCTGATGACCGGCTGGGAGCCGGTCGTGCAGCCGGTCCCCCGGCCCCCGGTCAGGAGGAGCGCCGTGGAGTACAACCTTGCCGACCTCTTCGAATCGGTCGCCGACACCGTGCCCGGCCGCGAGGCGCTGGTCCACCTCGACCACCCCGGCACGGGGGCCGAGCGGCGGCTGACGTACGCGCAGCTCGACGCCGCGGCCAACCGCCTCGCGCACCACCTGGCGGCGCAGGGCGTCGCCCCCGGCGAGCACGTGGGCCTGCACCTCCTCAACGGCGTCGAGTACCTGCAGACCGCGCTGGCCTGCATGAAGATCCGCGCCGTCCCGGTCAACGTCAACTACCGCTACGTCGCGGACGAGCTGGCCTACCTCTACCGCGACGCCGACCTCACCGCGCTCGTCTTCGACGCCGGGTTCACCGGCCGCGTCGCGGCCGCCCTCCCCCGCACCGAACGGCTGCGCCACCTGATACGGGTGGGCGCCGCGCCCCCGGACGCGCCCGAACCCGCCGTCGCACCCGTCGGCTTCGCCGAGGCCGAGGCCTCCGGCTCGCCCGAACGCGACTTCCCGGCCCGCTCCGCGGGCGACCGCTTCGTCATCTACACCGGCGGCACGACGGGGATGCCCAAGGGCGTCATGTGGCGCCACGAGGACCTGTTCTTCTCCGGCATGGGCGGCGGCGCCCCCACCGGGGTCCCCGTCTCGCGCCCCGAAGAGCTCGCCGAACGGGTCGCGGCCGGCGGCGAGGGACTGGTCTTCTTCCCCACCGCGCCGCTGATGCACGGCACCTCCACGCTGACCGCCTTCATCGGCTTCCACTACGGCCAGAAGGTCGTCGTCCACAGCAAGTACGTCCCCGAGGAGGTGCTGCGCACCATCGAGCGCGAGAGGGTCACCAGCGTCTCCCTGGTGGGCGACGCCATGCTGCGGCCGCTCGCCGACGCCCTGGGCGGGCCGCTGGCGGACACCGACGTCTCCTCGCTGTTCAGCCTCTCCAGTTCCGGCGCGATCCTCTCCGAGACCGTGCGCGCGCAGTTCCAGGCACTGGCCCCGAACTGCATGATCCTCAACAACTTCGGCTCGTCCGAGTCCGGTTTCAACGGCACCGCCACGGAGGACTCCGGCCCGCGCAGGGGCTTCCGGCTGCGCGTCAGCGCGCACATCGCGGTGGTCGACCCCGGCTCCCTCAAGCCGGCCGCCCCGGGCGAACCGGGCCGCATCGCGCTGCGCGGCCACGTGCCGCTGGGCTACTACAACGACCCCGGCAAGACCGCCCGGACCTTCTTCGAACGCGACGGGGAACGGTGGGTGCTGCTGGGCGACATGGCCACCGTCGACGACGAGGGCATCGTCACCGTGCTCGGACGCGGCTCGCAGTGCATCAACACCGGTGGCGAGAAGGTCTACCCGGAGGAGGTCGAGGAGGCGCTGAAGGCCCACCCCGACGTGTACGACGCCCTGGTCGCCGGCGTGCCCGACGCGAAGTGGGGGCACCACGTCTCGGCCGTCGTCCAGCTCCGCGAGGGCGCCCCCGCGCTCTCCCTGGAGGACCTGCAGACCCACTGCCGGGCCCGCCTCGCGGGCTACAAGGTGCCGCGCAGCCTCGTCCTCACCCCCCTGATCCAGCGCTCGCCCAGCGGCAAGGCCGACTACCGCTGGGCCCGCACGGTGGCCGCGCGGGGCGCGGCCGGGGGCTGAACACCGGGCGGCACACCGGCCCGTGGCACCATGGACGGCCATGCGACGGAGCATGGCGGACATCGCGACGGCGGCCCTGGAACGGGGCCCGTACGCCCCCGGTGGCACGCCCGGGGGCGTACGGAGCGTGGACCTGGACGCCGGCCCCGTCGTGGCCGACCTCTGGACCGACGACGACCTCGGGTTCGTCCTCCTCCTGCACCGCAGGAGGGACGGGTTCCCCGCGACCGAGCTGTACTGGTCCACGCCCGGTCCGGACGGGCGGTGGACACGGGCCGAGCACCTGTCCGGAGGCGCGTACGCCTGGGACCGCGCGCGCGACCCCTGGTGGGAACCGGGCCCGGACGACGCGGCGTTCACCGTGCTCTCCTCGTCCGAGTCCCTGCTGCTCACGGGACGCGGCGGCTTCGAGGGCGAGGAGGAGGGGGCGGAACTCGTGGGCTTCAGCGAGCTGCTGGTGGGCGCGCGCGTCGACCGCCTCCGGGTCGAGAGGTACGGCCTCGGGCGGGCGTCGTCGTACACGGCACATTCGGTGCTGGAGAAGCCCCTGCTCTCGCCCCTCGTGCTGGTGGCCGTCCGGCCCGGCGAACGGGTGCGCCTGTCCGCGGTGGACCGGGACGGCACGGCCGGCGAGGGCCTCGAACTGCTCCCGCCGGAGGGCTGAGCGCGGTGCGGACACCTGATCGACGGGCGGCCCTGCGCGCGGCCGGTCCCGGTACTTAAGGTGTGCCCATGACGCGTCTCGAACCCCAGCGCACCGCACTTGTCGTGATCGACCTGATGGAACGCATCGTGGAACTGCCGTTGGCGCCGCGGTCCGGTGAGGAGGTCGTGCTCGCCTCGCTCGGACTCGCGACGGCGTTCCGGGAGGCGGGAGCGCCGGTCGTGCTGGTGCGGGTGGAGCGCCCCGGCGTCGACGAGCAGCCGCCGGGCAGCGAGTTGGTCGACGGGCTGGAACGGGAGGGCGACCTCGTGGTCGTCAAACGGACCGTGGGCGCCTTCCACGGCACCGGCCTGGACGGGCAGTTGCGGGAGCGCGGGGTCGACACCCTCGTCGTCGCCGGCATCGCGACGAACATGGGCGTCGAGTCCACGGCCCGCGCCGCGGCCGACCACGGGTACGCGCTGCACTTCGCCGAGGACGCGATGACGGCGCTCAGCGCCGCGGAGCACGAGGCCGCGGTCACGCAATCCCTCCCGCGCTTCGGGACGGTGGCCCCGGCCGCGGAGCTGGCGAAGGCACTGTGGAGCTGATCGGCGCGGGCCGCGACGCCGACGTCTACGCCCTCGACGCGGCACGGGTCCTGCGCCGCTACCGGCACGGCGGTTCCGCCCACGAGGAGGCCCGGGTGATGGCGCACCTGGCCGGGGTGGGGTTCGCCGTGCCGCGGGTGCACGACGCGGACGGCACCGACCTCGTCATGGACCGCCTCACCGGGCCCACCATGGCGCAGGACCTGGCCCGCAGGCCCTGGCGGGCCCACGCCCACGGCCGCCTGCTCGCCGGGCTGCAGGCGGCCCTGCACGACGTCCCGGCACCCGGCTGGCTCCGCCGCCGCTTCGCCACCGGGGAGCCCGCCGCGGACCGCGTCCTCCACCTCGACCTGCACCCGGAGAACGTGATCCTCACCGCGGACGGCCCGGTGCTGATCGACTGGAGCAACGCCGCCGGCGGCGACCCCGCCGCCGACACCGCGCTGACCCTCGCCATCCTGCGCGGCGTCAGCCTGGGGCCGGCCCGCGACGCCGGACTGCGCCTGTTCGTCGCCGGCTTCCTGCGCGCCACCGTCACCGACCCAGCCCCGCGCATGGCCGAGGCGATCGCCGCCCGCCTCGGTGACCCGAACCTGCTCCCCGCCGAGGCACACCGGTTGCGGCGCCTCGCCCGCCGCGCCCTGGACAGCCCGCCGGGGACCCGGCCCTGACCGACCCCATTCACCCCCGCGCCACGCCGTGGAGGCAGCGGTCCCCGGTCACGAAGACCATCGCCGTCGTCGCGGCCGCGCCGATGTACGCGAAGTACGCACCGGCGCGGACCGGTATCCCGAGCGGGTGGACGTACCCGTCGGGACCCGCGGCCGCGTCACGCGCAGACGATCACGACGCACCCCGAACCCAGGCCTCCCCGCAGGGCAGGCGGCAACACGGCTCCCGCGCCCGGCGGCGTGGCGCTTCGCCCGCCCCGTCGCCCGCAATCCGCTCGCGACCGGCCGGGCGGCCGCCTAGCCTGGCGCGGTGGCGTACCAGGTGATCGTGCTCAACGGCGGCTCCAGCTCGGGCAAGTCGGGCATCGCGCGCTGTCTGCAGGCGGTGCTGCTGCCCGAGCCCTGGCTGACGTTCGGCACGGACACCCTGGTCGACGGCCTGCCCGCGGGACTGCGCGGCTCCGGGGCCGGGTCCGGCGCGGGCATCGGCTTCGGCGCGGACGGGAGCGTGTCGGTGGGCGACGCCTTCAAGGCGCTGGACGAGGCCTGGACGGCCGGCATCGCCGCCATGGCGCGCGCCGGGGCCAAGGTGGTGGTCGACGAGGTGTTCCTCGGCGGCGCCGCCTCGCAGGACCGCTGGCGGCGCGCCCTGGACGGCCTGGTGGTGCTGTGGGTGGGCGTCCGCTGCCCGCCCGATGTGGCGGCGGGCCGTGAGACCGCCCGGGGCGACCGGGTGGCGGGCATGGCGGCGGCGCAGGCGGAGGCGGTGCACCGGGGCGTGGTCTACGACCTCGAAGTGGACACGTCACACACCGAGTCGATGGAGTGCGCGCGGATCGTCGCCGCTCGTGTGTCACCCATGTGACGGCTGCGACGGTGGCCGCGACGGAACGGCCGGTCCTGTGCTTTCATGGCGGCATGCGCACGAACATCTGGAACCTGGGCCCCCTGTGGCCGGGACGCCGTGCGCACCACTTCGACCAGAGCTGTCGCCGGAGCTGACCTCACCCGTCCCGGCCACCCCATGACCTGCCCCCGCCCTGCCGGGGCACGTCGTGTTCCCGCTCTGGAGCCCTTCCCATGGCCCTGCACCACCGGGCGAGCGGTCCCACCCCGCTCGTCCTCCCCCAACTGCGCGCGCTCGTCCTCGGCTACGCCGCCGCCGTCGCGGCCGGTGTCCACCTCCCCGTCCACCTGTCCGACCGCCGCTGGTACACCCGGCTGCACCAGGACCCCTACGTGGACGTCTGGCTGATCACCTGGCCCGGCGACACCTCCACCGAACTCCACGACCACGCGGGCTCGCTCGGCGCCCTGAGCGTCGTCGCCGGCACCCTCACCGAGCACCGCTGGCTCCACGACGACCGGGGCCACGGCCGCATCGCGACCCGCGGACTCGCCGCGGGTCGCGATGCGGCCTTCCCGCTCGGTCACGTCCACGACGTCGTCAACGCCTCCGCCGCACCCGCGGTGAGCGTGCACGCGTACTCGCCGCCGCTCACGGCGATGTCGTACTACGCGGTCGACGCCGCGCGCTCCCTGCGGCGCACGCGTACCGTGCTGACGGACGAGCCGGAGCCCTCGGCGGTGCCCCGCGCCGTCCCCCTGTCACGCGGCCTGACCGTGACAGGGGCCGCGTCCACCGCCGCGTCCACGTCCGCGTCCGCCATCGCCCCGGAGGCCGTCCGATGAACCCGCCCACCCCCGCCAGGTCCGGCATCGACCGGATGCTCGACCGCGCCCGGGCCCGGCTGCTGCGGGTCGGGCCCGAGGCCGCGGCGGCCGAGCTCGCCGCGGGTGAGGCGCTGCTGGTCGACATCCGCCCGGCGGCGCAGCGGGCCGCGGAAGGGGGCTTCCCGGACGCGCTGGTGATCGAGCGCAACGTCCTCGAATGGCGCCTGGACCCGCTCAGCGACGCCAGGATCCCCGAGGCCACCGGCCCCGGGGTGCGCTGGATCGTGGCGTGCTCCGAGGGCTACACCTCCAGCCTCGCCGCGGCCTCCCTGCTGGACGTCGGCCTGACCCGCGCCACCGACCTGGAGGGCGGTTTCCAGGCGTGGCTGCGGGCCGGGCTGCCGGTCAGCGACGGGGCGCCGGAAGGAAGGCGCTGACCTCGGCGAGGAAGTCCGCCGGGCGTTCCCGGTGGACGAGGTGCCCCGCCTCGACGGTCACCAGCCGCGCCGCCGGCACCCGGGCCGCGACGGCCGCGATCCCGTCCTGCGGGACGTGGCTGCCCGCCCCGCCGGCGAGGACGAGGGTGGGGCAGCCGATCGTCGCCAGCAGGTCCCACCAGCCCGGGTCGGGGGCGTTGCGCCAGCGGTTGACGGCCGCGATGACCCGCCAGTCGCAGGACTCGTCCCCCGCCGGGCCCGACGGTACGGCCCGCGGCGGCACCTCCGGGTCCGGCGGCACGGGCTCCTCCAGGACGAGCGCGGTCAGCCGCGGCGACCGCTGCGCGGCCACCAGGTAGGCGACGACCGCGCCCATCGAGTGCCCGGCCAGCGCCACCGGCCCGGGGCCGAGCGCGTCCAGGAACGCGGCGACGTCGTCGCGCATCGCCTCGAAGGCGTACGCGCCCGGCCAGTCGCTCGCCCCGTGGCCGCGCAGGTCGGGGGCGTACACCCGGTGGGTCGCGGCGAGGGCGGGCGCGACCGGCTGCCAGTCGGCGCCGTCCGAGCCGCGTCCGTGGAGCAGGACGAGCGGCGGCGCGTCCGGCTCGCCCCAGGTGCGGTAGGCCATCCGGATGCCGTTCACGTGCACGGTGCTGAGATCGCTCACCCGGGCGACGCTACCCGCCGGCGCGTGCGTCACCCGCCCGGCCGTCGCCCGTTCCGCCGAGGGCCGATTCGTTCCGCCGTCGGCTGAAACGGTCCGCGCCGGCGTCAGTGCGGGACGACGGCCACCGGGCAGGCCGCGTGGTGCAGCACCGCGTGCGCCACGGGGCCGAGGTGCGGGCCGACGCCGCCGGGCCGGTTGCGGCACCGCCCGACGACCAGCAGCGAGGCCCCGGCCGCCGCGTCCACCAGCGGCTGTGCGGCGTTGCCCGCGGCGACCTCCTCGGTGATCTCCACGCCGGGCGCCTCCTCACGCCACGGAAGCAGGGCGGCCTGCACCGCGTGCCGCTCCGCGGCGCAGATCTCCGCGCCGCACGTGGGGTCCATGGCCGCGGGGACGTACCCGTACGTCGGCGGGTACGACCACGCGTGGACGACCCGCAACTGCGCCCCGCGCCGCCGCGCGTCCTCCACCGCGAAGGCGATCACCTCGTCGGCGCCCTTCCGCAGGCTGAACCCGAGCACCACCGGCCGCCGGTCGTCACCGGGCTCCTCCTCCTGACCGGTGCGGACGACCACGACGGGACCCTCGGCGCGGGCCAGCGTCGTCTGCCCCACCGAGCCGAGGAGGAAGCCGCTGAGCCCGCTGAGCCCCTGCGAGCCGAGCGCCAGCAGTTCGCTGCGTCCCGCCTCCGCGACCAGCAGTTCGGCCGGCGGGGCGTCGGCCACGTCGGTCGTCACGGGCAGTTCCGGGCTGCGCTCGGCGAGCTCCCGTGCGGCGTCGCGCACGAGCGCGTCGCCGTAGGGGTGTCCCCCGGCGTGCACCAGGCGCAGCGGCACGGCTCGCCGCAGCGCCTCGCCCGCCGCCCAGTGCATGGCGGCGCGGCTCTCCGGCGAGCCGTCCAGGCCCACGGTGACGGGTCGGGTCATCGGATGTGCCTCCCTCGCCTCGCCTCCACAGTAGGCGCCGCCGCCCCGCCCGGCGCCCCGGCGGGGCCGGGCGGCCGCGCCGTCACACGGGCCGTGCGCGGCCCTCCCAGTACGGGTCGCGGAGCCGGCGCTTGTAGAGCTTGCCGTTGGGGTCGCGGGGCATCTCGGCGACGAAGTCCACCGACCGCGGGCGCTTGTACCCCGCCAGGCGCTCCTCGCAGTGGGCCAGGAGGGCGGCGGCCAGTTCCGGCCCCGGTGCGTGGCCGGGGGCGGGCTCCACGACGGCCTTGACCTGCTCGCCCCAGTCGTCGTGCGGGATGCCGAACGCGGCCGCGTCGGCGACCGCGGGGTGGCTGAGGAGGGCGGCCTCGATCTCGGCGGGGTAGACGTTGACCCCGCCGGAGATGATCATGTCGATCTTGCGGTCGCGGAGGTAGAGGTAGCCGTCCTCGTCCAGGTAGCCCAGGTCCCCGACGGTGAAGAAGTCGCCGATGCGGCTCGCCCGGGTCTTGGCCTCGTCCTTGTGGTAGCGGAAGCCGGGGGTGTTCATCTTGATGTAGACGGTGCCGAGTTCGCCGGGCGGGAGGGGCTCGCCGTCGTCGTCGTGGACGGCGATCTCGCTGATCGGCCACGCCTTGCCGACCGTGCCGGGCCTCTTCAGCCACTCGGCGGCGGAGGCGAAGGTGCCGCCGCCCTCGCTGGCCGCGTAGTACTCCTCGACGCACGGCCCCCACCACTCCAGCATGGCCCGCTTGACGTGCTCGGGGCAAGGCGCGGCGCCGTGGATGGCGTGCCGCATCGAGGAGACGTCGTGAAGGCGCCTGACCTCCTCCGGGAGGGCCAGCAACCGGTGGAACTGCGTGGGCACCATGTGGGTGTGCGTGCAGCGGTGGACGTCGATCAGCCGCAGCATCTCCTCGGGCGTCCACTTGTCCATCAGGACGACCGGGTGGCCGATGTGCAGGGCGGCGCCGGCGAACTGCAGCACCGCCGTGTGGTAGAGCGGCGAGCAGACGAGGTGGACGTTGCCGTCGAAGGGTCGGATGCCGAAGATGCCGAGGAAGCCGCCGAGGTACGTCTCCTCCGGCGGCCTGCCGGACAGGGCGCGCCGGATCCCGCGGGGGCGGCCGGTGGTGCCCGAGGTGTAGTTCATGACCCAGCCGGTGGTGCGCTCCTGCGGCGGGGTGCCGGGCAGGCCGGCCGTGAGCTCCGCGTACGGGCGGAAGCCCTCGATGCCCCCGGCGCCGACGGCGTAGCGGTGCGTCCCGGGCAGGCCCGCCTCGTCGGCGGCGGCCCGGGCCTGCGCAGCGAAGCGTTCGTGGGCGACGAGCACCTTGGCGCCGGAGTCGGCGACGATCCAGGCGATCTCGGGCCCCACCAGGTGGTGGTTGACCGGGACGAGGTAGAACCCGGCCTGGAAGGCGGCGAGGTAGGCCGTGAAGAACTCGGCGCCGTTCGGCAGCACGACGGCGAAGGCGTCGCCCGTCCGCAGTCCGGCCGCGCGCAGGCCGTGGACGAGGCGGTTGCTCTCCTCGTGCAAGCGCCGCGCGCTCCACCGGTCGCCGTCGGGAGCGGTGAGCACGACGCGTTCCGGGTCGGCGCCGGCCTGGGCCCAGAATCCGTTGGGGGCGCCCGATGCGGTCGAGGTCATGGGGGCCGCCTCCTCAACCGCGTCCGGCGATGCGGTTCATGCGGTCCAGGGCCCGCTCGAAGCCCCGGGTCAGGTCGTCGAAGACGGCCTGGACGCTGCGTACCTCGCGCATCTGGCCGACGATCTGGCCGACCGGCGTGCCGAGCAGCGGCTCCACCTCGTACTTCTGGATCCGGGTGATCGCGTCGGCGACCAGCAGGCCCTGCAGGGGCATCGGCAGCGGTGCGGGGCCGGCCGGGTCGTCCCAGGCGTCGGTCCACTCGGTGCGCAGCTGGCGGGCCGGTTTGCCGGTCAGGGCGCGCGAGCGGACGGTGTCGCCGGAGCCGGCCGCGAGGAGCTTGCGGACCAGGGCGGAGGAGGGCAGTTCGGCCTCCGTTGTGGTCAGCCACACCGAGCCGAGCCACACGCCCTGTGCGCCCAGCGCCAGTCCTGCGGCGGCCTGTTCGCCGGTGCCGATGCCTCCGGCGGCGAGCACGGGCAGCGGGTCGACGGCACGGACGACCTCGGGCACGAGCACCATGCCGCCGATCTCGCCGGTGTGCCCGCCGGCCTCGTAGCCCTGTGCGACGACGATGTCGATGCCCGCCTCCTGGTGGTGGCGGGCGTGCCGGGCGCTGCCGGCGAGGGCGGCGACGGGGACGCCCCGCTCGTGGGCGCGCCGTACGACGTCCGGGGGCGGGGAGCCGAGCGCGTTGGCGAGCAGGCCGATCGGGAAGTCGAAGGCGACGTCGAGCTGCGAGCGGGCCACCTGCTCCATCCAGCCCGTGATGCGCCAGCCCGTGGCATCGCCCGGCTCCAGCTCCGGCACCCCGTACTTGGCCAGCACCTCCCGGACGTAGTCCCGGTGCCCCTCGGGGATCATCGCCTCGACGTCCGCCTCGCTGACGCCCTCCACCTTCTTGGCCGGCATGACGACGTCCAGCCCGTAGGGGCGGCCGTCGGCGTGCGCCTCCAGCCACTCCAGGCTCCGGGCCAGCTCGTCGGGCGCGGTGTAGCGCACCGCGCCGAGGACCCCCATGCCGCCGGCCCGGCTGATCGCGGCCGCGACGGCGGGGAACGGCGTGAAGCCGAAGATGGCGTGCTCGATGCCCAGCCTCTTGCTCAGCTCCGTCTCCATGGGGGCAGGATGCCCGAGCGGACCGGCCGGGGGAAGAGATTTTCTGATGCTGCGTCAGATTTTGACGAAGTCTCCGGCCCTTCGCCCGCCGTCGCGCAGGTCCCGGACGACCACCCGGCCGGGCCCCGCGGCCTCCGCGCAGTCCGGCGCGCAGGTATCGAGCGGGCCCTGCTGCCCGGCCAGGGCCGCGCCCGGCCCGAAGTAGCCGGCGTCCAGGGCGAATTCCCACCGCGTCCCGCTGCCGGCGGCGGGCGCCGCCCGCTCACGGGGCGGCGTGGCGGGCCGCAACCCCGTCAGTTCCTGCCGGAAGCGGCGGCCACCGCACCACATCTCCACCACCGTGCGCGTGGTCAGCGCCGCGGCTGCGGCGGGCAGGTACCAGGCGGGGCCGAGCAGGGAGCCGAAGTACCCGGGCGCGGGCGCGTCCCGCCAGGCGTGCGGCTCGTCGAGGGTCACCGCGAAGGCGAGGTCCCCGGTGATCTCGACGAGCGCGCTCAGGGAATGCGCCGGGGCGAGGGCCGTCTCCGGGTGCAGGACGTGCCCGGCGACGGCGGTCAGTACGGCGGTCGGCAGCCGCGGGTCGCCCTGCCCGTACCGGAAGTACGTCCCCGGCCGGGCGCGCACCCCCGCGTCGAACTCCAGGAGGGTGATCCTCGACGCGTCGTACGGGTTCGCGGTCATGGCCGCAGATTAACCGGTGGCCATGACCGCCGGCCGCCGCCCCGGTTCAGCCCTCGGAGGGGCCGAAGTAGCGACCCTCCGCCAGGTCCTGGAGCAGGGCGGGGTGCTCCGGGCGCCATCCCAGGAGTTCCTGGGTGCGCGCGCTCGACGTCGGGTTGTCGAGCGTCACGAAGCCGGACAGGAAGCCGAAGTGCTCCCGCGCGGCCTCGCGCGGCACGCTCTTGACCGGGACGTCCAGGCCGCGGCCGATCGCCTCGGCGATCTCCCGGAAGGGGATGCCCTCGTCGGCGGCCCCGTGCAGGCGCGAACCCGCCGGCGCCGCCTCCAGGGCCAGCCGGAACAGGCGCGCCGCGTCGCGGGTGTGGACGGCGGGCCAGCGGGTGGCGCCGTCCTCCACGTACGCCGCGACGCCGTTGTCGCGGGCGAAGCCGATCAGCCGTGGGACGAAGCCGTGCAGGTCGGTGGGGCCGTGCACGGAGGGGGCGAGCCGGACGACCGACGAGCGGACCCCGCGCGCGGCGAGCGCGACCGCGGCCTTCTCCGCCTCGGCACGCGGCACCGGGGGCGTGGACGGGGCGATGGCGTGGTCCTCCGTCCCGAGGATGCCCGGTGCGACGTGCGCGAGCATCAGGGTGCCGGACGTGATCACGAAGGGGCGTCCGGAGCCCGCGAGCGCCTCGCCCATCGCCTCGACGGCCCGCAGGTCGGCGGCGACCGCGCCCACGTAGTCGGAGAAGGCGTGGTCGAAGGCGAGGTGGATGACCCCGTCGGCCTCCGCCGCGCCGCGGCGCAGGGCCTCCGGGTCCTCCAGGCTGCCGCGGTGCACCCCGGCGCCCGCGGCCGTCAAGGCGGCGGCGGAACGGTCCGAGCGGGCGAGGCCGACGACCTCGTGCCCGGCCCCGAGGAGTTCGGCGACGACGGCGGTCCCGATGTGACCGGTGGCGCCGGTGACGAAAACACGCATGCTGCGATCCTTCGATGAGGTGGTGTGGTGCCGTCCCCTCGCGCGGTGCCGGCGGCGCGCTCCGGGACGGTCCCCATCGTGCGGGCCGGGAAGGCCCGCGGTCCAAGGCCTGTTCTGCACGGCGCAATACGTTCCGGGCATCACCCCAGGTGAACGGCGTGCGACGGGCTAGGCTGAGGCCATGAGCGACTCCTCTTCCGCTCCGCCGGACCTCGACCTGCGGCTGGTGCGCTACTTCGCGGCCGTCGCCGAGCACCGGCACTTCGGCCGGGCCGCCGAGGCCCTCCACGTCACCCAGCCGTCCCTGAGCCGGCAGGTCCGCCGCCTCGAACAGCAGCTCGGCGCGCGTCTGCTGGACCGCACCCCGAGAGGCACCGTCCTCACCGGCGCGGGGGAGGTCTTCCTGCCCCGCGCCAAGGCGCTGCTGCGGTCCGCCGCGACCGCCGCGGCCGAGGCCCGTGCCGCCGCCCGGCCGGACGGGATCACCGTCGGCTACACCGCGGGCCTCATCGTGACCCCCGCGGTACGGGAGCTGCGCGCGCGGCACCCGGAGGCCGAGGTGCGCACCCAGCACGTGCCCTGGAACGAGGCGCGCGTGGCGTTGCTGGACCACCGGGTGGACGCCGTGGTGACCCGGATGCCGTTGCCCACCGACGGGCTGCACGTGACGGCGCTCTACGACGAGCCGCGGGTGCTGGTGGTGCCGCTGGACCACCGCCTGGCGGGCAGGGAGTCCGTCACCCTCGACGACATCGCCGGCGAACCCCTGCCCCGCGTGCGGGAGTCCGATCCGTCGTGGAACGCGTTCTGGCGCATCGACCCCCGGCCCGACGGCAGCCCGGCGCCGGACGGTCCCCTCATCGACGCCGTCGAGGACAAGTTCGAGGTGGTCGCCGCCGGGCAGGCCGTGTCCATCTCGGCGGGCGTCCGCGGCGGCCTGCGTCCCGACCTCACCGCGATCCCCCTCGAGGGCGTCGAGCCGAGCCGCGTCGTGTTGGCGACCCGCGCCGGCGAGGGCAACCGGCTCGTGGCGGCGTTCGGCAGGGCGGCCCGGGCCAGGCTGACCGGCCGCCCCTGAGCCCGGTCAGTCGCGCAGGCCCAGGCGCTCACGGCAGTGGGCCCGGTCCGCGCGGCTGGCGGCCGTGTCCGGGTGGTCCGCGCCGAGGGCGCGGCCGCGTGCCTCGTACACCGCCTCGTGGAGAACCAGCGCCTCGCGCCAGTCGCCCAGCCAGCCGAGGGCCACGGCGATCTCGCGGCGGCTGACGAGCGTGTCCGGGTGGTCCGCGCCCAGCACGCGGGTGCGGACCGCCGCGACGTCGCGGGCCTCGGCGAGGGCGTCCCGCCACCGGCCGAGGCGCCCGAGGCCGACCCCGAGGCCGTGCCGGGCCCGGAGGGTGTCGGGGTGGGCGGGGCCCGAGACGCGGGTGCGGAGGGCCACGAGGTCGGTGTAGAGCTCGTGCGCCTCGGCGCCGAGGCCCATCCGCCCCAGGCAGATGCCCAGTTCGTGGCGGGTGGCGAGGGTGTCCGGGTGGTCGGCGCCCAGCAGGGTCGCCCGGATCGCGGCGACGTGGGCGTAGGTGGCACGGGCCTCCGGCCAGCGGCCGAGCAGCCCGAGCAGGTGGCCGACCTCGCAGCGGGTGGTGAGCGTGTCGGGATGGGCGGGGCCCAGGACGCGGGTGCGGGAGTCCGCGACCTGGGCCGCCGAGGCGTACGCCTCCTGCGTACGGCCGAGCCGCCCGAGCGTGACCGCGAGGTTGTGCCGGCAGTGGAGGGTGTCGGGATGGTCGGCGCCCTGCCGCCGTTCCCTCGCGGCGAGCACCGCGGCGTAGCCCTGGCGGGCCTCGTCGTGACGGCCGAGGCGCCCGAGGACGTAGGCGGCTTCCTGGCGGGCGGCGAGCGTGCCGAGGTGGTCCTCGCCCAGTGCCCGCGCCCGGGCCGCCGCCACCTCCTCGTACGCGCGCAGCGCCTCGGCGTGGCGGCCGCCGCGGCTGAGGCACAGGGCGAGTTCGTAGCGGCTGGTGAGCGTGTCGGGATGCGTGGCGCCGAGCAGCCGCTCGCGCTCCTCGGCGACGGCGCGGTGCGACCGCTCGGCCTCGGACCAGCGGCCCAGCCGGGCGAGTCCGACGGCCGCCGTGTGCCGGCTCGCCAGCGCCCCGGTGCCGTGCACGCTGGGCGCCCCCGACTGCAGCTCCAGCCGGCGCGCCCAGGACGGCAGCCCGGGCTCGGGGCGGGTCCCTGCCGGGCCGCCCGGGCCGCCGTGGCCCCCGTGACCGCCGTGCGCGCCGTCCCGGAGCGTCTTGAGCCGGCCGGCCACGTCGGCCGCGCTCTGCGGGCGGTCCTCCGGGCTCTTGGCGAGCAGGTCGAGGACGAGTCGCTCCAGTTCCCCCGGCAGGTCGGGCCGGTGCTCGCGCGGCGGCCGGGGCGGGGTGTCGCGGTGGCCGACCAGGACGGCCCAGGTGTCGTCGAGGTCGAAGGGCGGGACTCCGGTGGCGATCTCGTAGAGCACGCACCCCAGCGAGTACAGGTCGCTGCGGTGGTCGATCCCCTCCTCGCCGCCGATCTGCTCCGGTGACATGTAGTGCGGGGTGCCCATGGCGACCCCGGTGCCCGTCAGCCGCGAGGTGAAGCCGATGTCGTGGCCGAGCCGGGCGATGCCGAAGTCGCAGATCTTGACGTCCCCGTCGGCGAGCCGCATGACGTTCGCCGGCTTCAGGTCGCGGTGCACGATGCCCCGCGCGTGGGTGTACGCGAGGGCCGCCGCGATCTGCGCGGCGATGTCGGTGACGTCGGGCAGGGGCAGCGGGCGGCCCTCGTTGTCGCCGAGCAACTGCCGCAGGTTGCGGCCGTCCAGCAGCTCCATGACGAGGAAGAGCACGCCCTCGCTCTCGCCGAAGTCGTGGACGACGGTGATGCCGCGGTGCTGGAGCGCCGCCGCGACCCGGGCCTCCCTGCGGAACCGTTCACGCAGCACCCGGTGCACGGACGGGTCGAGGGAAGGACTCGTCGGCTTCAGGCACTTGACCGCGACCTCCCGGCCCAGCGACTCGTCCAGCGCCTTCCAGACCTCGCCCATGCCGCCGCGCCCGATGCGCTCCCGCATCCGGTAGCGCTCGCGCAGCGGTGTTCCCCCGTCGTACCGACCCGCCGTCATGGTGTACGCCGCCCCGCCCCCGGTCGTCCGCCTCTCCCCGCACCCAGTATGACCGCGGGGGGCACGGTTGGGGACCCGCCGTTACCTCCGGGAACGTGCCTGCTCGCGCAGCCGGTGGGCGGACGGGTGGGTGCCGGGGCCGAGCCGTCCGACCGCCTTGAGGATGTGCCCGGGCGGCAGCTGCCAGCGCACGTAGCAGGGGATCGTGCGCAGCAGCAGGCCCGTGCCGCGCAGCCGCCGCCCTGTGACGGGGACGGCGGGGGCGGGTCGCCCGTACAGCTCGTGGGCGAAGGGCGGCAGCGCCGCGTAGGCCAGTGCGGTGGCCCGGCCCCAGACGGCGAACCGCAGGGGCAGCAGCACCCGGGGCACGGGCGGCCCCTGCAGGAAGGCGTAGACCTCCTGGGCCTCGGGGCCGGCGGCCAGTTCGGGCCGCACCTTCTCGAAGTACGCGGCGAGCGACCCGGTGTCGTCGGGGACCTCCGCCGGGTCCAGGCCCACCAGTCGTGCGGCCTCCCGCTGTTCGGCGACGTAGGCGTCGGCCTGCGCGTCGGAGAGCGGGAAGCCCGAGCGCCGCGCGACCTCCAGGTACGAGTCGATCTCCGCGCAGTGCACCCACAGCAGCAGGCCGGGGTCGTCGACGGGCAGGCGCTCGCCGCTGTCCGGGTCCGTGACGGACAGCCGGCGGTGGATGCCGCGCACCTTGGCCCCGGCCCGCTCGGCCTCCAGGGTGGTGCCGTAGGTGATCGTGCCGACGAAGTCGGCGGTGCGCAGCAGGCGGCCCCACGCGTCCCGGCGGAAGTCCGAGTTCTGCGTGACGCCGCGCACCGCGCGCGGGTGCAGCGCCTGCAGGTACAGCGCCCGTACGCCGGCGATCCACATCATGGGGTCGCCGTGCACCTGCCAGGTGACCGAGGCGGGTCCGAAGAGCCCGGGGTCGGCGTCGCGCATCGCAGCCTCCTGTCGCCGTGCGACCACGGCCGGCCCCGCCCGTACCGGGACGACGCCCTGCGGCCTGGTCCCCGCAGCGCCGAGCATAGGGCCGCGCGGCACGCCGGGTCTGCCCCGCGTGGTCCGCCGGCGGTGGGGCCTCAGCGGGCGGGCGCGGCACCGGCCGGCTTGCGGGGGCGCCGTCGCTCGATGAGGGCCAGGCTGACCGCGCCGAGCACCATCAGGGCCACCCCCGTCACGATCTGGTTGAGGGGTGCGAGACCGGCGCCCGGGTCGCCGAAGTAGCCGAAGACGAAGGGCGAGACGATCAGGCAGGCGCCGCACACGATGGTGATGACGTCGCTGCCGGGCCCCCGGGTCCTGGCCACCCGCGCGATCGCGTTGAGCAGGACGATCGTCGAGAAGACGAGGTCGACGATCCGCACGTCGTTGCCGATGGGCGTGTCGGGGTACGCCAGCGCCCAGCCGGCGGCGAACACCCATCCGCCGATCAGCAGCAGGGGCGCCGTGAACAGCGAGTCGCGGATGTCGGCCGGTGGGGTCTGGGCGTGGCCCGCCGTCTGGATCCTGGTGCTGGGACGCTGAGTCAGGGACATCGTGCCCTCCCGCGGTGGGAGCCGCGTCGCCCGGCGCCCGGCGCGTCCGCACGGCACCTGTCGGCGGGGCACACCGCGTCCGCTCCGGGCGACAGGCCGGAGTGTGGACCTCTCCCATTTTAGGTACGTGGGGCCGGGCGTCCTGTTCGGCGGTCGCCCGCCCCCGAGGAGCGCGGGCGGGTGCCGGGCCGGTTCAGGCCCACAGCGCCTGGGCCACGGCGGCCCCGGTGAAGGCGGCGCCGACGCCGGCGACCACACTGGCGACGACGTTCGCCACGGCGAAGAACCGCGCCCCCGTCTCCGCCAGCCGCAGGGTCTCGTAGGAGAAGGTCGAGTAGGTGGTGAGCGCCCCGCAGAACCCCGTGCCGACCAGGAGCTGCACCGAGCGGGAGGCCGCGTCGTAGGTGACGGCACCGGCCAGCAGACCGAGGACGAGGCAGCCGACCACGTTGACCGTGAACGTGCCCCACGGGAAGACCGTGTCGTGCCGGGCCTGGACGGCACGGTCCGTGAGGTAGCGCAGCGGCGCCCCGACCGCGGCCCCGGCGATGACGAGCAGCCAGTTCACCCGTGGTTCCCCCGTCCCACGTAGCGGATGACCTCGACCTCGTCGAGGGTGACCAGTCCTTCGGTGACCAGTTCGTCGAGCTGCGGCAGGAACGCCCGGATGCGCTCCTCGTGGTCGACGATGACGACGGCCACCGGAAGGTTGTCGGTCAGCGAGAGCAGCCGGCTGGTGTGGATCAGCGAGGAGGCGCCGAAGCCCTCGACCCCGTGGAAGACGCTGGCCCCGGCCAGGCCCGCGTCGTGGGCGCGGCGGGTGATCTCGGAGCACAACGGCTTGTGGTGCCAGGTGTCGTTGTCGCCGATCAGGATCGTCAGCCGCAGAGCGGTGCCGTGCAGCCGTGTCATGTCTGCCTCCATCCCAGAAGGCGCCGGGCCGTGTGCGCCGCGCCCCACACCGCGGCCAGCGCGATCAGCGGTGTGGCGGCGAGGTACGCCAGCCCGGCCCCGGCGTGACCGCCCTGGACCAGGCCGTGGATGTCGACGGCGTACGTGGAGAAGGTGGTGAAGCCTCCGAGGACGCCCGTGCCGAAGAACGGGCGGACGAGCCGGTGCGCGGCCCACACCTCGGTGATGGCCACCATGAACGCGCCGATCACGGCGCAGCCGAGCGCGTTGACGCCGAGGGTGGTCCACGGGAAGCCGCCGGCAGCGGTGGGCCAGACCAGGGCCGCACCGTAGCGCGCGCAGGCCCCGAGCACGCCTCCGGCCGCGACCACGGCGACGACGGGCGCCTGCTCCCGCATCCGCGCGGATCGCGGCGGCAGGGGCGGCGGGGACTCGGCGTCGGGGGAGGCTGGGTCGCTCATCGCGGGGTGGGGGGCCGGTGAGGTCATGCGTCTCCTACTCGTGAGGCGTCCTGACCGGACGCGTTCCGTCACAAGTAGGGACCGTTGGCGGCATCCTCACCGCGGTTCGGGTACGGCGGGCCCCACCGCCGCGCGGCGGTCACGAGGGACCACCGCCGGTTCCAGCATACTCCGGGTTCCCTGCGCCGTGATCCGCTCCGGGTGGCACCCTGGGGGCGCCGAACCGGACGAGGGGGGATGCGGCGATGATGACCGGCCGGGACGTGGTGGAGATCCTGGACCTGCTGCGGGGGGCCGGCGCGGAGGTCTGGGTCGGCGGGGGCTGGGGGGTCGACGCCCTGCTCGGGAGACGGACCCGCGACCACCGGGACCTGGACCTGATGCACCGCCACGAGCAGGAGGACGCCGTCGTCGCGGCGCTGGCCGCGGCCGGCTTCGCCGAGTCGCTCGACCGGCGGCCGGTGCGCTTCGTCGTCACCGACCCCCGGGGCCGCGAGATCGACCTGCACCCCCTGGTGTTCGCCGCCGACGGGAGCGCGGAGCAGCCCTCGCCGGAGCCTGGGCGCCCGTTCGTCTACCCGGCCGCCTGCTTCGTCACCGGCGAGGTCGAACGGACCCCCGTCCCTTGCCTGTCGGCCGAGCAGCAGGTGTACTTCCACCAGGGGTACGAGCCGGCCGACCGGGACCGCCACGACATGCGCCGGCTGCGCGAGGCGTTCGGGATCGCCACGCACTTCTGATCAGCCGGTGAGCGGCGTCAGGAAGATCCACACGTGGCCGAAGGGATCGCGGAGCGTCGACTGCCGCGCCCCGTAGGGCATGTCGGCCGGGGCCGTGAGCAGTTCGGCGCCGGCGGCCACCGCGCGGCCGGTCAGGGTGTCCACGTCCGGCACGTAGACGTGCAGGACGACGGAGGGTGCGGCCCCGGCGGGCGGCGGGGCCTCGGTGTCGCCGAGCATGAGGGTGGAGCCGTGGATCGTGATCTCGGCGTGCACGATGCGCCCGTCGTCGCCTTCGAGCCGGAAGGACTCCTCCGCTCCGAACGCGGCCGCGTAGAACGTGATCGCCTCGGCGGCCCCGTCGACCAACGCGTGCGGGATGACGGCGTACTTGTACTGCTCGGGGATCTCCATGCGCCGCACGCTAGGCCCGCCCGGGGCGGGCGGGCATCGAGCGCAGGTCCCGTCGTGCCCCTGCCGGTGGTCGTAGGACCGTGTGGCGGTGCGACCGCGTCCTGCTCCGGGGACGCGCCCGGCCCCGCGACGGGGCGCCTGGTCACCTGCGCACGCGCGGCATGCCCAGCCCGATCCAGGAGATGATCTCGCGCTGGATCTCGTTGTTGCCGCCGCCGAAGGTGAAGATGACGGCGCTGCGGTAGCCGCGTTCCAGCTCGCCGTGGAGGACGGCGCCCGCGGAGCCCTCCTTCATGGGGCCGAGGGCGCCGGTGATCTCCATCAGCCAGGCGTACGCGTCACGACGCGCCTCGGAGCCGTAGACCTTGACGGCCGAGGCGTCGTGGGGGGTCAGGGTGCCGCGCTGGAGGGCGTCGACCATCTGCCAGTTGAGCAGTTTCATGGCGTCCAGGCGGACGTGCACGCGGGCGAGGCGGCCACGGACCCAGGACAGGTCGATGACCCGGCGGCCGTCGGCCAGTTTGGTGTCGGCGGCCCAGCGGCGCACGTCGTGGAAGGCGCGGATCGCCATGGTGCCGTGGGCGGCGAGGGTCACGCGTTCGTGGTTGAGCTGGGTGGTGATCAGCCGCCAGCCCTGGTTCTCCTCGCCGACGCGGCGGTCGACCGGGACGCGGACGTCCTCGTAGTGGCTCGCGGTGGTGTCGTGCGAGGCCAGGGTGTTGATGATCGTCCAGGAGTAGCCGGGGTCGCCGGTCGGCACCAGGAGGATGGAGATGCCCTTGTGGGGCGGGGCGCCCGGGTCGGTGCGGACGGCGAGCCAGACCCAGTCGGCGGTGTCGCCGTTGGTGGTCCAGATCTTCTGGCCGTTGACGACGTAGGCGTCACCCTCCCGCACGGCGCGGGTGCGCAGCGCCGCCAGGTCCGTTCCGGCGTCGGGCTCCGAGTAGCCGATGGCGAAGTCGATCTCCCCGGAGAGGATGCGCGGCAGGAAGTACGCCTTCTGCTCCTCGGTGCCGAACTGCATGATCGTGGGGCCGACGGTGTTGAGCGCCATGAGCGGCAGCGGGACGCCCGCCTGCGCGGCCTCGTCGAAGAAGACGAACTGCTCCATCGGGGTCATGCCGCGGCCGCCGTACTCCTTCGGCCAGCCGACGCCGAGCCAGCCGTCGCGGCCGAGCCGCCGTACGGTGTCGCGGTAGAAGCGCTTGGCGGCGGCCCGGTCGAAGTGGCGTGCGTAGGCGTTGTCGGGCACCAGTCCGGCGAAGTACGACCTGAGTTCGGCGCGCAGCCGCTGCTGCTCCGGTGTGTGGTCCAGGTGCACGGCCCCTCCCGAGGTCCGGTCGCGTCCCTGAGCGACGACGGCGCAAGAGTAGAACGCGTTGCAGAAATTCGGAAGGGCCGTGACCGGCTTCAGCGTTGGGGCACGAAGCGCACCGGCAGCCCCGGGACGGCCTGCGCGGCCGCGGCCAGGCCGCGCTCGGGGACGACACCGACCACCGGGTAGCCGCCGGTGGTGGGCGCATCGGCGAGGAACACCACCGGCCTGCCGTCCGGCGGCACTTGGACGGCGCCCACCACCATCCCCTCGCTCGGCAGCTCCCCGGGGACGGCCCGCTCCAGTGCGGGGCCCGTGGTGCGCAGCGCGATGCGGTTGCTGCGGTCCGACACATGGAAGCGCCCGGCCGCGAGGGTACGGACGGCGGCGGCCGTGAACCAGTCGTCCCGCGGCCCGAGTCGCAGCGGCAGCACGAGTTCCCGCGGCGGACCGGCGTGCGGGGCCGGTTCCGCGTGGACGGGGAGCCCGGGCGCCGGGCCCAGCGGCAGCACGTCACCGTCCCTGAGCGGTGCGGGCCCCAGCCCCGACAGCAGGTCGGTGGAGCGGCTGCCGAGCACCGCGGGCACGGCCACGCCGCCGCCGACCGCGAGGTAGCTGCGCACCCCCCGTGTGGCGGGCCCCACGTCGAGCACGGCCCCGGCCGGCAGCCGCACGGCGGTGCCCCACGGCGCGGGGCGGCCGTCGAGCAGGACCGGTGCCGGGGCGCCGGTGACCGCGACGACGGCCGGACGGGCGGCCCGCACGGCCACCCCGGTGAGCGTGGTCTCCAGCGTCGCGGCGTCGTCGGCGTTACCCACCAGGCGGTTGGCCAGCCGGTGCGCCGGACTGTCCAGGGCCCCGGAACGGGCGACGCCGAGGGCGGCGTGACCGTACCGCCCGAGGTCCTGGACGGTGGTCAGCGCACCGGCCCGGACGATCCGCAGCTCGCCCCCGCTCATGCGCCCGCCCCCTCGGACGCGGGGACGAAGCGCACCCGGGTACCGGGGGCGAGCAGCGCGGCCGGCTCCCGTTCCAGGTCCCACAGGCGGACGGACGTGGTGCCGATCAGCTGCCAGCCGCCCGGTGAACTCCTCGGGTAGATGCCGGTGTAGGGGCCCGCGACGGCCACCGAGCCGGCCGGCACCGAGGTGCGCGGCTCGGCCCGGCGCGGCACGCCGTACCGCTCGCCCAGTCCGGTCATGTAGGCGAAGCCCGGGGCGAACCCGCAGAAGGCGACCCGGTGTTCGGTGCCGCTGTGCACCCGGGCCACGTCCTCCGCCGCGACGCCCCAGCGTTCGGCCACCACCGCCAGGTCGGGCCCGTCGTAACGGACGGGGACCTCCACGAGCGGCCCGGTGGCCGCCGGACGGGCGGTGACGGACCAGCCGCGCAACTCGGCGCGCAGCGCCGCCGCGTCCGGCACCCCGTACAGCAGCACGGTCCGCTCGCCGGGGACGATCTCGCGCACCGGGACGAGGGTGCCCTCGCCGCGGCGGCGCAGCAGCTCGGCGTGCCAGGACCACGCCTCCTCGGGGGTGGCCAGGTCGATCAGGAGCGCGTCCTCCCCGACCGTGAGGACCCTCATGCGAACGCCGCCAGCCGCACGCCCGCGTCCTCGAGCGCGGCCCGTACCCGCAGGGCCGTGGCCACCGCGTCCGGGGAGTCGCCGTGCAGGCACAGCGACCGCGCCCGCACGGTCACCCGCTCACCGGTCAGGGCCGTGGCGACGCCGTCACGGGCGAGGGCGACCGCCTGCCGGGTGACCTCGTGGGGGTCGGCGATGAGCGCGCCCGTGGTGCCGCGGGGGACGAGCGTGCCGGCGGCGGTGTAGGCGCGGTCGGCGAAGGCCTCCCCCACCACGTCGAGCCCGGCCTCCCGGGCCGCCCGTTCCATGGCGGAACCGGGCAGGCAGAGCACCGGCAGGGCCGGGTCCGCCCGCCGGGTGCCCGCGGCGACGGCGGCGGCCTGGTCGTCGTCGACGACGACCTTGTTGTAGAGGGCCCCGTGCGGTTTCACGTACGCCACCTGGGCTCCGGCGGCGCGGGCGAAGACCTCCAGCGCGCCGATCTGGTACGTGATCTCGTCGGCGAGTTCGTCGGCGGGCACCTCCATCGCCCGCCGGCCGAACCCCGCGAGGTCGCGGTAGGAGACCTGGGCGCCGATGCGCACCCCGCGCGCGGCAGCCGTGTCGCAGACCCGGCGCATGATGCCGGGGTCGCCCGCGTGGAAGCCGCAGGCGACGTTGGCGCTGGTGACCACGGACAGCAGGGCGTCGTCGTCGGTGAGGACCCAGCGTCCGTAGCCCTCCCCGAGGTCCGCGTTGAGGTCGATCACGAGGTCGGTCATCGGTACGGCGAACTCCTCGGGAAGGGCCGCGTCCGGTCGGGCGACGCGAGCTGCGGTGTCCGGCGGGCCGGGGCGAACGCTTCCCGGCGTCCGATCACCGTAGATTCTTGTTGAACAATCCGACAAGAGCCCCGTTGTCTTCTCCTCCGCTCTCGGATTGACTGGGCCCGCGCCGCGGGTCCGCGGCGCACCCACGGCGCGAGAGGGGCGGGGACGATGGCGGCCGAGGTGGATCCGGCGGTCCTCGCGGGCGACCGCGCGCTGCTGGCCCGCTCCAGCACCGCCGACCGGGTCGCCGCGGTACTGCGCACCCGGATCTCCGAGGGCCGTCTGCCGCCGGGCGGCAAGCTCGCCGAGGACGTCGTCGCCGGGGCGCTCGGCGTGTCCCGCAACACCCTCCGTGAGGCGTTCCGGCTGCTGACGCACGAGAAGCTGCTGGTGCACGAACTCAACCGCGGGGTCTTCGTCCGGGTGCTGACGGCCGCGGACGTCGCCGACATCTACCGGGTGCGCCGGGTGGTCGAGTGCTCCGTGATCCGCGGCCTCGGGGCCGGGCCGTACGACCTGTCCGCGGCCGCGGACGCCGTGGCGGAGGGCGAACGGGCCGCCGGCGGGGCGCGGTGGGTGGAGCTCGGCACCGCCGACATCCACTTCCACCAGGCGCTGGTCGACCTGGCGCGCAGCCCCCGGCTGACCGGGCTGATGACCGGCGTGCTCGCCGAACTCCGGCTCGCCTTCCACACGATGGACGACCCCCGGGAGTTCCACGAGCCCTATCTGGACGGCAACCGGGAGATCCTGGCCGCCCTGGAGGCGGCCGACCCGGCGGGGGCGGAGCTGCTGCTGACCTCCTACCTCGACCGCGCCGAGGCGCAGCTGCTCGGGCGCCGCGCGCCGCTCGTCCCGGACGGGGGCCGGCCTTAGGCCTTGTGCGGGCGGGCCCGGCGGCGTCCCCGGGCGAAGGCCGGGGGAAGGCAGGTGATGACACGGACCAGGGCCTGTGCACGGTGCACAGCAGACTCGTCGGTCATCGGGACTGCCCACGGCCCGGCAGATTTGTAGTCTGATGTGACAGCGCAGCACCGCCAGACCCTGCCTTTGGACGGAGCCGTTCCATGAAGATGCTGATCAATGTCCCGGAGACCGTGGTGGCCGACGCGCTGCGGGGGTTCGCGGCCGCGCATCCGGAGCTGACCGTGGACGTGGAGAACCGGGTGGTCGTGCGCCGGGACGCGCCGGTCGCGGGCAAGGTCGCACTGCTGTCCGGGGGCGGTTCGGGGCACGAGCCGCTGCACGGCGGGTTCGTGGGACGCGGGATGCTCGACGCGGCGTGCCCCGGCGAGGTGTTCACCTCGCCCGTCCCCGACCAGATGGTGCGGGCGGCCGCGGCGGTGGACAGCGGGGCCGGGGTGCTGTTCATCGTCAAGAACTACACCGGTGACGTGCTGAACTTCGACATGGCCGCCGAGCTGGCCGAGGACGAGGGGATCATGGTCGGCAAGGTCCTGGTCAACGACGACGTGGCCGTGACCGACAGCCTCTACACCGCGGGGCGGCGCGGCACCGGCGCCACGCTCTTCGTGGAGAAGATCGCGGGCGCGCTGGCCGAGGAGGGGGCGCCGCTGGAGCGCGTCCAGGCCGTCGCGCGGCGCGTGAACGAGCTCTCGCGGAGCTTCGGGGTGGCGCTGACCGCGGTCAGCACACCGGCCAAGGGCGCACCCACCTTCGACCTCCCGGCGGGGGAACTGGAGCTGGGCATCGGCATCCACGGCGAGCCGGGCCGGGAGCGGCGGGCGATGATGACCTCGGCGGAGATCGCGGAGTTCGCCGTCGACGCCGTCCTGGACGACCTCCGCCCGGACGGTCCGGTGCTGCTCCTGGTGAACGGCATGGGCGGGACACCGCTGCTGGAGCTGTACGGGTTCAACGCCGAGGTGCACCGGGTGCTCGGGGAGCGCGGCGTGACGGTGGCCCGCACACTGGTCGGCAACTACGTGACGTCGCTGGACATGGCGGGCGCGTCGGTGTCCGTGTGCCAGGTGGACGAGGAAATGCTGCGGTTGTGGGACGCGCCGGTGAGCACGCCGGCCCTGCGCTGGGGCGCCTGAGCGAGATCAAGGAGCGGGAGAGATGAGCGAGGCATCGTCCACCGGAGCGGGCCAGGTGATCGACACGGCTTTCCTCCGCCGCTGGTTCACCGCCGCGGCCTCGGTGATCGACCGGGAGGCGGACCGGCTGACGGAGCTGGACTCCCCCATCGGGGACGCCGACCACGGCGCGAACATGCGGCGCGGCTTCATCGCGGCGCGCACCGCGGTGGAGAAGGAGCCGCCGGACTCCCCGGGCGGCGTGCTGGTGCTGGTCGGCCGGCAGCTGATCAGTACGGTGGGCGGGGCCTCGGGCCCCTTGTACGGGACGCTGCTGCGCAAGACGGGCAAGGCCCTGGGCGACGCGCACCAGGTGGCGCCCGAGCAGTTCGCGCAGGCGCTGCGGGAGGGGGTCGACGGCGTGGCCCAGCTGGGCGGCGCGGCCCAGGGCGACAAGACGATGCTGGACGCGCTGGCGCCGGCCGTGGAGGCGCTGTCGTTCGCCCTCGACAAGGGTGCCGGGCTCGCGGAGGCGCTGGCGGCCGCCGCCATCGCCGCCGACGAGGGCGCGCTGGCGACGGTGCCGATGCAGGCCCGCAAGGGACGGGCGAGCTACCTCGGGGAGCGGAGCATCGGGCACCAGGATCCGGGAGCGGCCTCCTCGGCGCTCCTGCTGGGGGCCCTGGCCGGCGCCGCCCGGGAGGGGGCCGCGTGACGGTCGCCTTGGTGCTGGTGTCGCACAGCGCCCAGGTGGCGGAGACGGTGGCCCGTATGGCGAAGGGTCTGAGCGGTGGCGGCGCCAAGGTTCCGGTGGCCGCCGCCGGCGGTGCGCCGGACGGCGGGCTCGGCACCGACGCCGCCAAGATCGTCGCCGCCGCGCGCTCGGTGGACGAGGGCGACGGTGTCGCCGTCCTCGCCGACCTGGGCAGCGCCGTCCTCACGGTGAAGACGCTGCTGGCCGACGAGGACGAGCTGCCGCCCGGCACCCGGCTGGTGGACGCGCCGTTCGTCGAGGGCGCGGTGGCCGCGGTGGTCACCGCGTCCGCGGGCGGCGACCTGGACGCGGTGGCCGCGGCGGCCCAGGACGCGTACACGTACCGCAAGGCCTGAGCGGCGCCGCGGCCGCCGGCGGGGTCAGCCCCGGCGGGCGCCGGTGCCGTACCGGCGCTCGAAGCGCTCGACGCGGCCGGCGGTGTCCAGCACGCGGGCGTTGCCGGTGTAGAACGGGTGGCTCGCGGAGGAGATCTCCACGTCGACCACCGGGTAGGTGTTCCCGTCCTCCCAGACGACGGTCTTCTCGCTGGTCATCGTGGAGCGGGTGAGGAAGGCGTGGTCCGCGGCGCGGTCGCGGAAGACGACCGGGCGGTAGGCGGGGTGGATCGTGTGCTGCACGGTGGGCTCCAGTCTGCGGGAGGGACGGGGTGCGTCGGCCTTCGCCGGTGTCAGCGCTCCTCGCGGAACGGCACGTGACGGCCGACGGCCGGGTCGTACTTGCTCAGGACCATGCGGTCCGGGTCGTTGCGCCGGTTCTTGCGGGTCACGTAGGCCGTGCCGGTGCCGGCGGTCGACCGGAGCGTGATCACCGGGCGCTGCTCACTGCGTGCCATGCGGGGACCTCCAGCGTCCACAATGGTTTTCATTTTCTTCGGACGAGGGGTTCAACGCGGGACCCCTCGCGTCCATTCCCGCCGTCGTCCGCCCGGTGCGGGGAAGATGGAGGAGGGGTGTCCCGCACCGGCGACAGGAGGGCCGGCACCATGGCCCGCGGCCCGAACAAGCACCCGGAGGTGCCCCCGCTCGCGCTGTCCCGCGGGGCGCTGTGCTTCCTGGCGTCCGCCTACCTGCTGATCGCCGTGTGCATGGTCCTCGACCTGACCTCGGGCCCGCGCACGACCCTCGCCCCCGTCCTGGCGGCGCTGCCGGTGCTCGCCGGTGCGCACTCCCGCCGCGCCCGCGGGCCGCTGGTGGCGGGCGCGCTCGCGATCGGCCTGGTCTTCGTGCTCGCGGCGGCGAACCACGGGGTGCCGGCCCTGGTCCACGTGGCCTCCGCGATCACCGTGCTCGCGGTGACCTTCACCAGCACCGGCGCCGTCGTCCTGATCACCGGGCGGGAGCGCGAGCTGGCCCGGGTGCGCGGCGTCGCCGAGGCGGCGCAGCGCGCCCTGCTGCGTCCGCCGCCGCCCCGGATCGGCCCGCTGCGCGTCGCGGTGCGCTACGTGGCGGCGGAGGCGGAGGCCCGCATCGGGGGCGACCTGTACGAGGTGGTGCGGACCGACCACGGGGTGCGGGTGCTGCTCGGCGACGTACGCGGCAAGGGGCTGGCCGCTGTGGAGACAGCCGCCGACGTGCTCGGCGTCTTCCGGGACGCGGCCCGCTCCGAACCGGCGCTGGCCTCGGTGGCCGCCCGGCTGGACGGTGCGCTCACCCGCAGCGGCGGCAGCGAGGACTTCGTCACCGCCGTGCTGCTGGCCGTCCCGGAGGACGGGGACTCCGCCGTGCTGGTCAACTGCGGCCACCCGCCGCCCCTGCTGCGGCGCCACGGCACCGTGACCGAGCTGGCGGCCGAGACCCCGGTGCCGCCGCTCGGGCTGCTCGCCCTGACCGGCGACCGCTACCGCGCACAGACGGTCCCCTTCCACCGCGGCGACCTGCTGCTGTTCTGCACCGACGGCGTGGTCGAGGCCCGGGACCGGCGGGGCCGTTTCTACCCGCTGGCCGAGCGGGTGCGGGAGATGCCCGAGCAGGACCCGGACGACCTGCTGGACCGGGTGCTGGCCGACCTGCGCTCCTGGAGCGGCGGCGGCCTCGGCGACGACGCGGCACTGCTGGCGCTGCGCCGTACCCGGTGACGGACGGACGCCCCGCCGCTCCCGGGCCCGGGGCCCCGGCCGCACCTATGTGACGCCCTTCCGGACCCGGGCCCGGCCAAGGACGCCGGCGGCGCTCAGGAGCGCCCCAACCGCAGCACCAGGTGCCGGCGCAACTCCGCCGGAGGCCACGGACGCCCCGCCGTTCCCGCGCTCGTGGCTGCGGTCGCACCTATGTGACGCCCTTCCGGACGCGGGTTCGGCCAACGACGCCGGCCGGCGCTCAGGACCGTCCCATCCCCTCGACCTCGGCGACCGCCTCGACGAGCCACCGCGACCAGAAGGTCTCCAGCTCGATGCCGGCCCGCAGCACCAGGTGCCGCAGCCGGTCCTCGTCTCCGCCGCGCCCCGGCGGGAAGTCACGCCCCTCGATCTCCGCGTACTCCGCCAACTGCCGCTCGTGCAATGCCAGGTGCCGGCGCAGCTCCGCCGCGAGCCCGTCGGTCCCGACGACCGCGGCGGCGCGCAGCCGCAGCAGGAGCGGGTCGCGGATGGGCTTGGGGTCCTCGGTGGCGGCGACCCAGGCGGTCAGTTCGGCGCGGCCTGCGGGCAGCACCTCGTACTCCTTGCGCTGCCCGCGGGCGGGCTGTGCGGCGGGCAGCTCCCGGATCAGGCCCGCCTCCTCCAGGCGGCCCAGCTCGCGGTAGATCTGCTGGTGCGTCGCGGACCAGAAGTAGCGGATGGAGCGGTCGAAACGGCGCGCCAGTTCCAGCCCCGACGACGGCTTCTCCAGCAGGGCGGTGAGGATGGCGTGCGGCAGCGACATGCCCGCATCCTACGGACGGTCCGAGGTCACAGGCCCGCGGCCAGTTCGGTGCCCTGGCGGATGGCCCGCTTGGCGTCCAGCTCGGCCGCGACGTCGGCGCCGCCGATGAGGTGCACGGAGTGGCCGGCCGCGCGCAGCGCCTCGTACAGCTCGCGGCGCGGCTCCTGACCGGCGCACAGGACGACGGTGTCGACGGGCACGGTGCGCCGCTCGCCGTCCACGGTGATGTGCAGGCCCTCGTCGTCGATGCGCTCGTAGACGGCGCCCGCCACCATGGTGACGCCGCTGTGCTTGAGCTCGGTGCGGTGGATCCAGCCGGTGGTCCTGCCCAGCCCCGCGCCGACCTTGGTGGTCTTGCGCTGCAGCAGGTGCACGGTGCGCGGCGGCCGCGGCCGTTCGGGCGTCCGCAGCCCGCCGGGCCCGCGGTACTCGGTGTCGACGCCCCACTGGCGGAAGTACGTCTCGGGGTCCCGGCTCGCGCCCTCACCGCCGTCGGTGAGGAACTCGGCGACGTCGAAGCCGATGCCGCCCGCGCCGACGACGGCGACCCGCTCGCCGACCGGGGCGCCGTCGCGCAGTACGTCGAGGTAGCTGAGCACGCTGGGGTGGTCGGCGCCGGGGATCTCCGGGGTGCGCGGGGTGACGCCGGTGGCCAGGACGATCTCGTCGAAGCCCCGGTCCGCCAGGAACCCGGCCGTGACGTGGGTGTCCAGGCGCAGCTCCACGTCCTCCTCGGCGAGCCGGGTGCGGAAGTAGCGCAGCGTCTCGTCGAACTCCTCCTTGCCCGGCACCTTCCGCGCGACGTTGAGCTGGCCGCCGATCCGGTCGGCGGCGTCGAAGAGGGTGACGGCGTGGCCGCGTTCGGCGGCCGAGACGGCGCAGGCGAGCCCCGCGGGCCCGGCGCCGACGACGGCGACGCGCTTGCGCAGCCGGGTGGGGAGCAGGACGAGCTCGGTCTCGTGGCAGGCCCGGGGGTTGACCAGGCAGGAGGTGAGCTTCCCGCTGAAGGTGTGGTCCAGGCACGCCTGGTTGCAGCCGATGCAGGTGTTGATGGCGTCGGCGCGGTCCTCGCGGGCCTTCGCGACGAAGTCCGGGTCGGCGAGCATCGGACGGGCCATCGACACCATGTCGGCGGCTCCTTCGGCGAGCAACCGCTCGGCCACCTCGGGGGTGTTGATCCGGTTGCTGGTGACCAGCGGCACCGAGACCGCCCCCATCAGCCGCTTCGTCACCCAGGTGTACGCGGCGCGCGGGACGGAGGTGGCGATGGTGGGGATGCGCGCCTCGTGCCAGCCGATGCCGGTGTTGATGATCGTGGCGCCGGCCGCCTCGACCTCCTTGGCGAGGGAGACGACCTCCTCCAGGGTGGAGCCGCCCGGCACCAGGTCCAGCATGGACAGCCGGTAGACGATGACGAAGTCCGGGCCGACCCGTTCGCGGGTGCGGCGGACGATCTCCAGCGGGAAGCGGGTGCGGTTCTCGTAGGATCCGCCCCAGCGGTCGTCGCGGTGGTTGGTGGCGGAGGCGATGAACTCGTTGATCAGGTAGCCCTCGGAGCCCATGATCTCGACGCCGTCGTAGCCCGCCCGCCGGGCGAGCCCGGCCGCCCGCACGAAGTCCTCGACGGTCTCCTCGACCTCCTCGTCGGTGAGGGCGTGCGGGACGTAGGGGCTGATCGGCGCCTGCAGCGCGCTGGGGGCGACCAGGCCGGGGTGGTAGGCGTACCGGCCGAAGTGCAGGATCTGCATCGCGATGCGGCCGCCGGCGCGGTGCACGGCGTCCGTGACGACGGTGTGCTGCGCCGCCTCGTCCTCGGTGGTCATCCGGGCCCCGCCCGGGTAGGGGCGGCCGCGGTCGTTCGGGGCGATGCCGCCCGTCACGATGAGGCCGACCCCGCCGCGGGCCCGGGCGGCGTAGAACGCGGCCATCCGCTCGAAGCCGCCCTCGGCCTCCTCCAGCCCGATGTGCATCGAGCCCATGAGCACCCGGTTCGGGAGGGTGGTGAAGCCGAGGTCGAGCGGGCTCAGCAGGTGCGGGTACGGGCTCATCGCGGGGTCTCCTCGGGCGGCGGCGCGCGGTGTCGTCGCGACTTTTGTAGACCACCCCGGCCCGATTGTGCAACCAGTTGCAAAAGTGTTCCGCGCTACGCCGCCGTGTCCCCGCGCCCCTACGCCTCGGGGCGGCTCCAGCGCGGATCGCGGCCCGTGGCCGCCAGCAGCGCCTCGAAGGCGGAGGCCCCGGCGGGGACCGGCGCGGGCTCGCCGAAGACCCCCATCCTGCGGGCGGTCGGCCCCATGGCTGCCACGAGCTCCTCCAGCGCCCGCAGCCCCTCGGCGTCCGGCGCGTACGGGAGCCCGGTGGCCCGGGCCAGGTCCCAGGGGTGCACCGTCAGGTCGAGCAACGCCATGGCGCCGACGGTGCGCGCCGGCAGGTTCATCGACCCTGCCACGCCCTCGTCGGCGCCCGGTACCGCCCAGGCCTCGACCAGCAGGTCCGTCTCCTTGGCGAAGCGCTCCCGCCACCCGTCGCCGTAGGCGGACAGCCGGTCCGGGGTGACGGAGAAGTCGGCCTCCTCCCGGGCCGCGAGGGCCTGGAAGCCGACGACCACGTGGAAGAGGTGGTTGAGCAGGTTCCGCACGTCGTACCCGGCGCAGGGCGTCGGCGCGTCCAAGGCGCCGTCCGGCAGCGCCCGCACCAGGGGCAGCGCCCGGTCGCGGGCCGTGGCGAGCAGTTCACTGGTCCTCGTCGTCATGGCGCCGACGCTAGGGCGCGGAAGGCCGCTGCGGCTTGAAGAAATGCGACAGGGGCGCCCCGTAGGATCGCGGGTATGGCAGGTCCGGACAGCCCGCGCCGCGACACCCGGGGCATCGTCGACGCCCCGGAGCTGCTCGCCCGCGTCCGTTTCCGGCGCCGGGCGCCCGCGCCCGCGCTGCGGCCGTACCTGGAGCACTACTGGCTGATCGACTGGGACCTCGCCGAGCCGTACGCCTCGCACGTCGTGCCGCACCCCTCGGTCAACATCGTCTTCCAGCGGCACGGCACCGCCCCGGACGCCGGCGAGGTCGCGGGCATCGGGCTGGAACTGTTCACGCAGAAGCTGGAGGCCGCCGGACGCGTCTGCGGCATCCAGTTCCGGCCGGGCGGATTCCGGCCGTTCGCGCCCGCGGTGCCGGTGTCCCACTGGACGGGCCGGCGGGTCCCGCTCGACGACGCGCTGCCGGGCCACGAGGCCGTACCGGGCGCGGTGCTCGGCCCCCGGGACGAGGACGCCCGCGTGGCGGCCCTCGACGCGTTCCTGCTGTCGCTCTCCCCCGCGCCCGACCCGCAGGCGGCCCTCGCGACGGCCCTGGCCGACCGTGTCCGGCACGACCGGACCATCCTGCGGGTCGAGGACTTCGCCCGCTCCGAGGGCATGTCGGCCCGCTCCCTGCAACGGCTGTTCGCGGCGTACGTCGGCGTCAGCCCGAAGTGGGTCATCCTCCGCTACCGCATCCACGAGGCCCTGGAGCGTGCCGAGTACGGGACCTCGGTCGACTGGTCCGCCCTCGCCGCGGAACTCGGCTACAGCGACCAGGCCCATCTCGTCCGGGACTTCACCGCGACCGTCGGCGTGCCGCCCACCGCCTACGCGGGCTGAGCGCCGGGGGCCGACGGCCCGCACAGGTGCCGTCGGGCCCGGGCCGTCACCATGGCGGCGTCCGCGAACCCCGCCGCGTCACTCGCCGCGCTAGGAGCCCGCCTCCATGACGGCCCGTAGTTCGGCGAAGCGCCGGGCCTGCGGTGTGCCCGCGGCCGGCTCGCTGAGGGCGTACGCCGTGGTCTTGAAGCCGTCCCCATGGTGGAACTCCGCTCCCCAGGCACCCAGTCGCGCCGCGACCACCTCGTCCCGCGCCAGACGCTGGGTGCCCCACGGGTTGACGGCCACGATCCCGGCCGGGCCGACCTCGAGCCGCACCCTGAAGACGCTCCACCACAAGAAGAGCGTGACGCCGACGGCGAATGCCGACCACAGCCCGGCCGACCGGGCCGCGGCCGGTTACCAACTCCTGACCTCCGCACATGCGTCGCAGACGGCCACCGCGGGGCATAACGACATCGAGTGCGCGCAAACGGCCCCATCCCCCCACACGCACACAGGTCACGTCGCCTCACGCGGCACAGGAGGCCTGCCCCATGACCGATCCCATCACGCCCCGGCTCACCCCGATCCCCGTCGACGGCATGACGCCGTGCGGCCGCGTCGCCACCGGCGCGGCGGACCCGTGCGGGGAGGCCGCCCGGTGGCACATCCAATGGCTGCCCGGGCACGGCTCGTTCGCGTGCGCGGCGCACATGGCCGAGGCGCGGCGGCTGTTCGCGTACGTCGACCGTCACCAGGTGGGCCCGGACTGCAACATGCCGGGGGCGCTGTGGGCGGCAGGGCGCTGCGCCGTGCCCCGGGGCCAGGCGCGGGCGGCCTGACCCCGACGGCGGACCCCGGGCTCAGCCCGAGAAGGCGTCGAGGATGCGCGCGGCGGCCAGCGTGGGCGTCAACGTTCCCTCGCGGACCTGACGTTCGATCTCCGGGGTCAGCCTGCGCACCTCGGGGTGGCCACGGAGACGGCCCAGCAGTTCCTCACGGACCATGCTCCAGGCCCACTCCATCTGCTGGTCGCGGCGCTTGGCCGCCAGCCGTCCCGTGGACTCCAGCAGCGTGCGGTGCTGCTCCAGCCGCTCCCACAGCGTCTCCAGGCCCGTGCCCTCGCGGGCGCTGCAGGTCAGCACGGGCGGGGTCCAGGCGGCGTCCACCGGGGTCATCATCCGCAGGGCGCCGGACAGTTCCCGCGCGGCGGCGCGGGCGTCGCGCTCGTGCGGGCCGTCGGCCTTGTTGACGGTGATGACGTCGGCGAGCTCCAGCACGCCCTTCTTGATGCCCTGGAGCTGGTCGCCGGTGCGGGCCAGGGTCATCAGCAGGAAGGTGTCGACCATGCCCGCGACCGCCGTCTCGGACTGGCCGACGCCCACGGTCTCCACGAGCACCACGTCGTAGCCCGCCGCCTCCACGACGACCATGGACTCCCGGGTCGCCTTGGCCACGCCGCCCAGCGTCCCGGCCGACGGCGAGGGCCGCACGAAGGCCGAGGGGTCCACCGCCAGCCGCTCCATCCGGGTCTTGTCGCCCAGGATGGAGCCGCCGGTCAGTGTGGACGACGGGTCGACGGCGAGCACCGCGACCCGGTGACCGAGGCCCGTGAGCAGGGTGCCGAAGGCGTCGACGAAGGTGGACTTGCCCACCCCCGGCACCCCGCTGACGCCGATCCTGCGGGCCTTGCCGGCGTACGGCAGCAGCTCCGTCAGGAGCCGCTGGGCGAGCTCCCGGTGATCGGGCCGCGACGACTCCACCAGGGTGATGGCGCGGGCGATCCAGGCCCGTGAGCCGTCGAGCACGCCCTTGACGTACGCGTCCAGGTCGATGGTGGGAGGCATGGGCTCACAGTTCGTGGCCGAGCGCGGCGGCGAGCCGCGTGACCAGGTCGTACGCCGAGTCGGGGATGACGGTACCGGGCGGGAAGACCGCGGCCGCGCCCATGCCGAGCAGCTCGGGGACGTCCTGCGGCGGGATGACGCCGCCGACCACGATCATGATGTCCTCCCGGCCCTCGGCCGCCAGTTCCTCGCGCAGCGCGGGCACCAGCGTGAGGTGGCCGGCGGCGAGCGAGGAGACGCCGACGATGTGCACGTCGGCCTCCACCGCCTGCCGGGCGACCTCGGCGGGGGTCTGGAAGAGCGGCCCGACGTCCACCGTGAAGCCCAGGTCGGCGAAGGCGGTGGCGATCACCTTCTGGCCGCGGTCGTGGCCGTCCTGGCCCATCTTGGCGACGAGGATGCGCGGGCGCCGGCCCTCCGCCTCCTCGAAGCGTCCGACCAGCGCGCGGGTGCGGTCCACGGACGGCGACTCCCCTGCCTCGTTGCGGTACACACCGGAGATCGTACGGATCTGCCCGGAGTGCCGGCCGTACACCTTCTCCAGGGCGTCGGAGATCTCGCCCACGGTGGCCTTGGCGCGTGCCGCGTCCACCGCCAGCGCCAGCAGGTTGCCCTCCAGGCCCTGGCCCGCGCCGCGTTCAGCGGCGGCGGTCAGCGCGGCGAGAGCGTCCTGGCAGGCGCCCTCGTCGCGCTCCTCGCGCAGCCGGCGCAGCTTGGCGATCTGCTGCGCGCGCACGGAGGAGTTGTCGACCTTGAGGACCTCGATCTGCTCGTCGCTGTCCACCCGGTACTTGTTGACGCCGATGACCGGCTGGCGCCCGGAGTCGATGCGCGCCTGGGTGCGGGCCGCGGCCTCCTCGACGCGCATCTTGGGGATGCCCGCGTCGATCGCCTGCGCCATGCCGCCGGCCTTCTCGACCTCCTGGATGTGCTGCCAGGCGCGCTGCGCCAGGTCGTACGTCAGCTTCTCGACGTAGGCGGAGCCGCCCCACGGGTCGATGGCCCGGTTGGTGCCGGATTCCTGCTGCAGCAGCAACTGGGTGTTGCGGGCGATCCGCGCGGAGAAGTCCGTCGGCAGCGCCAGCGCCTCGTCGAGGGCGTTGGTGTGCAGCGACTGGGTGTGGCCCTGGGTGGCGGCCATCGCCTCCACGCAGGTGCGTGTGACGTTGTTGAAGACGTCCTGCGCGGTCAGCGACCAGCCGGAGGTCTGCGAATGGGTGCGCAGGGACAGCGACTTGTCGTTCTCCGGCTCGAACTGCCGGACGAGCTTGGCCCACAGCAGCCGGGCCGCGCGCAGCTTGGCGACCTCCATGAAGAAGTTCATGCCGATCGCCCAGAAGAAGGACAGCCGCGGCGCGAAGGCGTCGACGTCCAGGCCCGCGCCGAGCCCGGCGCGCAGGTACTCCACGCCGTCCGCGAGGGTGTAGGCCAGCTCCAGGTCGGCCGTGGCCCCGGCCTCCTGGATGTGGTAGCCGGAGATGGAGATCGAGTTGTAGCGCGGCATCTTCTGCGAGGTGTACGCGAAGATGTCGGAGATGATCCGCATCGAGGGCTTGGGCGGGTAGATGTAGGTGTTGCGGACCATGAACTCCTTGAGGATGTCGTTCTGGATGGTCCCCGCCAGCTTCTCGGGCGGTACGCCCTGCTCCTCCGCGGCCACGATGTAGAGCGCCAGCACCGGCAGCACGGCGCCGTTCATCGTCATCGACACGGTCATCCGGTCCAGCGGGATGCCGTCGAAGAGCTGCCGCATGTCGTAGATCGAGTCGATGGCGACGCCCGCCATGCCGACGTCACCGGTGACGCGCGGGTGGTCACTGTCGTAGCCGCGGTGGGTCGGCAGGTCGAAGGCGACGGACAGGCCCTTCTGGCCGGCGGCCAGGTTGCGCCGGTAGAAGGCGTTGGACTCCTCGGCGGTGGAGAAGCCCGCGTACTGCCGGATCGTCCAGGGCTGGTTGACGTACATCGTCGGGTAGGGGCCGCGCAGGTACGGCGCGATGCCCGGGTAGGTGCCCAGGAAGTCCAGGCCCTCCAGGTCGCGGCCGGTGTAGAGCGGCTTGACGCCGATGCCCTCGGGCGTCTCCCACACCAGGTCCTCGGCGCCGCGGCCGGTGGTCTCCTTGACCGCCGCGCGCCACTGCTCCTCGGTGGCGCCGTTCCCGGCGCCCGGTCCCAGCTCGATCTCCGAGAAGTCCGGGATCCGCATCACGCCACTCCCATCCGGTCGAGGACCGAGGTCAGGACGGCGACCGCGTCGCCGCCCGCGAAGACGAAGCCGTCGACACCCGCCGCCGTCCAGGCGGCCTCGCGCTCGCCGGGACGGCCGGCCAGGAACACCCGGCCCGCGCCCGCCTCCTTCAGTGCCGCGGCGACGTCCGCGGCGTGCTCCTCGTAGAGCGCGTCGCTGGAGCACAGGCACGCGGCCTGCGCGCCGCTTCGGGCGAAGGCCCCGGCCGCGGTCGTGGCGTCGACCGTCACCGGGTCGTGGACGGGCTCGACGCCGCCGGCCTGGAAGAGGTTGGCGGCGAAGGTGACCCGTCCGGTGTGCGCGGCGGCGGGGCCGAGGGCGGCCAGGAAGACCTTCGGGCGGGACCCGGTCGCGGCCAGGTGGGCGTCCGAGCGTGCGCGCAGGGCCTCGAAGGCCTCGTCCCGGCGGACCTTCGGGAGGCCGCCGGAGGGCGCGGCCGGCGCCGGGTCGCGCTCGACGGGCGGCTCCGACAGCAGCGGGAACTCGCTGACGCCGGTGATGGGCTCGCGCCGCCTGGCCAGGGCCCGTGTGCGCGCCGCCCAGGTCGTGGCGAGGCGGTCGGCGACCAGGCCGGAGGCGAGGGCGGCGGCCTGCCCGCCGGAGCGCTCCAGCTCCTGGAACCAGGCCCAGGCGGCCCCGGCGAGTTCGTCCGTGAGCCGCTCCACGTACCAGGAGCCGCCCGCCGGGTCGACGACCCGGGCCAGGTGGGACTCCTCCATGAGGATGGTGGAGGTGTTGCGGGCGATGCGGCGCGCGAAGGCGTCGGGCAGGCCCAGCGCGTGGTCGAACGGCAACACCGTGACGGAGTCCGCGCCGCCGACGCCGGCGCCGAGCGTGGCGACGGTGGTGCGCAGCATGTTCACCCACGGGTCGCGGCGGGTCATCATCACCGGCGAGGTGACGGCGTGCTGGCGCTGCCCCGCCGCGGTCGCGGAGGCGCCGCAGACCTCGGCGACGCGGGCCCACAGCCGGCGCGCGGCGCGGAGCTTGGCGATCGTCAGGAACTGGTCGGCGGTGGCGGCGTAGCGGAACTCCAGTTGCGCGCAGGCCGCGTCGACCGGCAGCCCGGCCTCGGTCAGCGCCCGCAGGTAGGCCACCCCGGTGGCGAGGGACGCGCCGAGTTCCTCGGCGGCCGAGCCGCCTGCCTCGTGGTACGGCAGGGCGTCCACGGTCAGCGCGCGCAGCCCCGGGTACTCCTGGTGCGTCCGGCGGGCGAGCGCCACGGCGACGGCGGTGTGCGCGGCGAGCGCGTCCGCGTCACCGGTACGGGCGACGTGGCCGAGGGGGTCGGCGCCGAGGCTGCCGCGCGCGGCCTCGCGGGCCACGCCCCGTTCGTCGTAGAGCGCGAGCAGCGCCTGGCCGGCCGCCTCGAAGTCCGCGCCCGCGTCGAGCACGACGGGGGCGAGGTCGAGGTAGACGCCGTCCAGGACCGCGCCGAGCGCGGGCACCGGGATGCCGGCGTCACCCAGGACGAGCCAGAGGGAGGTGACGCCGTTCTCCAGGTCGGCGAGCACGGCCTCGTTCGTGCGGGCCGCGTCGGGCCGCGCATGGCGCTGGCGTACGTCCCAGCCGCCCAGGACGCCGCCCGCCGGGGCACCGCCCCGGGTGAAGGGCGCGAAGCCGGGGAGGCCGACGCCGTCGCCGAAGGCGTCGGGCGCGTCGGGCGCGGTGTACAGCGGGCGCGTGATGAGCCCGTCGTCGAGGGAGGTGGACAGCGCGTCCTCCGCCGCCTGACCCGAGACGTCCTTGCCCGCTTTGCGCAGGACGCCCTCTACGAGGCGCCGCCACTGCTCGTGGGTCGCATCCGGGAATTCGGCGGCCAGGGAGAGCCCGTCGTCAGGCAGGACCGTCATGCTCACAGAGGCTAGTGCCCGTCAGCAGGTGAGCAGCAGGGGGCACACCTGTGACCTTGCCCATTCCGGTGGACCCTTGATCCGTTCGGACGCGATGCTCTATCCGGCGGCGGCCCCGCGACCCGCCCGGGAGCTCTCCGGCAGTCCTCCTGCGGCGCTCCTCGACGGCACGGTCAGCGCCGCTCGGCGGCCTGTCCGGACGCCCCGGGGCGGGTGCCGGTCGTCACCTCCGTCAGGTCGGCGACCTGACGGCGCAGCTCACGGACCTCGCGCAGCAGTTCCTCGGTGACCTCCTGGACGCGCCGGTTCTCCTCCTCGTCCTCCTGGAAGCGGGCCAGGAACCAGGCGGCGATGTTGGCGGTGACGACACCGAGCAGGGCGATGCCCGAGAGCATCAGCCCCACCGCGATGAGCCGGCCGACGCCCGTGGTCGGGGCGTGGTCCCCGTAGCCCACCGTCGTCATCGTGGTGAAGGACCACCACAGGGCGTCGCCGATGGTGCGGATGTTGCCGTGCGGCGAGTTGCGCTCGGCCTCGAGGACGGCGACCGACCCGAACGCCAGCAGCCCGAGCACGGCGCCCACGACGTAGGTCGTCAGGCGTACCTGGGCCGCCAGCCGCACCCGCTGGCCGACCAGGAAGAGCGCGGACACCAGGCGCAGCAGGCGCAGCGGCTGGAGCAGCGGGAGGACGACCACGGCGAGGCTGAGCGGCTGCCGCTTGACGAACTCCCAGCGCCGCTCGCTCAGGGCCAGCCGGACCGCGTAGTCGGCGGCGAACAGGGCCCAGACCGTCCGCTCCGTCCAGTGCGCGGTGGTGATGAGCGCGGGGTCGGCCGCCGGCACCAGGATCGGCAGGGCGTAGGCGGCGCCGAACACCACGGCCAGGGTGAGCAGCGCCGCCCTGGTCTGCTGCTCCCAGCGTTCGAGACGGTTCATGGGGGCAGTATCCCCCGCGCCCCGGCACCCCGGTGGGGCCGATCAACGTCCGCGGGACGCGGCTGACCTGCGGCGACGACGATGCTGCGGCACCCGGACCGGTCGCTCAGGGGTTCACCGGCGCGGTGGTCCGCTCGGGCGCACCGAACCGGGAGAGCGTCACGACGGTGCGGACCGTCGTCCGGTCGTCCCCGACCAGCCGCCGCTCGAACCGTACGACGCGGCCCTGCGCCGTCACCCAGATCTCGCAGTCGAACGAGCGGGCGTGAGCGGCGGTCATGTCGTCGTGGACGTCCGGGTCGAGCTTCGCCAGTTCGCCGGTGGTGACGGTTCCCTCGAGCCGGTGGACGGCGAGGCCCGCGGTCCGCTCCGGCCCCTTGTCCGCGCCGGGGCGTGCGGCCAGGAGGGTCGCGTAGCCGCCCAGGTTGCCGAGGTGGAGGCGCCCGCCGAGGGACGCCGGCAGCGCGTTCCAGCGGCCGGGCCGCCCGTCGTCCTGGCGGAAGCGGACGTAGGCGCGTTCTCCGGTGTAGAGCGCGTCGGACACCCCGTTGTGCGGGTCGCGCACGGTGAGCCGGCCGGTGGTCGGGCCGTTCAGGTTGACCCGGCCCCGCGACACGGTGGGCGGCCCGGCGACGGTGGTCGTCAGGGTCACGGCCGCCGAGTAGGGTGCCGGGTCCGCATGGCCCAGGACCGTCGCGACGTCGAAGTCGGCGGCGCCGGCACGCCCACCCGCCCCGTCGGCCCCTTCGCCGGAACCCTCCCCGCACCCGGACAGGCCGGCGAGGAGCAGGAGGACGGCGGTCGCGAGCAGGGCGGAGCGGGCGGCGGTCGGCTGAGGCATCGCGGAACGTTGCTCCCCCGTGGACGGTTGGCGTCGAACAGGGGCGGAGGCTACCGGGCCGTCACCCGGGTCCGCGAACGGATTCCCCCGGCCGCGGACGGGACACCGGTACCGACGTCGTCCTGCCGGCCCCCGGTCGAGCCCCCGGACCCGGGCCCGAACCGCCGCGGTCCGAGGCCGCGTTCCCGGCCGCCCCCACCGCCCGGCCCGCGCCGTCCCGTGGAAGACCCGCGGCGCGACACCCCAACGCCCGACCGGACGCACCGCTTTGCCCCCTCCGGGCGGATCCGGTCAGGCGGGCCGTGGCGGATTGGCGCAGCCTTCGCGGGGGCTTCCCCTGGCCGCCGCCCGGTGTTCGCGCACGCGGGGTGACACTGGCCGCCGCCCCCGTACTGCCGCGGACCACCCGGGAGACAGGCCTGCCATGAACCACATCGACCGCAGACGCTTCATGCAACTGGCGGGCGGTACCGCCGCGTTGTCGGCGCTGCCCACCAGCATCGCCCGCGCGGCGGAGATCCCCGCGGACCGCAGGACCGGCTCGCTGCGCGACATCGACCACATCGTCGTGCTGATGCAGGAGAACCGTTCCTTCGACCACTACTTCGGCACGCTGCGCGGAGTGCGCGGCTTCGGGGACCCGCACCCGGTGGCCCAGCCGAACGGCAAGCCGGTCTGGTACCAGTCCGACGGCACCAAGGACGTGCTCCCGTTCCACCCCGACGCCGACGACCTGGGGCTGGCGTTCCTGCAGGACCTGCCGCACGGCTGGAACGACGGCCAGGCCGCCTTCAACCGGGGCCGGTACGACCGCTGGGTGCCGCAGAAGTCCGCCACCACCATGGCGCACCTGACCCGCGAGGACATCCCCTTCCACTTCGCGCTCGCCGACGCCTTCACCATCTGCGACGCCTACCACTGCTCGTTCATCGGCTCCACCGACCCGAACCGCTACTACATGTGGACGGGCCACACGGGCAACGACGGCAAGGGCGGCGGCCCCGTCCTCGGCAACGAGGAGCTGGGCTACTCCTGGACGACCTACCCGGAGCGGCTGGAGGCGGCCGGGGTCTCCTGGAAGATCTACCAGGACGTCGGCGACGGCCTGGACGCCGCGGGCGGCTGGGGCTGGATCGGCGACGCGTACCGCGGCAACTACGGCGACAACTCCCTGCTGTACTTCGACCAGTACCGCGACGCGAAGCCGGGCGACCCGCTGTTCGACAAGGCCCGCACCGGCACCGACGCGCGCAAGGGCGAGGGCTTCTTCGACCTCCTGCGCGCCGACGTCAAGGCCGGGAAGCTCCCCCAGGTCTCGTGGATCGTGGCCCCCGAGGCCTTCACCGAGCACCCGAACTGGCCCGCCAACTACGGCGCCTGGTACATCGCGCAGGTCCTCGACGCCCTCACCTCGAACCCCCGGGTGTGGAGCAGGACCGCGCTGTTCGTCACCTACGACGAGAACGACGGCTTCTTCGACCACGTCGTCCCGCCGTTCCCGGCCGGCTCCGCGGCGCAGGGCGGCTCGACGGTGGACGTCGCCGGCGACCTGTACGCCGGTTCCGGCTCCCGCCCGGCGGGCCCGTACGGGCTCGGCCAGCGTGTGCCGATGTTCGTGGTGTCGCCGTGGAGCAAGGGCGGCTACGTCTGCTCGCAGACCTTCGACCACACCTCGGTCATCCGCTTCATGGAGCGCCGCTTCGGCGTGCACGAGCCGAACATCTCCCCCTGGCGGCGCGCCGTCTGCGGCGACCTCACCACGGCCTTCGACTTCGGGCACAAGGACACCGAGCCCCCGAGGCTGCCCGACACCAGCGGCTACCTGCCGCCGGACGGCGACCGGCACCCGGACTACGTGCCCGCGCCACCCGCCCATCCGTCGCTCCCCCGCCAGGAGCGCGGACTGCGTCCGGCCCGCCCGGTCCCCTACGACCTGTCGGCGGACGGCCGGATCAGCACCAGCACCGGGACGCTGCGCCTGGACTTCGCCTCGCACGCCTCCGCCGGCGCGCACTTCCTGGTGACCTCCCCGACGCACACCGAGGGCCCGTGGTCGTACACGGTCGCGGCCACGCGCTCCCTGGCGGACACCTGGCCCGTGGACGCGGACGCCCACGGGGCGTACGACTTCACCGCGCACGGGCCGAACGGCTTCCTGCGCCGGTTCGCGGGCCGGGCGAGCCAGGCCGGTCCCGAGGTCAGCGCCCGGCACGACGGCGAGCGCGGCTCGGTACGTCTCGTCCTGACCAACGACGGGCCCCGCACGGTCGAGCTCACCGTCAAGGACGGCTACGGCAAGGAGCACCCGGTGGCCTACCCGCTGCGTCCGGGCGCCCGCGCCGTGCACGTGGCCGGGACGCACCACAGCCACGGCTGGTACGACCTGTCGGTGACCTCCGACCTCGACGGCACCTTCCGGCGCCGGCTGGCCGGCCACGTCGAGACGGGCCGGGAGAGCACGAGCGACCCGGCGATCGGCGGCTGACCCGCACGGGAGCCGGCGCGCGCCCGCTACATCGGCTCGACGTAGCGGGCGCGCCACTCCGGGCGGGGGTCGGCGCCCGGGCTCGTCCAGTACTCGCGGCCGGCGACGACCCGTCCGTCGCGGACGGTCCAGAACGACGCCGCGTGGAAGAGCCCGAGGTCCGTGTGCGGCACCTCCACCTCCGAGACGGCCTGGTCGCCGTCGGCCACCACCCTGAGCACCCGGATCGACCAGCCCTCCGGGTACTCGCTGTTGACCGCCAGGAAGTTGGCCCTGCCGACGATGCGCTCGCCGCTCACCGGCCACTCCACCACGGCGTCCTCGGCGATCAGTTCACCGGCGCCGGCCCAGTCGCGCGCCTGGATCCGTTGCCACAGCTCTTCGACGACCTTCGCGGACTCCATGCTCACAGCATGCCGGACGGCGCCCGCCCGGGACCCCGGTACGGCAGGGTCTGCCGGTAGACCACGCTGGTCGTCACGCTCCCGAACCGCGCCAACTCGTCCATGACCTCCTCCAGGTGCCCCATGGAGGCGGCGGCGACCTTCAGGACGTAGCACTCCTCCCCGGTGGTGCGCAGGCACTCCAGGATCTCCGGTCGCTCGCCGAGCAGCCGGTGCAGGGGCTCGTGCCGGCTGCCGGGGTACTTCAGGCGGACGACCGCGAGCACCGGGTAACCGGCCCTGCCGAGGTCGACCTCGGCGCGGTAGCCGGTGATGACGCCCAGGCCCTCCAGCCGGCGGACCCGCTCGGCGGTCGCGGAGGCGCCGAGGCTGACCCGACGGGCCAGTTCGGTGAAGGGGACCCGGCCGTCGCGCTGCAGCTCCGTGAGGATCGCCCAGTCGGTCGCGTCGAGATTCTCGGCCATACGGCGAAGATACCGGGGGATCCACGGCCGGGCGCCGCCCGGACCGTGGGGAACGCCTTCCTGGCGGGACGGCCCGCTGGATAGCCTGGCGGGGTGCGAATCGGTGTGAACGTCCCGAACTTCGGGCCCGGAACCGACCCCGGCGTGCTGCGCGACTGGGCGCGGACGGTGGAGGGGCTGGGCTTCGACCTGCTGATGGTCTCCGACCACGTCGTCATCACCCCGGACGTGGCGGAGCAGTACCCGGCGCCCTTCTACGAGCCGTTCACCACCCTGTCGTGGCTCGCGGGCGTCACCGACCGCATCCGGCTGGGGACGACGGTGCTGATCCTGCCGTACCGGCATCCGCTGCTGACGGCCCGGATGGCGGCGAACCTCAACATGCTCAGCGGCGGACGGCTGGTCCTCGGGGTCGGCGTCGGCTGGGCGCGGGAGGAGTTCGCCGCGCTGGGCGTCCCGTTCGAGCGGCGCGGAGCGCTGACGGACGAGCACCTGACGGTCCTGCGCGAGGCGTGGAAGGACGGGGCGGACTACGCCGGCGCCCCGGTGCCGCTGTGGATCGGCGGCAACAGCGCGGCGGCCCGCCGTCGCGCGGTCCGCGTCGGCGACGCCTGGCATCCTCTGCGGTTCACCGTGCCGTGGCTGCGCGAGGCCGTCGGCGGGCTCGGCGCGCAGGCACGTGAGCAGGGGCGGCCGGTGCCCGCCCTGGCGCCGCGCATCGCGCTGCGGCTCACGGCGGAGCCGCTCACCGGTCCTGACCGGCTCGCCGGTCAGGGCACCCTCGAACAGGTCACCGCCGACCTCGGCGAACTGCGGGCGCTCGGCGCGGACACCGTCGTCCTGGACCCCTTCAACGGCGATCCCCGCGAGATCCTGCGCCCGCGGACGGCGTGGCAGGCGCTCGCGGCGGTCGCCGCCCACCGCCCACGATCGGAGTGACGATGACCGACGAGATGACGAGCCGCCTGCTGCGCCGGGCGGTCGAGCTGGCCGCCGAGGCCCGCGCGTCCGGGAACCCGCCCTTCGGCTCGCTGCTGGCCGGCCCGGACGGGACCGTGCTCGCCGAGGACCGCAACAGCAGCCTGAGCGACGACGACATCACCGCCCACCCCGAGCTGAAGCTGGCGCGGTGGGCGGCCCGGGAGCTCGATCCGGCCACCGCGGCCGCCACCACCATGTACACCAGCTGCCAGCCCTGCGGGATGTGCGCGGGCGCCCTGGAGCGCTCGGGGCTGGGCCGGGTCGTCTACGCGCTCTCCACCGACCAGCTCACCGGGCTCAAGTCGCCCGCGGCCAAGGCCGGTTTCCCGCAGGTGCCGCAGGAGGGGCCGGCCCTGTACGACGAGGCCCGCGTCCCGGTCGAGGGCTACTACTGATCCGGCCGGCCCGTCCCGGCCCGATCACTCCTGCTTCTCGCCCGAGGCGAAGCGGGAGATGATCAGGGCGACGATGATGATGGCCCCGTTGAGGAACTGGTTCCACAGCGGGGGCACGCCCGCCAGGGTCATCACGTTGACGACGAGCTGCAGGGTCAGGACGCCGGTCAGCGCCCCGAAGAGCGTGCCGCGGCCGCCGTTGAGGCTGACGCCGCCGATGACGGTCGCGGCGAAGACCTGGAAGATCCAGCCGCTGCCCTGGTCCGCGGAGATCGAGCCGTAGTGCCCGCTGTAGAGGACGCCCGCGAAGGCCGCGAGCACACCGCCCACGATGAGCACCACCCAGGTGATCCGGTCCACCCGGATGCCGGCGGTGCGCGCGGCCTCGGGGTTGCCGCCGATCGCGTACAGCGCCCGGCCGTGCCGCAGCCAGGCGAGTGCGCAGCCGCCGGCCGCGAAGAGCAGGGCGCAGATCCAGATCGCGGCGGGCACCCCGGCCCAGGAGGCGTGGCCGAGGTAGCTGAAGGAGCCGGGCAGTTCGACGATGGAACGGCCCTCGGAGATGGCGATCTGCAGCCCGCGCAGCATGGTGAGCGCGCCGAGGGTGACGATGAAGCCGTTCAGCCGCAGCTTGAGGATGAAGAAGCCGTTGACGGCGCCGATGACCGCCCCGACCAGCAGGCACACCGGTATCGCCGTCCAGACCGGCAGCAGTTCCAGTCCGGTGAAGCGCCCGCCGGATGCGGGCAGCACGAGCCAGATGGCGATGACCGGCGCGACGCCGATGGTGGACTCCAGCGACAGGTCCATCCGGCCCGCGATGAGGATCAGCGCCTGGGCCAGCACGAGCAGGCTGAGCTCGGTGGACTGCTGGGCGACGCCGATGAGGTTGTCGGAGGTGAGGAAGGCCGGCGAGACGATGAAGCCGATGACGCCCAGCACCAGGATGGCGGGGACGAGGGACAGTTCGCGGAAACGGGCGAGGCCGCCCGGTACGCGGCGCGGCGTCCCGGCCGCGGCCGCCTCGGCGGCGGGCACCGGCGGCTCGGTGACGTCAGTGGTGGTGGACATGGCTACCTTTCCTGTTCCTCTCCCTGCTCGGTGTCCCGCTCCCGCGCGGCGGGACGGGCGGCCACGCCCTCCATGGCGGCGACCAGTTCCTCGTCCCGCCAGCCCCGGCCGAACTCCGCGACCACCCGGCCGTGGAACATGGCCACGACCCGGTCGCACGCCCTGAGGTCGTCCAGTTCGTCGGAGACGACCAGCGCCGCCCGCCCGTCGTCGGCGACCTTGCGGATCCTGCCCAGCAGGAACTCCTTGGAACGCACGTCGACCCCGTTGGTGGGACGCACGGCGACCAGCACGTGGGGGTCGGTGGCCAGGGCGCGGGCGACCACGACCTTCTGCTGGTTGCCGCCGGACAGCGCGGAGACGGGGGTCCCCGCGCCCGGTGTCCTGATGTCGAGGTCCTTGATCATGCGCTCGGCGAACTCGCGGGTCCGCGAGGGCAGTACGGTGCCGTACGGCCCGAGCTGGTCGGTGACGGTGAGGGTGGCGTTCTCGGCCACGCTGCGCGTGCCGACCAGGCCCTGGTGGTGGCGGTCCTCGGGGACCAGGCCCACCCCGGCGGCCAGCGCGGCGGGCACCCCGGACGCGCGGAGCTCGCGTCCGGCCACCGTGATCCGCCCCGCGTCGGCGCGGTGCAGCCCTGCGAGGGTCTCCGCCAGCCGGACGTTGCCGCTGGCGGTGGCCCCGGCGAGGCCGACGACCTCGCCCGCGCGGACCTCCAGGGAGACCTCCGCGTAGGCGTCGCGCAGGGTCAGGCCGGTCACGTCCAGGACCGGTTCGCCCGTGGCGGGCGCGGAGGGGCCGGGAGCCGGGGCGCCCGCCGCGGGCGCCGCGGCACTCTCCCCGGTCATCGCCTCGACCAGGGCGTCGTGCCCCAGTTCGGCGACGGGGGCGGTGAGGATGTGGCGGGCGTCCCGGTAGACGGTGACGGTGGTGCAGAGGTCGTAGACCTCCTGCAGGTGGTGCGAGATGAAGAGGAAGGCCACGCCCTGCCGTTGCAGGTCGCGGAGCTTGTCGAAGAGCCGGGCGATGCCGCGGGCGTCGAGCCGGGCGGTGGGCTCGTCGAGGATGATGAAGCGCGCGCCGAAGGAGAGGGCGCGCGCGATCTCCACGAACTGCCGCTGCTCGACGGTGAGGTCGCGGGCGCGGACGGACGGGTCCATGTCCACCCCGTACTCGCCCAGCAGTTCCGCCGCGCGGCGGCGCAGCGCCGTCCACCGGATGGGGCGCAGCGCGCCGGGACTCTGCCGGTTGAGGAACAGGTTCTCGGCGACGGAGAGGTCGCCGATGACGGTGGAGCGCTGGTAGACGCAGGCGACCCGGGAGCGCCAGGCGTCGGTGTCGCCGACGGAGGGCGCCGGTTCGCCCGAGAAGCGCAGGGTGCCGCTGTCGGGCTGCTGGAGGCCGGTGAGGATGCCGACGAGGGTGGACTTGCCGGCGCCGTTGCGGCCCACGAGGGCGTGCGACTCGCCCGGGGCGACCGAGATGCCCGCGTCGCGCAGCGCCACGGTGGCGCCGAAGCGCTTGCCGATCCCGGTCGCCTCGGCCACGGCCGGCGGCGCGGTGGCGGGGTCCGCCATGGTGGTTTCCGTTCTTCTGGTGCGGACGGGCGGTCAGCCGATGTTGTTGCCCCACAGGGCCTTGTCGTCGACGTTGTCCTTGGTCACCAGTGGCGCGGGGAGCTGGTCCTCCAGGCCGTTGGGGATGCTGATGATCGTCGAGTCGTGGTCGGTGGGGCCGGGCTTGAAGGTCTTCCCCTCGGCGGCGGCCTCGGCGTAGTACAGCGCGTACTTGGCGTAGAGGTCGGCGGGCTGGGAGACGGTCGCGTCGATCTCGCCCTTGCGGATGGCGTCCAGCTCCTGCGGGATGCCGTCGTTGGAGACGATGGTGATGTGGCCCTTCTGCCCGGCCGGCTTGAGCAGGCCCTTCTGCTTGAGCAGGGCGAGCGTCGGCTGCAGGAAGACACCGCCGGCCTGCATGTAGATGCCGTTGAGGTCGGGGTGCTGGGCCAGCAGGCTCTGCAGCTTGGCGGAGGCGACGTCGCCCTTCCAGTCGGTGGGCAGCTCGAAGACCGTGATGCCGGGGAACTTCTCCTTCATGCACGCCGCGAACGCCTCGGAGCGGTCGCGTCCGTTGATGGAGTCCAGGGCGCCCTGGAACTCGGCGACCTTGCCCTTGCCGCCCAGTTGCTCGCCGAGGAACTCGCAGGCCTTGGTGCCGTACGCCTTGTTGTCGGCGCGCACGACCATGTAGACGTCGCCCTTGTCGGGGCGGGTGTCCACGCTGACCACCGGGATCTTCTTGCCGGCGAGGGTGTCGAGGGTGGAGGCGATGGCGCCGGTGTCCTGCGGGGCCATGACGACGGCCTTGGCGCCGGTGTTCTGGAAGACCTGGACGTTCGCGACGAGCTTGGTGATGTCGTTCTGCGAGTTGCTCCGCGGGAGCGCGTTCAGCCCGTCGTCCTCGATGCCCTTCTCGATGTACTGCGCGTAGGAGTTCCAGAAGTCGGAGTCGGAGCGCGGCAGGTCGACGCCGATGGCGGGCTTGTCGTCGCCGGAGCCGGCGGCGGTGCCGCTGCTGCCGCGGTTGCAGGCGGTGGCGAGGGCGGCCGTGACGAGCACGGTCGCGGCGATCGCGGCGGTGGAGCGCGTGCGGGCGGGCTTCATGCCGTGTTCTCCCTGTCCGGGTGAGCCGGGGCTATTCATCCGAGGTATCCCGGACGAGAGGAAGGTAAGTCCGTCCCGCGACCCTGACAACCCCCTATACGGACACGATCGAATGGAGTTCGACCGACGAGACATCCGAGGAATGGATTGCCAGTCCCGTCCCGGGGGCCTAGAGTCACCGTGGCGCGAGACCTCCGATGTCTTGGCCAGGCCGAGCGTGAAAGGCAGCCACTTGTCCGCAACCTCCGCCCGCATCACCGCGATCGACACCCATGACATCCGCTTCCCGACCTCCCGGGAACTGGACGGCTCGGACGCGATGAATCCGGATCCCGACTACTCCGCCGCGTACGTGGTGCTCCGCACCGACGCCGACGACGGCCACGAGGGGCACGGCTTCGTCTTCACCATCGGCCGGGGCAACGACGTCCAGGTCGCGGCGATCGAGGCACTCCGCCCCCATCTCCTCGGCCGGCCGGTCGAGGAGCTGTGCGCCGACCCCGGCTCCGTGGCGCGCGACCTGACCGGCGACAGCCAGCTGCGCTGGCTGGGGCCCGAGAAGGGCGTGATGCACATGGCGATCGGAGCCGTCGTCAACGCCGTGTGGGACCTGGCCGCCAAGCGCCGGGGCCTGCCGCTGTGGCGGCTGCTGGCCGAGGCCGACCCGGAATGGCTCGTCTCCCAGGTCGACTTCCGCTACATCGACGACGCCCTCACCCCCGGGCGCGCGCTGGAACTGCTGCGCGCGGGCCGCGCCGGCGCCGCCGGACGCACCGCCGAACTGCTGGACCGTGGCTACCCCGGCTACACCACCTCGCCCGGCTGGCTCGGCTACTCCGACGAGAAGCTGACCCGGCTCGCCGAGCAGGCCGTGGCCGACGGCTTCACCCAGATCAAGCTGAAGGTCGGCGCCGACCTCGGCGACGACGTACGGCGCATGCGCGCGGCCCGTGCCGCCGTGGGCCCGGACGTCCGGATCGCGATCGACGCCAACCAGCGGTGGGGCATCGCCGAGGCCGTCACCTGGGTCACCGCCCTGGCCGAGTTCGACCCGTACTGGATCGAGGAGCCCACCTCCCCCGACGACGTCCTCGGCCACGCCGCGATCCGCAAGGCGGTCGCCCCGGTCCGGGTCGCCACCGGCGAGCACGTGCAGAACCGCATCGTCTTCAAGCAGTTGCTGCAGGCCGGCGCGATCGACGTGCTGCAGATCGACGCGGCACGGGTCGGCGGGGTCAACGAGAACCTGGCGATCCTGCTGCTGGCCGCGGCCTTCGACGTCCCGGTGTGCCCGCACGCCGGCGGCGTCGGGCTGTGCGAACTGGTGCAGCACCTGTCGATGTTCGACTTCGTGGCGCTGGCCGGGACGACCGAGGACCGCGCCATCGAGTACGTGGACCACCTCCACGAGCACTTCGCGACACCGGTCGTCATGCGCGGCGGCCACTACACCGCCCCCACTGCACCCGGCTTCTCCGCGCAGATGAGACCGGAATCGATCGACACGTACCGCTACCCCGACGGTACGTTCTGGGTGGCGGACCGGGCACGGCAGGAAGGTGGGACGGCATGAGCGAGGAGTTGCGCGACCTGGAGGGCCTCGGCGCCCTGGTGACGGGCGGCGCCTCCGGGATCGGCCTGGCGACCGCGCGGCTGCTGGCCGCGCGCGGCGCCCGGGTCGCCGTCCTGGACCTGGCGCCGGACGGGCTGCCCGCACAGCTGACCGGCTTCAAGGCCGACGTCTCCGACGACGCCTCCACCCGGGCCGCCGTGGACGCCGCGGCGGAGGCCCTCGGCGGCCTCGACGTCCTCGTCAACAACGCGGGCGTCGGCGCGGCGGGCACCGTCGAGGACAACCCCGACGAGCAGTGGCACCGCGTGCTCGACGTCAACGTGCTCGGCATGGTGCGCACCACCCGCGCCGCCCTTCCGCACCTGCGGCGCTCGGCCCGGCCCGCGATCGTCAACACCTGCTCCATCGCCGCCACCGCGGGGCTCCCCCAGCGCGCCCTGTACAGCGCCAGCAAGGGAGCCGTGCTCTCGCTGACCCTGGCGATGGCCGCCGACCACGTCCGCGAGGGCATCCGGGTCAACTGCGTCAACCCCGGCACCGCCGACACCCCGTGGGTCGCCCGGCTGCTGGACGCCGCCGACGACCCCGAGGCGGAACGCGCCGCCCTGAACGCCCGGCAGCCGATGGGCCGTCTGGTGACCGCCGACGAGGTCGCCGCCGCGATCGTCTACCTGGCGAGCCCCGCCGCGGCCTCCGTCACGGGCACCGCGCTCGCCGTGGACGGCGGCATGGCCGGACTGCGGCTGCGCCCGGCCGGGCAGTGAGGGACCGGACCACGATGCGCACCACCACCCTGGGCCGCAGTGGCGTCGCCGTCACCGAGCTGGGCTTCGGCGCCGCCCCGATCGGCAACCTCTTCACCCCGGTCGACGACGACGCCGCCCGCGCGGCGGTGGACGCCGCCTGGGACGCCGGCGTCCGCTACTTCGACACCGCGCCCCACTACGGGCTCGGCCTGTCCGAACGCCGGATCGGCGCCGCCCTGCGCGACCGGCCCCGGTCGGCGTTCACCGTCTCGACCAAGGTGGGACGGTTGCTGGAACCCGGCGGGCCCGGCGGCGACGACGCGGCGAACGGCTTCGCCGTGCCCGCCACGACGCACCGGGTCTGGGACTTCAGCGCCGACGGCGTGCGCCGGAGCATCGAGGCCAGCCTGGAGCGCCTGGGCCTGGACCACGTCGACCTGGTCTACCTCCACGACCCCGACGACCACGCCGAGGAGGCCTTCGGCCAGGGGTACCCGGCGCTGGAGCGGCTGCGCGCGGAGGGCGTCGTCCGCGCGATCGGCGCGGGCATGAACCAGACCGCCATGCTCGCCCGCTTCCTGCGGGACACCGACGTCGACGTGGTGCTGATGGCCGGCCGCTACACGCTGCTGGAGCAGGAGGGCCTCGCCGAGGTGCTGCCGCTGGCGGCGTCCCGCGGTGCGAGCGTGGTCGTGGGCGGCGCCTTCAACTCGGGCCTGCTGATCGACCCGGGCGAGGGCGCCACGTACGACTACGCGCCCGCCGCGGAACCCGTGCTCGCCCGCGCCCGGCGGCTGCGCTCGGTGACCGGCCGGCACGGCGTGCCGCTGCGGGCGGCCGCGCTGCGCTTCCCCGCGGCCCATCCCGCGGTCGCGAGCACGCTGGTGGGGCTGCGCTCCGCCGACGAGGCGCGGGACAACGCCGCCGTGCTGCGGCTGCCGCTCCCGGCCGCGATGTGGGCCGACCTGCGCGCCGAGGGCCTGCTCGGCGCGGACGTACCCGTACCGGACGAGGAGCCGACATGAGGGTCGCCCTGCACACCAGGGTGCGTACGGACCGGATCGCCGCGTACGAGGAGGCGCACCGCGAGGTGCCCCCCGAGCTGACCGCCGCCATCCGCGGCGCGGGCGTACGGGAGTGGACGATCTGGCGCAGCGGCAGCGACCTCTTCCACCTGCTGGACGTCGACGACTACCCGGCGATGCTCGCCGAGCTGGAGCGGCTGCCCGTCAACATCGCCTGGCAGGCCCGGATGGCGGAGCTGCTGGAGGTCGCCCACGACTACTCCGCCGACGGCGCCGGGGCGCCGCTGCCGGTGGTGTGGCAGCTGTGACCGTGCCGGAGGGCGTCGTCGACGCGCACCACCACCTGTGGGACCTGTCCGTCCGCGACCAGGACTGGATCACCGGGGAGCGGCTGGCCCCGCTGCGCCGCGACTTCACCCTCGCCGACCTGGAACCGGAGGCGAAGGCCGCGGGCGTCACCGCGACCGTCCTCGTCCAGACCGTCACGGTGGCCGCGGAGACCCCGGAGTTCCTGGCCCTGGCCGCGGGCAGCGACCTGGTGGCCGGGGTGGTCGGCTGGACCGACCTCACGGACCCCGCGGTCGCCGACCGGCTGGCGGCCCTGCGCGAACTGCCCGGCGGGCAGCGCCTGGTGGGAATCCGTCACCAGGTGCAGGGCGAACCCGACCCGGAGTGGCTGCTCCGCCCCGACGTGCTGCGCGGGCTGCGCGCGGTGGCCGACGCCGGACTCGTCTACGACCTGGTGGTGCTCCCGCACCAGCTCCCGGCGGCGACCCGTGCGGCGGCCCTCGTGCCCGAGCTGGTGTTCGTCCTCGACCACCTGGGCAAGCCGCCCATCGCCGAGGGCGCCACGCAGCCGTGGAGCGCGGACGTGCGGGCGCTGGCCGCCCGGCCCAACACCGCCTGCAAGCTGTCCGGCATGGTCACCGAGGCCGACTGGGACACCTGGACGACCGCCGCCCTCGCGCCCTACGCCGGCACCGTGCTCGACGCGTTCGGGCCCGGCCGCCTGATGTTCGGCTCCGACTGGCCCGTGTGCCGGCTCGCCGCCTCCTACGCCGAGGTGGTCGACGCCGCCCGCGTCCTGACCGGCCGGCTGGACGACGCGGAGCGGCGGGAGGTCTTCTCCGGCACGGCACGGCGCGTCTACGGTCTCTGAGCACACGCGCGGACGGCGCCGGGCGGGGTGCGGGTGATTAGACTCCCACCCCTGGCGGCACGAGGAACGGGCGTGGGCGCGTGAGCGACGGCAGACCGGACACACCCCCGGCGAGCACGGCGGGGCGGCTCACCGTGCGCGACGTGCTCGACCTGGACCTCGTCACTCCCTGGGTGCCGGAGGTCGTGGCCGGTTCCGCCCATCTGCACCGCGCCGTGCGCTGGCTGCACGTGGCCGAGGCGCTGGACGTCGGCGTCATGCTCAGCGGCGGGGAGATGGTGCTGACCACCGGTCTGCTGCTGGCGGGCGACGAGCGGGCGCAGCGCGAGTACGTCGAGTCGATGCAGCGGGCCGACGTCGCGGCGGTCGTCCTGGGTCTCGGCCGGGCGTTCCGCACCACGCCCGAGCCGATGCGGCGGGCCGCCGAACGCTGCGGGGTGCCGCTGATCGTCCTGCACCGGCCGGCGCCGTTCGCGCGGCTCACCGAGGAGGTGCACGCCCGCCTGGTGCACGGCCGGTTCGCCGCGCTCGACCTCTCCGACCGGGTCCGCTCCTCGCTGACCGCCCTCAACCTCTCCGGCGCCGGCCTCCAGCAGGTCCTGGACGAGATCGCGGCGCACAGCGGCTGTCCGGCCGTCGTCGTCAACCTCGCGCAGCGCGTGCTGGCCTCGGCCGGGGACAAGGGCTCGCTCAACGACCTGCTGCGCGACTGGGAACGGGTCTCCGGCCAGGTCGCCGAGCTGGCCGGCAGCGGCGCGGTGACGGTCGGCCCGGACGGCTGGGTCGTCGCACCGCTGGAGGCCCGGGGCCGGCAGTGGGGGCGCCTGGTGCTCTTCGGCCACCACGGCCCCGAGGAGTTCGGCCGGGTGCTGGGCACCCGCGCCTCGGAGGCGCTGGCGATGCACCGCCTCCTCGGCGACCAGGACCGGGGCTGGGAGGACCAGGCCGCCGAGTCCCTGCTGCACGACCTGGCGACCGGCACGGCCCGCCCCGAGCAGTTGGTGACGCGGGTGCGCGCGGCGGGCCTCCCGGTCAACCGGCGCACCTTCGTGCCCGTCGTGGTCCGCCCCCTCGGCCCGCCGCCCGGGGGCCGCGACGACATGCCGGAGCTGATCGAGCACCTGCTGGCCGAACATCCCGGCGTCGCGGGGCTGGTCGCGCGGACCGGCGCCGCCGGCACGGCGGTCCTGTTGAGCATCCCCGCCGGTCAGGACGCCGACGCCGCCGTGCACAAGGTGGCGCTGCGGGTGCACGAGGAACTGGCCGGCCGCGGCCGTACGGCGGTGGTGGGCGCGGGGTTCGGCTGCGGGGAACTGGACGAGGTCCGCCGTTCCTTCGTGGAGGCGGTGCACGTGGCGGACGCGGCGGTCGCCGGCCCCCCGGACGCGCCGGTGGCCCGGCTGCGCGACGTACGGCTGCGCGGCCTGGTGCGCCTGCTGCGCGACGAACCCGAGCTGCAGGCCTTCATCGGGCGGGAGCTGGGCCCCCTGCTGGGGAACCCGGCGCTGCTGGAGGTGCTGCGCACCTATCTGGCGACGGGCCGCAACAAGTCGGCGGCCGCCCAGGTGCACCACGTCAGCCGGCCCGCCCTGTACCGACGGCTGCAGAGCATCGAGGCGCTGCTCGGCATCGACCTGGACGACTGGGAGCAGCTCACCTCGCTCTACGTGGCGCTGCTCGCGCACGAGGCGCAGAGCGCCGCGGGGCCCGGGTCCGGCCGCTGAGCGTGCCGGGCCCGGGCCCCGCGGGCGCGGCGCCGGTTCAGTCCTCGCGCTGGGGCGCGAGACGGCTGAGCAGGACGTACACGAGGAGGGAGGCGGCGAGGCCGACGGCCCACCCGTAGTCCGATAGCGGCTTCAGGAAGGGGATCAGTCCGTCGACCGGGAACGGCCCCTGCTTGACACCCCTGGCGTCGAGGCCCGAGTGCGAGCCGCCGATGGCGAGGACACCGCCGACCACGAAGGCCGCCAGTGCCCGCCAGTTCCAGCCTCCGTCGTACCAGTAGCGGCCCTCGGACCTGTAGAGGTCGGCGAGTTCCAGCCGTGTGCGGCGCAGGATCCAGTAGTCGGCGATCAGGATGCCGGCCACCGTGCCCAGCAGGCCGCCGACGGTCCCGAGCCAGGTGAAGATGTACGCCTGCGGGCTGGCCAGCAGCTTCCACGGGAAGATGACGACGCCGACGACCGCGGTGATCAGCGCGCCGGTGCGGAAACTGATCCTGCGCGGCGCGATGTTGGACAGGTCGAACGCGGGCGAGACCACGTTCGCCGCGATGTTCACCGACAGCGTGGCCACCAGGACCGTGATCAGCGCGAAGAGCACCGCGGCCCAGTTGTCGAGCTTGGCCGCCAGCGCCACCGGGTCCCAGATCGGCTCGCCGTACACCGCCTGCGAGCCGGAGGTCACCAGCACCGACAGCAGCGCGAACAGCGTCATCGTGGTGGGCAGTCCGAGCGACTGCCCCCACAACTGGGCACGCTGCCCGGCCGCGTAGCGGGTGAAGTCGGGGATGTTGAGGGAGAGCGTCGACCAGAAGCCGATCATGCCCATGAGGGCGGGGAAGAAGACCTTCCAGAAGTCACCGCCCCAGCCGAGGGCGGAGGGCTGGTCGAGCAGCGGGCCGAGGCCGCCCGCCTTGTTCGTCATCCAGATCAGCAGCGCGATCGCGCCGACGATGACGAAGGGGGCCGCCCAGTTCTCGAACCGTCGCACCATCTCCATGCCGCGCGCGATGATCGCGACCTGGATGATCCAGAAGACGACGAAGGACAGCCACTGCGTCCACGGGTATCCGCCGATCGTCCCCGCGTTCGCCCACGAGTCGCCGAAGAGCTTCCCGGCGAGCAGGAAGATGCCGGAGCCGCCGATCCAGGTCTGGATGCCGAACCACACGCAGGCGACCGCCGCCCGGACCAGTGCGGGCAGGTTGGCCCCGCGCACCCCGAACGACGCCCGGGCGAACACCGGGAAGGGGATGCCGTACTTGGGGCCGGCGTGGCCGGTGAGCAGCATCGGCACCAGCACGATGACGTTGGCGAGGGCGATGGTGAGCACCGCCTGCTTCCAGTCCATGCCGAGGGCGACCAGGCCCGAGGCGAGGGTCCAGGAAGCCACGTTGTGGGCCATGCCGACCCACAGGGCGGTGAAGTTGTACGTGGTCCACTTCCGCTGGGCGAGCGGTACGGGGAGCAGGTCCTCGTTGGCGTAGGGGCCGGTCGGGACGGCGTCGGGCGAGAGCTCGACGCGGCCCTCGGCCCCGGCTCTTCCGGCGGGGGGTGGAGCGGTGGCTGTCATGGCAGCCCCCTTCGTTCGAGGGGTACGGGGATCGAACGTGCCGTGCGGGGGGATGGCGGGCCGGGGATCAGGCGCGGAGCGCGGGGATGACGGTGGAGCCGTAGACGTCGATCACGGACTCCTTGGCGTCCTGCATGTCGTACAGGGCGAACTGGTCGACACCGAGGGCCTGGAGGGCGCGCAGCTTCTCGACGTGCTGCTCGGCGGTGCCGATGAGGCAGAAGCGGTCGACGATCTCGTCGGGGACGAACGCGGTGTCGGGGTTGCCGGTGCGGCCGTGGTGCGAGTAGTCGTACCCCTGACGGGCCCGGATGTAATCCGTGAGCTCCTGGGGGACGGCGTTGGACACCTCGCCGTACTTGGAGACGAGGTCGGCGACGTGGTTGCCGACCATGCCGCCGAACCAGCGGCACTGCTCGCGGGCATGGGCCAGCGCCTGCGGGGAGTCGTCCTCGGTGACGTACGCCGGAGCCGCCACGCACACCTTCACCTCGGCCGGGTCGCGTCCGGCGGCGACCGCGGCCTCCTTGACCGCCTTGACCATCCACTCGGTCAGGTAGACGTCGGCGAGCTGCAGGATGAACCCGTCCGCCTTCGCCCCGGCGACCGCCAGCGCCTTCGGCCCGTACGCCGCCATCCACACCGGCAGTTCGGCACCGGGCCGCACCCACGGGAACTTCACCACCGTCCCGCTGCCGAGGTCGGCCTCGCGGCCCTCGGCGAGCTCGCGGATGACGTGCATCGCCTCCTCGATGCGCGCGAGGGTGTTGGGCCTGCGGCCCGCCACGCGCATCGCCGAGTCGCCCCGGCCGATGCCGCAGATCGTGCGGTTGCCGAACATCTCGTTCAACGTGGCGAAGGTCGAGGCGGTCACCTCCCAGGTACGGGTGCCCGGATTGGTGACCATCGGGCCGACGACCAGACGTTCGGTGTTCGCCAGGATCTGGCTGTAGATGACGAACGGCTCCTGCCACAGCACCGTCGAGTCGAAGGTCCAGCCGTGGGTGAAGCCGTTGCGCTCGGCGCGCCGCATCAGCTCCACGACCCCCGCGGCGGGCGGGTCCGTCTGCAGGACGAGACCGAAATCCATTGCTGCGCTCCCTGGGTGGCTCGACGGGGTGGCTAGACGAGGTACTGGCAGGTCTCACGGGTCTGGTAGCGGCCGTGGCCGGCCCGGCCCAGGTAGCGGTCCTGGTCGACGACGACGGTGCCGCGGGAGATCACGGTGCGGGCCCTGCCGCGCACCCGCTTGCCCTCGTAGGCCGAGTAGTCGACGTTCATGTGGTGGGTGGCCGCGGAGATGACCTGCTCCGCGTCCGGGTCGTAGACCACGATGTCGGCGTCCGCACCCGGCGCGATCGTCCCCTTGCGCGGGTACAGACCGAACATCCGCGCCGGTGTCGCACACGCGATCTCGATCCACCGGCGACGGCTGATGTGCCCGTCCACCACCGCCTGGTGCAACAGGTCCATCCGGTTCTCCACCCCCGGCAGACCATTGGGGATCTTCGAGAAGTCACCCCGCCCCAGCTCCTTCTGCCCCACGAAGCAGAACGGGCAGTGATCCGTCGACACCACCTGCAGATCGTTCGTCCGCAACCCCCTCCACAACACCGCCTGATGCTCCTTCGGACGCAACGGCGTCGAACACACGTACTTCGCACCCTCGAAGTCCGGCTCCGCCAGGTTGTCCGTCGACAGGAACAAGTACTGCGGGCACGTCTCACCGAAGACGTTGAGGCCGCGGTCGCGCGCCGTCGCCAGCTCCGCGACGGCCTGCTCGGCGGAGACGTGCACGACGTAGAGCGGCGCACCGGCCACCTCGGCCAGCCGGATCGCGCGGTGGGTCGCCTCGGCCTCCAGCAACTCCCGCCGCACCTCACCGTGGTAGCGGGGATCGGTCTTTCCCGCCGCGAGCGCCTGCTCGACCAGCACGTCGATGGCGATCCCGTTCTCCGCGTGCATCATCACCAGGCCACCGTTGCCGGCACCCCGCTGCATCGCCCGCAGGATCCTGCCGTCGTCGCTGTAGAACACACCGGGATACGCCATGAACAACTTGAAGGAGGTGACTCCTTCGTCGACCAGGAGGTCCATCTCCTTGAGGCTGTGCTCGTTCACGTCCGACACGATCATGTGGAACGCGTAGTCGACGGCGCAGTTGCCCTCCGCCTTGGCGTGCCAGGTGTCCAGACCGGCCCGCAGCGACTCGCCCACCGACTGCACCGCGAAGTCCACGATCGTCGTCGTCCCGCCCCAGGCGGCGGCCCGCGTACCGGTCTCGAAGGTGTCCGAGGCGAAGGTGCCACCGAAAGGCAGCTCCATGTGGGTGTGCGCGTCGACACCGCCCGGAATGACGTACTTCCCGGTGGCGTCGATCACGGTGTCGGCCGTCCAGCCCTCGGCGACCGTGCTGCCGGCGACGGCGAGGGCGACGACCTTCTCGTCCTCGACGAGGACGTCGGCGTGGACCTCCTCGGCGGCGGTGATGACGAGGCCGCCGCGGATCAGGGTTCGGCTCACGGGTTCCCTCCCTCTCCTCAGGCCTCGGTCAGCGGGCCGTAGGCGTCGGGGCGGCGGTCGCGGTAGAAGGCCCACTGCCGGCGGACCTCCTCGATCCTCCCGAAGTCCAGGTCGCGCACGAGCAGTTCCTCCTCCTTGTCGGAGGCGACGTCGCCCACGAACTGGCCGCGCGGGTCGACGAAGTAGGACGTGCCGTAGAAGTCGTTGTCGCCGTACTCCTCCTGGCCGACCCGGTTGATCGCGGCGACGAAGTACTCGTTGGCGACGGCCGCCGCCGGCTGCTCCAGCTGCCACAGGTAGGCGGACAGCCCGCGCGAGGTGGCGGAGGGGTTGTAGACCAGTTCGGCGCCGGCGAGGCCGAGCGCCCGCCAGCCCTCGGGGAAGTGGCGGTCGTAGCAGATGTAGACGCCGACCTTGCCGACGGCCGTGTCGAAGACCGGCCAGCCCAGGTTGCCGGGCTTGAAGTAGTACTTCTCCCAGAAGCCCTTGACCTGCGGGATGTGGTGCTTGCGGTACTTGCCCAGGTAGCTGCCGTCGGCGTCGATCACGGCGGCGGTGTTGTAGTAGAAGCCCGCCTGCTCGACCTCGTAGACCGGGACGACCATCACCATGCGGAGTTCCTTGGCGAGCGCCTGCATCCGCACGATCGTCGGGCCGTCCGGCACCGGCTCCGCCCACCGGTAGTGCTCGGGCTCCTGCACCTGGCAGAAGTACGGGGCGTTGAACACCTCCTGGAAGCCGATCACCTGCGCCCCCTGGGCGGCGGCCTCCCGGGCGTACCGCTCGTGCAGGTCGGTCATCGACTCCTTGTCGCCGGTCCACTTCGTCTGGACGAGCGCGGCGCGCACTACTCGACTCATCGGTCTTCCCTCCGACGTCGCGGCAATGGGCGGGCCGCGGAGGCGAACTCCGGGCCGCTTGACCGCTGACCCTAGGAGCCGCGCGGTACGGGGTGCAGTACCACGCTGTAACGCGATGGGGCCCAGGGCGTTCCGTCGCGTCATCTGCGCGGACACCGCCCACCGGTGTGTCAGGGGCGTTCGCGCGGCAGGTGAAATCGGTGTTCCGTCCCCGGCGCGGGCGTTGCCGTCCGGTGTCCGGGGTCCACCGACAAGAAATTTGGGCTGGACAAAATAATTTGTCGGTGAGAGGGTGGAGCCATGTTGGACGTGAGCGTCATCGAGGACTCGGCGGCGGCCGCCGCCACCCTGGACCCTGTCCGGGCCCGGCTCCTCGCCGAGCTGGCGGAGGGGCCCGCGTCGGCGGCCATGCTCGCCGCCCGGGTCGGGCTGCCCCGGCAGAAGGTGAACTACCACCTGCGGACACTGGAGGCGCACGGCCTGGTCGAACTGGCCGGCGAGCGCCGCAAGGGCAACGTCACCGAGCGGCTGATGCGGGCCACCGCCGCTTCGTACGTGATCTCCCCGCTCGCGCTGGCCGCCGTCCAGCCGGACCCCGGGCGCTTCCGCGACCAGTTGTCCGCGCGCTGGCTGCTGGCCGTCGCCGCCCGGCTCGTCCGCGACGTCGGCACCCTGATCACCGGCGCGGCCCGGGCCCGCAAGCGGCTCGCGACGTACGCCCTCGACGGGGAGGTGCGCTTCGCCTCCGCCGCCGACCGGGCCGCGTTCGTGGAGGAGCTGACCCGCGGGGTGAGCGCGCTGATCGCCAAGTACCACTCCGGGGACGGCGAGGGCGGCCGCGACCACCGCATCGTGGTGGCCCTCCACCCCACCGTCAAGGAACCAGCCCCCGCGCCCGCGCCCGGGGAGACCGCACCGGCAGCCGTCGAGGCGTCCCCCGGAGCGGAGCCGCCCCGGGCCGAGCTGCCCTGAGCACGACCGCCCGGTGCGGCCCGTGAACCGTCACGTCCGGCACGGCACCGCCGGGCACCGCCCCGCCCCACCGCCCACCACCCACCACGCCGTCCGGGCGCCCGAGCCCGTCCCACGAGGAGCGAGCAGCATCATGTCCAAGGAATTCGAGATCGTCCGCGAGTTCGCGACCGAGGCCGGTCCGGAGGAGGTCTGGGAGGCCGTCACCACCGGCTCGGCCGGCTGGCTCTGGCCCCAGGAGTTCGAGCCGCGCAAGGGCGGCGCCGCGTCCTTCGGCGGCACCATCACCGCCTGGGACCCGCCGCACCACCTGATCGCCCGCGCGGAGGACCTCGAAGCCGCGCGCCAGACCTTCAACCAGCTCGAGCACGTCATCGAGGAGCGCGAGGGCGGCGGTGCATGGGTGCGCTACGTCCACAGCGGCGTCTTCGTGGACGACTGGGACAACCAGTACGACGGCGCGAGCAAGCACACCGACTTCTACCTGCACACCCTGCGCCAGTACCTGACCCACTTCACCGGACGGCCGGCCGCCTTCGCCACCGTCAACGGGCCCGCCGCGTCCACCGCGCCGGACGCCCTCGGCGTCGTCACCCGGGCCCTCGGGGTGCCGGACGACGCCGCCGAAGGCGCCGGGGTGCGGGTCGAACTGCCCGGCGCCGGGCCGGTGGAGGCCGTGGTCGACTACCGCGACCGGTACTTCGTCGGCCTGCGGACCGGCGACGCGATGTACCGCGTCTTCGGCCGCAACCACTGGGGCGCCCCGGTCGGCGTCAGCGTGCACGACTTCGCCCCCGGCGCGGACGGCGAGCGGGCCGGCGAGCGCTGGCAGGCGTGGCTGGACGGCGTCTTCGCGTAGTCGCATAGGGCACGCCCCGCCCCGGACACGGGACCGCCCCGGCTGGATCACCAGCCGGGGCGGTTCGCGTCGTACCGCGGGTGTCGTCGTCTCGCGGCTCGCGTCAGGCGAGCGTCGCCAGCGCCTCGTTGAAGGTCGCGGACGGGCGCATGACGGCCGCGGCCTTGGCCGGGTCGGGCTGGTAGTAGCCGCCGATCTCCGCCGGGGAGCCCTGCACGGCGATCAGCTCGTCGACGATCGTCTGCTCCTTCTCGGTCAGCGTCTGGGCGAGCGCGCCGAAGGCCTTGGCCAGCTCCGCGTCGTCCGTCTGCCCGGCCAGCTCCTGGGCCCAGTACATGGCCAGGTAGAAGTGGCTGCCGCGGTTGTCGATGCCGCCGAGCCGGCGGCTGGGCGACTTGTCCTCGTTGAGGAAGGTGCCCGTGGCGCGGTCGAGGGTGTCGGCCAGCACCTGGGCGCGGGCGTTGCCCGTGGTGGTCGCCAGGTGCTCGAAGCTCACCGCGAGGGCCAGGAACTCGCCGAGGCTGTCCCAGCGCAGGTAGTTCTCCTTGACCAGCTGCTGGACGTGCTTGGGCGCGGAGCCGCCGGCGCCGGTCTCGAAGAGGCCGCCGCCGTTCATCAGGGGCACGACCGACAGCATCTTGGCGCTGGTGCCCAGCTCCAGGATCGGGAAGAGGTCGGTCAGGTAGTCACGCAGCACGTTGCCGGTGACGGAGATCGTGTTCTCGCCGCGGCGGATGCGCTCCAGGGAGAACTTCGTCGCCTCGACCGGCGACTTGATCTCGATCTGCAGGCCCTCGGTGTCGTGCTCCGGCAGGTACTGCTCGACCTTGGCGATCAGGTTCGCGTCGTGCGCGCGCTCCGCGTCCAGCCAGAAGACCGCCGGGTCGCCGGTCGCCCGGGCGCGGGTGACGGCGAGCTTGACCCAGTCCCTGATCGGGGCGTCCTTGGTCTGGCAGGCGCGGAAGATGTCGCCCGCGGAGACGGCCTGCTCCAGCACGACGTCGCCGGTCTGGTCGACCAGGCGCACCGTACCGGTGTGCTGGACCTCGAAGGTCTTGTCGTGGCTGCCGTACTCCTCGGCCTTCTGCGCCATGAGGCCGACGTTGGGCACCGAGCCCATCGTCGAAGGGTCGAAGGCGCCGTGCGCGCGGCAGTCGTCGATGACGGCCTGGTAGATGCCGGCGTAGCTGCTGTCCGGGAGCACCGCGAGGGTGTCGGCCTCCTGGCCGTCCGGGCCCCACATGTGGCCGGAGGTGCGGATCATGGCCGGCATGGAGGCGTCGACGATGACGTCGCTCGGGACGTGGAGGTTGGTGATGCCGCGGTCGGAGTCGACCATGGCCAGGGCCGGGCCCTCGGCCAGCTCGGCCTCGAAGGAGGCCTTGATCGCCGCGCCGTCGGCCAGGGACTCGACGCCCTTGAGGATGCCGCCGAGGCCGTCGTTCGGGGTGAGGCCGGCCGCCGCGAAGGCCTCGCCGTACTGGGCGAAGGTCTTGGGGAAGAAGGCGCGGACGACGTGGCCGAAGACGATCGGGTCGGAGACCTTCATCATCGTGGCCTTCAGGTGCACCGAGAACAGGACGTCCTCGGCCTTGGCACGCGCGACCTGCTCGCCGAGGAACTCGCGCAGCACGGCCACGCGCATGACGGAGGCGTCCACGACCTCGCCCGCGAGCACCGGCACGGACTCGCGCAGCACGGTGGTGGTGCCGTCGTCACCGACCAGCTCGATGCGCAGGGCGCCGTCCTCGGCGATGACGGCGGACTTCTCGGTGGAACGGAAGTCGTCGGCCGTCATGTGCGCGACGTTCGTCTTCGAGTCGGCCGACCAGGCGCCCATGCGGTGCGGGTGCGCCTTGGCGTAGTTCTTCACCGAGGCGGGGGCGCGGCGGTCGGAGTTGCCCTCGCGCAGGACGGGGTTGACGGCGCTGCCCTTGATCTTGTCGTAGCGGGCGCGGACGTCCTCGTCCTCGTCGGACTTGGGGTCGTCCGGGTAGTCGGGCAGCGCGTAGCCCTGCTCCTGCAGCTCCGCGATCGCGGCCTTCAGCTGCGGGATCGAGGCCGAGACGTTCGGCAGCTTGATGATGTTGGCGGCCGGGGTCTTGGCGAGCTCGCCGAGCTCGGCGAGGGCGTCGGCGATGCGCTGGCCCTCCTCCAGGTACTCGGGGAAGCTCGCGATGATGCGCCCGGCCAGGGAGATGTCACGGGTCTCCACGGCGACTCCGGCCGTGGAGGCGTAGGCCTGGATCACGGGCAGGAACGAGTACGTCGCCAGCGCCGGCGCCTCGTCGGTGTGCGTATAGATGATGGTCGAGTCAGTCACCGGGTGCTCCGCTCCACGTCTGCAACATTGCTCGACATCAAGATATCTCGTGAGCGCGCATCACTCGAATGGACCCTCCCGGGGGCAGGCGCCACCCCCGGCGCCGGGCCGGGGCGCGCCGGGCGACCCCGGGCGGGCGCTCATGGTGCCCGCCCGGATACCCGGCGGGGCAACTGTGGTGTTCCACCACATGGGAGCGTGACGTGGCCGTTCCTACGGTGTGGCGACATCGGAAACGTCCCCCGTCCCCCGCCCGGAAGTGGTGACCATGGCAACCCCGGCACCCGCGCCCACCGCACCCGGCTCGCTCCGCAGAATCGTCGCGGCGAGCCTCATCGGCACCACCATCGAGTGGTACGACTTCTTCCTCTACGGTTCCGCCGCCGCGCTCGTGTTCAACAAGCTGTTCTTCCCCGGCGAGGAACCCCTGGTCGGCACCCTGCTGTCGTTCCTCACCTACGCGGTCGGCTTCGCCGCCCGCCCCGTCGGCGCCCTGGTCTTCGGCCACTACGGGGACCGTCTCGGCCGCAAGCGGCTGCTCGTGCTGAGCCTGCTGCTCATGGGCGGCGCGACCTTCTGCATCGGCCTGCTGCCCACCTTCGCCACGATCGGCGTCGCCGCTCCGGTGCTGCTCACCGTGCTCCGTCTGGTGCAGGGCTTCGCCCTCGGCGGGGAGTGGGGCGGCGCGGTGCTGCTGGTCTCGGAGCACGGCGACGCGAAGCGACGCGGCTTCTGGGCGTCGTGGCCGCAGACGGGCGCGCCGGCCGGCCAGCTGCTCGCCACCGGTGTGCTGTCCGCGCTGACCGCACTGCTCTCCGACGAGGCCTTCACCTCGTGGGGCTGGCGCATCCCGTTCCTGCTCTCGGGCGTGCTCGTGATGGTGGGGCTGTGGATCCGGCTGTCGGTCGACGAGTCGCCGGTGTTCAAGGCGGCGCTGGCCAGGGCGGAGGCGCGCCGGACGGAGGAGTCCGCGGTGGAGCGGCTGCCGCTGGTCTCGGTGCTCCGCGACCACTGGCGGGACGTCCTGGTGGCGATGGGTGCCCGCATGGCGGAGAACATCAGCTACTACGTCATCACCGCGTTCGTGCTGGTCTACGCCACCGAACACGCGGCCCTGGGCAAGCAGACCGCGCTCAACGCCGTGCTCATCGCCTCCGCGGTGCACTTCGCCGTGATCCCGGCCTGGGGCGCGCTCTCGGACCGCGTCGGGCGCAGGCCGGTGTACCTGCTGGGCGCCGCGGGCGTGGGGCTGTGGGCCTTCCCCTTCTTCGCGCTGATCGACACGAAGAGCTTCCCGGCCCTGCTGCTGGCCGTCACGGGCGGTCTGGTGCTGCACGGTGCCATGTACGCGCCGCAGGCGGCCTTCTTCACGGAGATGTTCGCGACCCGCATGCGCTACTCCGGTGCCTCCATCGGTGCCCAGTTCGCCTCCGTGGCCGCGGGCGCCCCGGCGCCGCTCATCGCCACGGCGCTGCTCGCGTCCTACGACAGCTCGGTCCCGATCGCGCTGTACGTGATCGCAGCCGCCCTGCTCACGCTGATCGCGGTCGGCGTGGCCAAGGAGACCCGCGGCCGCGACCTCGACGCCGTCGAGGCCGGGGCGGCGCAGGACGCCCCGCTGGCCCCGTCGGCCCACGCGGGCTGACCCGGGTCGGCCGCCGTTCCCCCACCCCCGATGCGTGGACCCCGCCGTTGTCAGTGGCGGGGTCTACTGTCGTTACCGTGAGTGACGGAGGAGCGATGACGGGGGTGCTGCACCATGTCGAGTTGTGGGTTCCGGACCTCGAGCGCGCGGACGCCGAGTGGGGCTGGTTGCTGGGCGAGCTCGGCTACGTCCCCCACCAGCGGTGGGAGGCCGGCCGCAGTTGGCGTCTGGGGGCGACCTATATCGTCGTCGAACGGTCGCCGGACCTGGTCGACCGCTTCGAGGGGCGGCACGAGCGCCGCGCGCCGGGGTTGAACCACCTCGCCTTCCACGTCGCGGGCCGCACGGAGCTGGACGCGCTGGTGGCACGCTCGCCGCTGCACGGCTGGACGCTGATGTTCCCCGCGCTGCATCCGTACGCCGGGGGCGAGCGGCACTACGCCGCCTACCTGGAGAACACCGACGGCTTCGAGGTGGAGCTGGTCGCGGGCCCGGATCAGTCCTGACCTGCGGGGCCGGGCGGTTCCTGCCGTCCGGCCGCCAGGCCGTGCAGGCGCAGCGCGAGCTGGATCTCCAGTGCGCGCTCCGGGGACTGCCAGTCGGCGCCGAGCAGGTGCGAGATCCGCTCCAGGCGCTGCGCGACGGTGTTGACGTGCACGTGGAGGGCGTCCTTCGTGCGTACGGGGCTCATCCCGCTGGCGAAGTAGGCGTCCAGGGTGCGCACGAGTTCGGTGCCGCGGCGGGCGTCGTAGCCGGCGACGGTGCCGATCGTGCGGTGTACGAAGCCGTCGACGTCGCGCGCCTCGGTCAGCAGCAGGCCGAGGAAACCGAAGTCGTCGCCCGCGGCGCCCTCCCCGGCCCGGCCGAGGGCGCGCAACGTGTCCCCGCAGCGCTGCGCCTCCGCATAGGCCAGGGCGACGGAACCGGGCCGGCCGGCCGGCGAACGGACGGGGCCGGAGGCCCCAACGGTGACGGCCGCCTGCACCGCCGTGCCCAGCTGCTGGGCGACGCGGCGGGCGGTGGCGGAGGCGTCGGAGCCCGGTTCCAGCGGGAGCAGCAACACCGTGCCGCCGTCGCGCGCCGCGGCGAGGCCCCGCCGGGTGGCGGCGAGGTGGGAGGCGGCCGACCACAGCCGCTGCCGGTCGGCGGCGGCTCCGGCGTGCTCCTCGTCGACACGGGCGGCGAGCACGACGTGCGGGGCGTCGAGGTCGGCGCGCAGCCGGCCCGCGCGTTCGCGCAGCAGTCCGGGGTCGCGGTGCGGGGCGTCGAGCAGGTCGTCCAGGAGTTCGCCGCGGAAGCGCTGCTCCGCCTCGGCGGCGGTGCGCCGGGCGAGCAGCAGCAGGGAGGTGACCATCGCGGCCCGTTCCAGCGTGCGCTGGTCGACGGGATCGAGTCCGGGATGGCCGTGCAGCACCAGGGCGCCCAGCAGTTCACCGCCCGCGGTGACGGCGGCGGTCCAGGTCTCGCCCTGCCGTACGGCGTGGCCGTCCTTCCGGGAGCGGGCGACGGCGTCGGCGAGCGCGTCGGGCACGGGGTCGCGGTCGGTGCCGACGACCCGCACCGTCCCGGAGAGCACCTCGGCGACGGCGTCCGCGACGTCGTCCACCCCGCCGCCGCGCAGGACGAGTTCGGTGAGCCGGTCGTGCACCTCGGAGGCCCGTTCCAGCACGGCGCTGTGGTCGCGGATGGTGTCGTTGGCGGTGCCGAGGTCGGCGAGCGCGGACCGGGTCTCGTCCAGCAGGTTCGCCGTGTCGATGGCGACGGCGGCGAGCGAGGCGAGGGAGGCCAACAGGGCGATCTGGCCGCGTTCGAAGACCCGGGCCCTGCGGTCGGCGGCGTACAGCACACCGATGACGCCGGTGCCCAGCACGAGGGGCACGCCGAGGATCGCCACCAGTCCCTCGTCGTGCACGGCCGAGTCGATCGGGTGGGTGTGCCGGAAGCGCTCGTCGTCGAAGTAGGACTCGGTGACGTAGGGCAGCGCGGTCTGCGCGACCAGGCCGCCGAGCCCCTCCCCCATCCCGAGCCGCACCCGCTGGAACTCGGCGGAGACCGACCCCTCGGTAACCCGCATGTAGGTGTCCCCGGCCTTGCGGTCGATCAGGCTGAGGTAGGCGACGTCCGTGCCGAGCAGGGACCTGGCCCGCTGCACGATGGCCTGCAGCACCGAGTCCAGGTCGCGCAGCCCCGCGAGGTCGCCGGCGGTCTCGAAGAGCGCCGACAGCTCGGCCTCGCGCCGCCGCCGGCCCTCCAGTTCCGCGCGCACGCGCAGGGCCAGCAGCTTGGCCTGCTCCATCTCCGCCAGCACGGCGGGCGGCGCGCCCGCGGCCCTGGCCGCGAGGACGGGCCGCTCGTACTCCTCGGCCGGTGCCCCGCGGGCGAGCAGCCGCAGGAAGGGCGCGTCGGAAGGGCTGTGGGGAGCCATGGTTCCGCCGTGGTCGTCGGGGGCTTCGTGTGGGTCGCGCGGCACGCTGTCAGGGATACCGGCAGATCAGTGTGCCGTCCATCCGCCGTCCATGGTGAGCGAGGCACCGGTGATGAAGGACGCCTGCGGCGTGCAGAGGTAGGCGGTGAGCTCGGCCACCTCCTCCGGCTCCACCAGCCGCTTCACGGCGGAGTCGGCGAGCATGATCTCGGTGACGACCCGCTCGGGTTCGATGCCGTGCGCGGCCGCCTGGTCGGCGATCTGCCGCTCGACGAGCGGGGTGCGCACGTAGGCGGGGCTGATGCAGTTGGAGGTGACGCCCCGCGCGGCGCCCTCCAGGGCGGCGGTCTTGGAGAGCCCCTCCAGCCCGTGCTTGGCCGAGACGTAGGCGCTCTTGTAGGCCGAGGCCCGCAGTCCGTGGACGGAGGAGATGTTCACGATCCGGCCCCAGCCCTGCCCGTACATGTGCGGCAGCGCCCCCCGGATCAGCCGGAAGGGCGCCTCCAGCATCACCCGCAGCACCGTGGCGAAGACGTCCGGCGGGAAGTCCTCGATCGGGCGGACGAGCTGCAGGCCGGCGTTGTTGACCAGGATGTCGGTGCCCTCGGCGGCCTGCTCGGCGGCGTCGAGGTCGGTCAGGTCCAGGGTCACGGTCTCCACGGCGCCGGGGCGGCCGCCCGTCGCCGCCTGTTCCGCGAGTTCGGCCAGGCCTTCGGCGTCCCGGTCGGCGGCCCGCACCTTGGCGCCGGCGGCGGCCAGGCGCAGGACGCACGCGCGGCCGATGCCGCCCGCGGCTCCGGTGACGAGGGCGGTGCGTCCGTCCAGGTCCGGCGCCGCGGAGGGCGGGAGGGGGCCTGCTGCGGGACGGGGCGCGGGGGGCGTGGGCGTCATGCACTGCAGGCTAGGCAGCGCGCGGGCGCCGACCGATGTGTGCGCCGCCCACACTCCTGTGACCGCCCGTGGGGGCGGCGCACACTCGCTCCTGCGGCTCACCTCCGCGGCTCACCCCTGCGGCGGTCCCGCGGGCTCGAACCAGGTCGGGCCGTCGGACAGCGCGTGCTTGAGCCGGAGCCGCCCGTGGTTGCCGAGGTCGGGCAGGCCGTCCACGTCGAACCAGCCGACGTCCAGCGACTCGTCGTCGGCGACCCTGGCCCGCCCGCCGACGGCCCGGCAGCGGAAGGTGATGTCCACGTACTGGCAGCGGTCCCCGTTGGGGTACAGGACGGGGTCGATCGTCTGGACGAGGACGACGCGCTCCGCGACCGCGCGCACCCCGGTCTCCTCCAGCACCTCGCGGACGGCGGTCTCGGCGGGCTGCTCGCCGGGTTCCGCGATGCCGCCGATGAGGGACCAACGGCCGTTGTCAGCCCGCCGGTTCAGCAGGACACGTCCGTCGTCGTCGAGGACGACCGCCGTGACACCGGGCAGGAGCAGCTGCCGGTGGCCGACGACGGCCCGCAGCTCGCGGAGGAATTCGGGAATCGGCACGCCCCCGAGCCTACGTCCTCGGCGGTGGCCCTCCGTCGATCACGCCCGCGCCCGCGGCATGTGCCGTTCGTGCACGGGATCTCCACACCACGGGGGCCCAACGGTTACGGTGACCCCGGGGTCGGGGGTTCCCCGGGGGTCAGGGGGTGCGGGCTGTGGACACGCGAACCGGTGGAGTGCGGCCGGGCACCGGCGGTGCCGCGGACGGCGCGGCGGAACGTCCGCGCTCCGGATGGACGGACGCCGTGGGCGCGCTGGTCCTCGCCGGCTGCGCGGTGTGGTCGCTGGTCGCCGCGGCGGGCCGCCCGGCCCGCCCGGAAGGGGTGCTCCTGGCCGTCCTCGCGGTCACCGCCGGATACGCCGCCGGACGCATCGGCGGTGCCCTGCGGCCGGTGGCCGTCCCCGCCGCGGCCGCCCTCACCGCGGTCGTGCTGGTGGTCGCCCTGCCCGGCCGGCTGTCCGGTGGCCCGGACGCCCCGCCGCTCGGCTACGCGAACGCCGACGCCGCGCTCATGGTGCTCGCGACCGGCGCCGCCTGCTGCGCCGCCTGGACCGCGCGGTCCCGCCCGCTCCGGGTGGGGCTGCGCCTGCTCGGCGCCACGGCCGCCGGCTTCGCGCTGGCGGTGGGCTCCGCCGCGGGGTTCGCGGCGTGCCTCGGCGTCGTCCTGTGCTCCCTGGGCGCCGCCCGTACGCGCCGGGCGCTCGGTCTCGCGGGCCTGGCGCTGGCCCTCGTCGTGGCCGTCGGCGGCACGTGCGCGGTCGCCGTCGACGCCCTGCCGCCGGGGCTCTCGGCCTCGCTGTCCGGACAGCTCACCCCGGCCCGGGTCCGGCTGTGGCACGACGCCCTGGAGACCGCCCGGGACCACCCCGTACGCGGGATCGGCCCGGGCCGCTTCGCCGAGGCGGCCGCCGGAACGGCAAGCTCGGCGCCCGGCGCGGGCACACCGCAGTCGGCGCCCCTGCAACTCGCGGCGGAACAGGGCCTGCCCGGCGTCGCCTTCCTCGCCGCCTCCTACGTCTGGCTGCTCTGGGCCCTGCAGCGCTCCCCGCGCCCGACCCCGGTCGTCCTGACCGCGGCGGCCGCCCTGACCGGCCTCGCCATGCAGTCCGCCGTCGACCACGTCCTGAGCTACCCCGTGGTCACCGCCGGTGTCGGCCTCCTCGCCGGCCTCGCCACGTCCCGCCCCCTGAGCGGCCCCCCGGACCACGCCACCGGCCCGTGAGCCCCCGGCTCCGCCGCACCCGCTCGCAGGCGGGACCGGCGCGCCTCCGCTCACCCCGCAGGCCCTGCGACATCCGCCCGGGCGAGGTCGGCGAACCGGCGGTTGGCCACTGCGAAGCCGTCCATGGCCGGCCGGACATTCGCACGGATGTCGTCGACGGCACTGCCGGATCGCAACGGGTAGGCGGCCTCGAACAGTGCGCTGACGGCGTGGGCGAGTTCTCCCGCGGCGCCCATGACCGCGTCCGGTGCCTCCAGCCGCACTGCGGCGAGTGCGGCGTCCATCGGGACGAGTGCCTGCCAGGCGGCAACCAGGTTGTCCACGGGGTCGTCGGGGTGGGCGGCGCGATGGTCCACCGCCGAGGCGAGTTCCTGGGTCGCGGTACGGCAGGCGGCCATGAACGTCACATAGGCGTCGCGGCGGTTCTGCCGCCGCCACCGCCGGTCGTCGAGGTCCCGCTGCCGTACGACCTGCCATCGCATCGCCGCCCAGGCGAAGCCACCAGTGGCCAACGAGCCGAACGCGCCGACCGCGGCGCCCAGCAGCACCGCTGTTGCCTCGTCCACACGAGCCCCCCTCTCGTCGGCCCGCCGGGGCCGCCCGCACCGGCCCTACCCTGCTCGTGGCATCCGCAACACCCGACCGGCGCGGCGGACCGGGCCGCCGGCCTCCACGGCACCCACCCGCCACCGCCCCGAAGGGGGCCATTGCCTCTCCCCGGGGTGGCGGCATAGCATCGTGCCACAGAGCGGTCGAATCGATTCGACGAATCGATTCGACAAACCGGCACAGGGCCGCGAAGGAGCTGCATGACCACCATCAAGGACGTCGCCGAACGCGCCGGGGTCGCGCCCAGCACCGTGTCGTACGTCTTGAGCGGCTCGCGCAAGATCTCCGAGGACACCCGCCGCACCGTGCAGCAGGCGATCGACGAGCTGGGCTACCACCCGCGCGCCAGCGCCCGCACGCTGCGCAGCACGCGCACCAACGTGCTGGCGCTCGCCCTCCCCCGCGTGGCGGGCGGCTACCGGGCGGTCGACGGGCGGTTCGCGATCGAGATCAGCGACGCGGCCCGCGCCCACGGGTACGACGTCCTGCTCATGACCGCGCACGAGGGCGTGCCGGGCCTGCGCCGCATCGCGCGCAGCGGCCAGGCGGACGCCGCGATCCTGATGGCCGTCGAGATGGACGACCCGCGGATCGTCGCCATGCTGGAACTCGGCTTCCCCACCGCGCTGCTGGGCCGGTCCGCCGACGACACCGCGCTCCCGTGGACCGACCTGGACTGGGAGGCGGCCGCCGCCCTCGCCGTGGGCGAACTCGCCGCCGCCGGCCACCGGGACATCGCCTACTTGGCCACCACCGAGCGCGAGATCCTGGCGCAACGCGGCTACGCCGTCCGCGGACTGGCCGGTGCCCGCCGGGCGGCCGCGCGGACCGGCGCCGACGTGCGCGTGCACCAGTCGACCGGCGACATGGCGCGGCTCGCGCGGCGCATCGGGACGCTGCTGCACGGCGAACACCCGCCCACCGCCCTGGTGGTGCAGCACGTGGCCGCCCTCCCGCACATCCTCGCCGCCGTGACGGCGGAGGGCCTGCGGGTGCCCGAGGACCTGGCGGTCGTGGCGGTCGGCAACCTCCCCGACGACCTGGGGGGTCTGGAACTGCCGCGCGTCGAACTGCCCGTGACCGAGATGTCCGCAGCGGTGACACGGCTCGCCGTGGAGGCCATCGCCACCCGCGCCGAGGGAGCGTCCGTCATGCCGCCCGGGCACCGGCTGATCCCCCCGGCGTTCGTGCCGGGCGCGCGGATCGCCCCGCCGGGCCCCCGCGCGGCGGGCGCCTGACCCCGGCACCCGCCCGCCCCCCTCCCGGATCCTCCGTTCTCCGTTGTCCCTTCCCGCCCACCACTGACCCTGCCGAGGGAGCACGCCCCCATGTCCACCGATTTCCCGGTCTTCCCGCCCGGTTTCCGCTTCGGCGCCGCCACCGCCGCCTACCAGATCGAGGGCGCCCACGACGAGGACGGCCGCGGCCCGTCGATCTGGGACACCTTCAGCCACACCCCGGGCCGCACGGCCGAGGGCGCCACCGGTGACGTGGCCTGCGACCACTACCACCGGCACGCCGAGGACGTGCGCCTCCTCGCCGGCCTGGGCGTCGACTCCTACCGCTTCTCCGTCTCCTGGCCGCGCGTCGTCCCGCAGGGCCGCGGCGCGGTCAACGGCAAGGGCCTGGACTTCTACGACCGCCTCACCGACGACCTGCTCGCCGCCGGCATCTCCCCCGCCGTGACGCTCTACCACTGGGACCTCCCGCAGGCCCTGGAGGACCAGGGCGGCTGGCGCAACCGCGCGACGGCCGAGGCCTTCGCCGAGTACACGACGGCCGTCGCCGAGCGGCTCGGCGACCGCGTGGAGCGCTGGATCACCCTCAACGAGCCCTACTGCTCGGCCTTCGTCGGCTACGCCGAGGGCCGGCACGCCCCCGGCGCCCAGGAGGGCACCGGCGCGCTGGCCGCCGCCCACCACCTGCTGCTCGCCCACGGCCTGGCCGTGCGCGCCCTGCGCGAGGCGGGTGCCCGCGAGGTCGGCATCACCCTCAACCTCGACCGCATCGAGGCCGCGAGCGGCTCCGCCGCCGACCTGGCCGCGCTGCGCCGGGCCGAGACGCTGCACAACGAGACGTGGACCGAGCCGCTGTTCGCCGGCCGCTACCCCACCGGCGAGGCCGAGACCTGGGGCGCGCTCGCCGACGGCTCGTACCGCCGCGAGGGCGACCTCGAGGTCATGGGGGCCCCGCTGGACTTCGTGGGCCTCAACTTCTACCGCCCCCTCACCGTCACCGACGCCCCGCACCGCGAGCCCGACCCGGCCCGCCGCACCGCCGTCGACATCGGTGTGCGCGAGACCGACCCGTACGGCACCCGGCACACCACCATGGGCTGGCCCGTCGTCCCGGAGTCCTTCACGGCGCTGCTGCTGGACCTCAAGGAGCGCTACCCCTCGCTGCCGCCCGCCTTCATCACGGAGAACGGCTCGGCCGAGGCCGACGTCCCCTCCGCCGACGGCCGTGTCGAGGACACCGACCGCGTGGCCTACCTCCGCGACCACCTGCACGCGCTGCGCGCCGCGATGGACGAGGGCATGGACGTGCGCGGCTACTACGTCTGGTCGCTGCTGGACAACTTCGAGTGGGCCCGCGGCTACGGCCAGCGGTTCGGCATCGTACGCGTCGACTACGACAACGGCGAGCGCACCCCCAAGGCCAGCTACGACTGGTACCGGGACCTGATCGGCGCCCACCGGGCGGGACGGCAGGAGCAGTCGTGAAGTTCACCGACGGCTTCTGGATGATGCGCCCGGGCGTCACGGCGAAGTACGCGGCCTCCGTCGCGGACGCCTCCGTCGCGGACGACCGGATCGTCCTGCACGCCCCGGTGAAGCCGGTGCGGCAGCGCGGCGACACGCTCAACAGCCCGCTGCTGAGGGTGGAGTGCTGGTCCCCGGCCGAGGGCGTGATCGGCGTGCGCACCACGCACCACGCCGGGAAGGCCCGCCGCGGGCCGGAGTTCGCCCTGCCGGGCGCGGTGGACGGCGGCGCCGGCAAGACCTCCCGCGACGGCTCCCTGCTCGAACTGACCTCGGGCGGCCTGACGCTGCGCGTCGACGCCTCCGCCCCGTGGCACCTGGACTTCACCGCGGGCGGCCGCACGCTCACCTCGGCCGGCACCCGCGGCACGGGCTTCGTCACCGACGCGGACGACCGGCACTTCATGGTCGCCCAGCTCTCGCTCGGCGTCGGCGAGACGGTGTACGGCCTCGGCGAGCGCTTCACCCCGTTCGTCAAGAACGGCCAGACGGTGGACATCTGGCAGGCGGACGGCGGCACGATCAGCGAGCAGGCCTACAAGAACGTCCCCTTCCACCTCACCAACCGCGGCTACGGCGTCTTCGTCAACCACCCCGGCAAGGTCTCGTACGAGGTCGGCTCCGAGGTCGTCGACCAGGTGCAGTTCAGCGTCGAGGACCAGTCGCTGGAGTACTTCGTCGTCCACGGGTCCACCCCGAAGGAGATCCTGGCCCGCTACACGGCCCTCACCGGCCGTCCCGCGCTGCCGCCGGCCTGGTCGTTCGGCCTGTGGCTGTCGACCTCCTTCACCACCTCCTACGACGAGGCGACCGTCAGCCACTTCGTCCAGGGCATGGCGGACCGCGGGATCCCGCTCAGCGTCTTCCACTTCGACTGCTTCTGGATGCGCGAGTACCAGTGGAGCGACTTCACCTGGGACGCGGAGGTCTTCCCCGACCCCGAGGGCATGCTCGCCCGGCTCAAGGAGCGCGGGCTGCGCGTCTCCGCCTGGATCAACCCGTACATCGCGCAGAAGTCGGCACTCTTCGAGGAGGGCATGCGCGAGGGCCACCTCGTCATGCGGGCGAACGGCGACGTGTGGCAGTGGGACCTGTGGCAGCCGGGCATGGCACTGGTCGACTTCACCAGCCCCGCCGCCCGCACCTGGTACGCGGAGAAGCTGCGCCCACTGCTGCGGCAGGGCGTCGACGTCTTCAAGACCGACTTCGGCGAGCGCATCCCGTTGGACGTGGTGTGGCACGACGGCTCCGACCCGGAGCGCATGCACAACTACTACACGCAGCTCTACAACCAGGTCGTCTTCGACGTGCTGCGCGAGGAGCGCGGCGAGGGCGAGGCGGTGCTCTTCGCGCGCTCGGCGACCGCGGGCGGGCAGCAGTTCCCGGTGCACTGGGGCGGCGACTGCGAGTCGACGTTCACGGCGATGGCCGACAGCCTGCGCGGCGGACTGTCGCTGGGCCTGTCGGGCTTCGGCTTCTGGAGCCACGACATCGGCGGCTTCGAGGGGACGCCCGACCCGGCGCTGTTCAAGCGCTGGGTGCAGTTCGGCCTGCTGTCCTCGCACAGCCGGCTGCACGGCAGCAAGTCCTACCGCGTGCCGTGGGAGTTCGGTGACGAGGCGGTCGCCGTCACCCGCGACTTCACCCGGCTGAAGAACCGCCTCATGCCGTACCTGTACCGGGCGGCGCTGCAGGCCCGTGACGAGGGCACGCCGATGATGCGGGCGATGCTGCTGGAGTTCCCCGACGACCCGGCCTGCCTGCACCTGGACCGGCAGTACATGCTCGGCGACGACGTGCTGGTCGCGCCGGTCCTGAGCGCGGACGGCGAGGTCGAGTACTACGTCCCGGCCGGCACCTGGACGCACCTGCTGACCGGCGAGCGCGTCGAGGGCCCGGGCTGGCGGCGCGAGACGCACGGCTTCGACACGCTCCCGCTGCTGGCCAGGCCCGGCTCGGTGGTGCCCTTCGGCGCCGCCGAGGAGGCCCCGGAGTACGACTGGGCGGACGGGGTCACCCTGCGGGTGCACGCCCCGGCCGACGGCGGCGGCACGATCGCCACCGTGCCGGCTCCGGACGGCTCGACGGCCGCCGTCTTCCGCGTGGGCCGTACGGGTGACACGGTGACGGTCGAGGCCGTGGGCGAGCACCCGCCGGCCGCGCCGTGGCACGTGCTGCTCGTCGGCGCGCAGGACACGGACGGGGTGGAGGGCGCCGCCTCCGCCGAGCGCACCGGGCTGGGCGTGCTCCTGACGTGTGCCGCGGGAACCGGGCGGGTGAGCGCGCGCTGGTCGTGAGCGCGCGCCGGCCGGCACGTCTGCGCCCGTGGCCCCCGGGCTACGGGCGCAGGCCCAGCCGGCTGCGGATGGCCTGGACGGCGCCCTCGGCGTCGTCCACGGTGACGGTGAAGTGCCGGCCGTTGCCCAGGTCGATGACGACCCCCGGCCCGCGGCGGACCACGACCGCGGTGCCCTGCTCGGGCCGCCATCGGTACCCCCAGCCGCCCCAGTGGCGGGGGCTGACGACGGGCGCGAGGTGCGCGTCGTTGATCTCCTCCCACCGGATCCGGCGGCGGGGCACGCCGATGTGGCCGCAGCGCACCTGGAGCCCGTCCCGGTCCACGTTCACGCGGACGTGCGTGAACGCGACGGTTCCGAACAGCACCAGCAGCCCCGCCGCGATGCAGCCCACCACCGACATGACCAGCGGCACCGTGCCCGAGGTGTAGGGCGAGGTCACGGCGAGCTCGATGCCGAGCGCCATGCAGGCAGCCCCCGCGGCCGCGAGGAGCCACTGGAAGCGGTTGCTCGCGTGGCCCGTCCACACCTGGGATGTACGCGCGTCGTCACGCTGCGCGTCCGTCATAGTGCGCAGCCTACTCATCCCACGGCGAGTTGGCACCGTTGTACGGAGCGGATACGGCGGAAAGTGGCGGCGCCCCCGGACGCCGTGCGGGGCGGGGTCAGCGGGCCTCGGCCGCGGCGGGGGCCACGTCGGCGCCGAGGGAGCGGCCCTCCGCGTAGGCCAGGGCCTCGGGGGTGACGGTGCCCGCCCGGCCGCTGAGGATCACCGCGAGGCTTCCGGTGGGCGCCGCGTCGGGGCGGGGCCCGGTGCCGATGCGGCGGAGCGTCTGGGCGGCGACGGCGTCGGCCGAGCCGTACAGCAGGGCGGGGGCGGCCAGGGCGGCCCGGATGCGGTCGGCCACCAGCTCGTAGTGGGTGCAGCCGAGGACGACCGCCTCGACGTCGGCGGGCGTGAGCGCGGCAGCGGCGGCGATGGCCGCGGCGGTCGCGGCCTCGTCGGCGCGGTCGACGGCGTCGGCGAGGCCGGGGCAGGGCACCTCGGTGATCTCGGCGCCGTTGCCGAATTCCTCGATCAGCCCGCGCTGGTAGGGGCTGCCGGTGGTCGCCGGGGTCGCCCAGATCGCCACCTTGCCGGCCCCTGCGGCGGCAGGCTTGATCGCCGGGACGGTGCCGATGACCGGGATCGCGGGTTCGAGGGCCGCGCGCAGCGCGGGCAGGGCGTGCACGGTGGCGGTGTTGCAGGCCACGATCAGCGCCTGCGGGCGGTGCTCGGCGGCGGCGAGGGCACAGGCCAGGGCGTGCGCGGTGACGTCCTCGGGGGTACGCGGGCCCCAGGGCATGCCGTCGGGGTCGGCGGAGAGCACGAGGTCCGCGTCGGGCCGCAGCCGTCGGATGGCGGCGGCCGCGGCGAGCAGGCCGATACCGGAGTCCATCAGCGCGATCTTCACGGGGCACCACCTTACGCGATGCGATTGTCGGCCCGCTCCGCGGCCGTACCGGGGGAAATGACGCGTACAGGAGAGCGACGGCGGCAGACTGCGGGGGTGACGTGGCTGACGTGGGTGACCGTGGTGTCGTTGCTGGCGTGGGTGTGGCTGCTGCTGGCACAGGGGCTGTTCTGGCGGACGGACGTGCGGCTGCCGGCCGTGGCCGAGGAGCCGCGGGAGTGGCCGGACGTGACGGTGGTCGTCCCGGCGCGGGACGAGGCGGAGGTGTTGCCGAGGAGCCTGCCGAGCGTCCTGGCGCAGCGCTACCCGGGACGCGCCGAGGTCGTCCTGGTGGACGACGGCAGCACCGACGGCACCGGGGAACTGGCCCGCGAGCTGGCGGGGCGTGCGGAGGGACTGCCGCTGCACGTCGTCAGCCCGGGCCCCGTGCCGGAGGGCTGGACGGGGAAGCTGTGGGCGGTCCGGCACGGCATCGAGGTCGCCACCTCTTCCGGCGGTCCCGAGTTCCTGCTGCTCACGGACGCCGACATCGCGCACGGCCCCGACTCGCTGCGCCACCTGGTGGCCGCGGCGCAGGGCGCCGGCCTGGACATGGTGTCGCAGATGGCCCGGCTGCGGGTCGCCGGCACATGGGAACGGCTGATCGTCCCGGCCTTCGTCTACTTCTTCGCCCAGCTGTACCCGTTCCGCCGGGTGAACCGGCCGCGTGCCAGGACCGCCGCGGCGGCCGGCGGTTGCGTGCTGATCCGCCGCACGGCGGTGGAGCGGGCGGGCGTGCCCGACGCGATCCGGCACGCGGTGATCGACGACGTGGCGCTGGCCCGCGCCGTCAAGCGCTCGGGCGGGCGGATCTGGCTGGGCCTGGCCGACGAGGTCGACAGCGTCCGTCCCTACCCGGGCCTCAGCGAGCTGTGGCGCATGGTGTCGCGCAGCGCCTACGCGCAGCTGCGGCACAGCGCGCTCCTCCTCACCGGCACGGTGCTCGGCCTGCTCCTGGTGTACGTGGTCCCGCCGCTCGCCACGATCGGCGGGGCGCTCACCGGGGACGGGTGGCTGTGCGCGGCGGGTGCGGGAGCGTGGGCCCTGATGTGCGGTACCTACCTGCCGATGCTCCGCTACTACCGCCGGCCGCCGTGGCCCGCGCTGCTGCTGCCGTTCACGGCGGTCCTCTACCTGCTGATGACGGTCGACTCGGCCGTGCAGCACGGCCGCGGCCGCGGGGCCGCATGGAAGGGCCGCACCTATGCGCGGCCGCGGCCCGACGACGCCTCGGCGTAGACGACGGCCAGCCGGGCACCGACGGCCGCCGTGCCGTAGCGGCGCCGGGTGCGGTCGGCGAGGAGCGTGGGCCGGCGCGAGGACAGCCGGGCGGCGGCCTCCACGAGCGCCCGGCCGAGGGCGGGGGCGTCACCCGGTGCGACGAGCACCCCGCCGTCGTGCCCGACGAGTTCGGGCAACGCGCCGGTGCGGGTGCCGACGACGGGCGTGCCGCAGCCCAGCGCGTCCAGCGCGCGTACGCAGAAGCTCTCCACGTGGCTCGCCACGAGGAAGAGGTCGGCGTGGGCGACGGTGTGCAGCGCCTCGGCGCGGCCCCGCGCCCGGCGCACCGTGACGAAGTGGGCCACCCCGCACGTGCGTATCAGCTCGCGTACGTCGGCGGGGAGTTCGGCGGCCCCCTCGGCGACGACGTCCAGCCGCAGCCGCGGATCCTTGACCCGGGCGGCGGCGAAGGCGTGCACGAGCACCTCCCAGCCCTCGTGGGCCTCGAAGCTCCCGGCTGCCGCCACCCGCACCGGGTCCTGGCTGATCCGGGCACGGGCGGGCACCGGCGGCAGCGACTCGGGACCGACCGGGTGCGGGACCAGGCGGTGCCGGCCGGGCAGGCGCAGTTCGCCGAGCCGCAGCAGCAGCGCGTCGCTGACCGCGAGCACGGCGGCGGCCTCGCGGTAGACCCGCGCGCGGGCCCGTCGCGCGGGCAGCCCGGGGAGCGGGCGCGTGGGGTGACCGAAGAGGGAGGGGTCGTCCTCGGTGAGCACGTACGGCAGCCTCGCGGCGCGTGCGAGCCGGGGCAGCAGTTCCTCGGCGCCGGGCAGATGGCCGTGGAGGAGGTCGAACCGGCCGCACTCGGCCGCCTCGTGGCGCAGTACGCCCCCGACGCGCCCGGCGGTGACCCTGCGCGCCACGGCACCGCCGTGGGGGACGGCGACCTGGTAGTGGTGCGGACGCTCGGGGTCGCGGCCGGCGTAGGGGAGCCCGCGGACCGCGGGCAGGGTCAACTCGTGGACGGCCACCACGTCGACGACGTCGGCGACGGTCGCCGCGGCCTTGTGCCATTCGTCCGGCCGCGCGGGCCGGTCCTGCCCGAAGAGCATGGCGACGCGCATGGCTCACTGTGGCACATCGGGGTCCTCGCGGGACGAAGTTCGCCGGAGTCACGGAAACACCGCGTTCCTCCTTCGTGCGGGTGACCTGTTGGTGCGCGAGAGTGCCGGTCCCGTCACCCTCCGACACCATTCGGCCGGGCGGTTTTCCGCGCCTGTGTTCCCGCGTGACGAGCGGTAACGCCCCAGGCCCAGCGCCTTTACGCGATCCGAACGGCGGCCACGGGCCGATTTCCTCCGATTCGATCGCAATAAGGGTCAGCCGTCACTCACTGCACATGAAATGACCTGCTAATCGGTCTCCCCAACCAGCACATCGTGGGCTTAACTTATGGGCTATGACCTCCCCCCGCGGTTCTTACAGCGGTGGCTACTACACGTCGCCGTTCTTCCCCGACACCCCCATCTACGACAGCCTGGTCGCAGAGCGGGGCACCCCCCAGATCGCGCCGATCCGCGTCCCGTCCGCGTACGAGACCACCGGCAGCAATCTCCCGGCCCTGCCGGCCGCGCTCCCCGCGCTGCCCCCCGGACCGTCCCACCACTCCTCCGCGCCGAGCACGCCGTCGTACTCCGGCTACTCGGCGCCCGGTTACCAGCAGCCCCAGCTGCAGCAGGCACCGGCGCCCTACATCCCGCAGCAGGCCACCGCGCCCCGTCCCGCCGCGTTCAACGGCGGGTACCCGGCGCAGCAGGCCCCGCAGCAGTACCAGGGCCCGGCCGGCTACGAGCAGGTGCGCCCCGCCGCCGCCCCGCGTCCTGCCCCGCCGCGCCCGGTCGCACCGACCGGCTACGACGAGCAGCCGTACCAGCGGCGGAACCTCGGCCAGGGCTACTACTCCGGCTGACGACCGCGGGCGGCCCGGTCCCCGCCGACGGGTGACCGTGCCGCCTGGCACGATGGCTGAATGACGACTCCGACGCCGACACCTCACCTCGGTTCACTGCACGTCCACCCCGTCAAGTCGCTCGGTGGACAGCGGTTGTCCGAGGCAGTGGTGGAGCCGTGGGGGCTCGCCGGAGACCGCCGGTGGATGCTCGTGGACGCTGCGGGACGATGCGTCACGCAGCGCGAGCAACCCCGGCTGGCCCTGGCGCGCGCGGAGCCGTCCCCCGGCGGTGGGCTGCTGCTCACCGCTCCGGGGATGCCGGTGCTGGACATCGCGGTACCGGGACCGTCCACGACGGTCCCGGTGCACATATGGGGCGACAAGGTGGAGGCCGTGCCCGCGGGAGACGCGGCCGCCGCCTGGTTCGGCACGTTCCTGGGCGCGGAGGTCACCCTCGTCCACCTCGACGACCCGGCCCGTCGGCGCCCGGTCGACCCGGAGTACGCGCGCCCCGGGGAGACCGTGAGCTTCGCCGACGGCTTCCCCCTGCTCGTGACGACCGAGGCCTCCCTGGCCGCCCTCAACGCGCTGGTCGCCGCGGGCGACCACCCCGGGGAGGGGCCGCTGCCGATGGACCGTTTCCGACCCAACGCCGTGATCGCGGGGACCGGCGCCTGGGCCGAGGACACCTGGACCCGGATCCGCATCGGGGAAGTGGAATTCCGTGTCGTGAAGCCCTGCGGGCGTTGCGTGGTGACCACCACCGACCAGCACACCGCGACCCGCGGCCGGGAACCGCTGCGCACCCTCGCGCGCCACCGCAGAATCGGGGGCAGACTGGTTTTCGGACAGAATCTCGTGCCCGAACGACCCGGAACACTCCGGGTGGGCGACGCGTTGACATGTGTGGAGTGAACGCGTCCCAAGACCGCGGCACGGTCCGGGCCCCGGGTGGGCGCCGGCGTGAGACGGCTCTCTCCCGCCCGGTCCATGCCGCGCATGTACCGCGCCGTGTGCGGTACTTGGACGGTGAAGGGGGTGCGCCCGATGGCGGCCACGCACGTGCGGTGGTGGCGTTGGCGGAAGAACAGCCTGCGCCGCCGTTCCGACGTGTTCGAGGCCTGCGCTGGGGTCGCGGCCGGCTGCGCCATCGTCCTGGGCGCGCCCGCGGCCGGGCTGACCGCCGGGCTGACCGTGGACCACTCCCTCCAGCACACCGTCAGCGTCGAGCACGCCAACCGCACCGAAGTCTCCGCCGTGGTGCTCAGGGCCGGTCCGCGTGAGGCCCCCGACCCCGACCCCGAATCGGGCCGCGTCCACGAGGACCGCCGCGACGCCGTGGTCCGCTGGACCGCGCCGGACGGGCACGTCCACACCGCCCAGGTGCGGGTGGGCGCCTCCCACGACAAGGGCGACCACATCACGATGTGGACCGACAGGTCCGGTGCCCTGCCCGTGCCGGCGCCCCTGGACTCCCGCTCCGCCACCACGCACGCGATGCTCGCCGGCATCGGCACCTTCCTCGCCGCGACCGTGCTGGGATTGATGGGGCGCCAGGTACTCATGTGGCACCTGATGCGACGCAGGCTCGCCGAGTGGGAGCGCGAGTGGGCGGCCGCCGGGCAGAGCTGGGGCCGGGCCGGGGCCGGCGGCTGACCACACCGGGTACGTAGGTCGGTCCCGCGGATCATCCGCAATCGGCGTCATCCGGCCGGATCCATCAGGTGATCCATCAGCATCTGGGTGCTGGCGCGCGCCCGGCGCGCGCTACCGTGGAGGCCCCCAGGTCGGCGCAGTGCAAGAGGACGGGGCAGAGCATCTCCATGGCACAGGGCGTGGTTCAGGTGACGCACACCAGCAGCTCGCGGTGGCGCCGCCGCACGGGAGAGTACGAGAGCCTCGCCGCGGCCCTGGAGGCGGCCGCCGAGGGCGACGTGCTCTCGGTCAACCCCGGGACCTACCGGGAGAACCTCGTCGTGGAGAAGGTCATAACGCTCCGCGCGGCCGAGGGCCCGGGCTCCGTGCGGATCGCCCCGCCCGCCGGTGTCGCCCTGACCGTACGGGCCGCGGCGACGGTCCAGGACCTCTCCGTCGAGGGCCAGGACACCTCCGCCGCCGCCCTCCTCGTCGAGGACGCCGCGCCCGAACTCACCGGACTGCGGGTCAGCACCCGTTCCGCGGTGGGCATAGAGGTCCGCGACGGGGCGCGGCCGACCGTGCGCCGCTGCACCGTCGACAACCCCGCGGGGCTGGGGATCAGCGTCCTGGAGGCCGCCGGCGGCCTGTTCGAGGACTGCGAGGTGGTGTCCGCGGGCCAGACCGGCATCTCGGTGCGCGGCGGCGCTTCCCCGCGGCTGGAGCGCTGCCGGGTCCACAACGCCTCCGGCGCGGGACTCGCGCTCACCGGCGAGGGCACCGTGGCCGAGGCGGTCGGCTGCGAGGTGTACGAGGTCAAGGGCACCGGCGTACAGGTCGCCTCGCGGGCCGCCGGCCACCTCACCGAGTGCCAGGTGCACCGCACCACCGGCGACGGCATCACCCTGGACACGGACGCCGTCCTCACGCTCTCCGACTGCGACATCCACGACGTCCCCGAGAACGCCGTCGACCTGCGCTCCCGTTCGGTCCTCACCCTCACCCGCACCACGGTGCGGCGCTTCGGCCGCAACGGCCTGTCGGTGTGGGACCCGGGCACCCGGGTGGACGCCAACCAGTGCGAGATCCACGACAGCCAGGGCGACTACCCGGCGGTCTGGGTCAGCGACGGCGCGGCCGCCGTCCTGGACTCCTGCCGCGTGCACGACGTGCCCGACGCCCTGTTCGTGCTCGACCGGGGCTCCCGCGCCGACGTCGTCGACTGCGACATCTCCCAGGTCCGCAACACCGCGGTCTCGGTCAGCGACGGCGCCACCGTGCAACTGGACGACTGCCGCATCCGCGAGGCCTCCACCGGCGCCTGGTTCCGCGACCACGGCAGCGGCGGCACGCTGTCCGCCTGCACCATCGACGACACGGCCACGGGCGTCATCGTCACCAAGGGCGCCGACCCCACGCTGGAGCGCTGCGTCGTCACCAACCCGGCCGAGGCCGGGTTCTACGTCTCCGCGGGCGGCCGCGGCACCTTCACCGGGTGCCGGGTCACCGGCAGCCGGGGCTACGGCTTCCACATCATCGACGGCTGCCGCTCCACGCTCACCCGCTGCCGCACGGAGCGCTGCGCGCGCGGCGGTTACGAGTTCGCCGAGCCAGGACCGGTCACGGAGGACTGCACCGGGGACCAGAGCGGTGAGCGCCGTACCGTGCCGGAGTCCTCGGGCGTGCCCGCTCCGGCCGGCGAACGGCAGCCCGCCCCTGCGTCGTTCGGGCTGCTCGGCGGACTGCCCGTGGCGCCGACCGCCGCCGAGCCCGCGGCCCCGCAAGCCCCGGCCGCGGACGCCCGTCCCTCGGACGAGGTGCTGGCCGAACTCGACGCGCTGGTGGGCCTGGAGAGCGTCAAGCGCGAGGTGCGCTCGCTGATCGACCTGATCGCGGTGGGCCGCAGACGCCGCGAGGCCGGCCTCAAGGCCCCCTCCCCGCGCCGCCACCTGGTCTTCACCGGCTCCCCCGGCACGGGCAAGACGACCGTCGCCCGGCTGTACGGCGAGATCCTTGCCACCCTGGGCGTGCTGGAGCGCGGGCACCTGGTGGAGGTGGCCCGCGTCGACCTGGTGGGCGAGCACATCGGCTCGACCGCCATCCGCACCCAGGAGGCCTTCGACCGCGCCCGCGGCGGGGTGCTCTTCATCGACGAGGCGTACGCGCTCGCCCCCGAGGACTCGGGCCGGGACTTCGGGCGGGAGGCGATCGACACCCTGGTGAAGCTGATGGAGGACCACCGCGAAGCCGTCGTGGTGATCGTCGCGGGCTACACGGCGGAGATGGAACACTTCCTGTCCGCCAACCCCGGTGTCGCCTCGCGCTTCTCGCGGACCATCACCTTCGACGACTACACCCCGGTCGAACTGCTGCGGATCGTGCGGGCCCAGGCCGAGGAGCACGAGTACCAGCTCTCCGAGGACACCGGCGAGGCGCTCTACAAGTACTTCACCGCGATCCCCAAGGGCCCGGCGTTCGGCAACGGCCGCACCGCCCGGCAGACCTTCGAGGCCATGGTCGAGCGCCACGCGGGGCGGCTCGCCCGGATCAGCGAGCCCAGCCACGAGGAGCTGCAGCTGCTCTACCCGGAGGACCTTCCCCCACTGCCCTGACCCTGCACGGGCAGCACCCCCTCCGTGTTCCCGTACAACCAGCCGAGCAGCGCGCCGCGCTCGGCCGCGAAGGCCGGGTCGGCCTGGTAGTCGAAGTGGGTGAGCAGCGGCGCGGGCAGCGGGTGTTCCGCCGTCCGTCCGTACGCCGCCGGATCGGGCAGCGGCGCCCGGTCGACCGGTGGTCCGGGCTCGTCGAGGTGGACCGGGCCGCCGATCGGATCCGTACGGCGCCACAGGTTGCGCCAGGCGTGCAGCTCGCCGTGGAGCGAGGTCAGGGCAGGGGGCCCGAAGTAGGCGGGGAACCAGCGCCCGTACAGCCGGCCCAGCGGAGAACCGTAGGTGAGCAGGGCGATCCGCGCCCGGGTCGTCGGATCCAGCTGCCACACCGCTGCCGCGGCCAGGACGCTGCCCTGCGAGTGCCCGGAGAGGATGATCCGGCCGGCGTGCGCCCGGGTCCAGGTCGTCATCCGCCAGGTCAGGTCGGGCACGGCGCGCTCGGCGTAGCAGGGCGGGGCGAAGGGGTGCGCGGCGCGCGGCCAGAAGGTGCCGACGTCCCAGAGGATGCCCACGGTGCGGCGTGCCCCCGCGTCGCGGTAGGCCCGGCGACCGAGCGCGATCAGGGCGACCACCCCCGCGCCGACCAGCCAGGAGCCGAGTCCCTGGGCGGTCTCCGCGACCGTCCGCAGCCAGCCGGGCGCGCCGGCCCCGGCCCGTCCCGGGACGGCACCGCTCAGCCAGGCCCCGGCGAGCGCCCCGGCGCCCAGCAGGAAGGCGACGGCCCCGATGACCCCGATGAACAGGGCGGCCTGGTCGGTGAGTTCGGCTCTGGCCCGGGCCATGGCGATCTGGCGGCTGCGCGCGGGCTCGTGCTCCTCCCCCGGATAGTCCGACTCCACCCTCGGCACCAGTGCCCGGGAGCGGCGCACCAGTCTCCTGCCGCGCACCACGACCACCACGGCCAGCACCAGCAGCAGCACCGGGATCGCCGAGGCCTGCCAGGACAGCAGCACGGGCGGCCCCGCGACCGCGCTGCCGCCGCTGCCCGGCGTGGCGCCGCGGTCCAGCCAGTCCGCGACCCGCTGGGCGATGCCACCGGTCAGCACGCCGCCGAGGGAGCAGGCGAGCAGCGCCACCGCCGGTCCCCCCAGCCCGCGCAGCTCCGCGCGGCCGCCGCCGGAGCGGAACATCAGATGGGCGACGGAGGCGAGCGCCACGAGCAACGTCCCCTGAGCCAGGGCGAGCCAGCCGAAGGCATCCCCGGACGGCAGCCGTCCGACGGCGTTCCAGCCGGGACGGTGCCAGCAGGCGTAACCGGCCGCAGCGAGCAGCGCGGCAGCCGTGCCCCCGAGCATCGCCCGGGCCAGTCGTGGGTCCAGGGCCTCGTCCGGCGCGTGCTCGCTGCGCCCCATGCCGCAGGTCACGGCGACCGCCGCCACCGTCAGCCCCGCCAGGGCGCCCGTCAGCAGCCAGCCGACGGCGGCGAGTATCCGCACCCCGCCGGCGTCCATGTCCCGTTCCAGCGGGGGGACCACCAGCGCGAACGCGACCGTGAGCAGCCCGGCCGCCGTGTGCGCCGCGCGGAGCCGGGCGACCAGCCGCCGCCCGTACCAGAAGCCGCGCCGGGCCAGCGGCGTGACGTCCGGTCCCTCCCGCTCCCGCGGATGCGGGCCGGGCAGCGGGCGCTGGGACTCGTAGGCGTACCAGGTGCGCCGCGAGAGCCACCACAGCAGCAGGATCAGCCCGCCGGGCAGCGCCGCCCCGGCGGCGATCCGGCGCCCCGGCTCGCCGGCGGCGAGGAAGGACAGCCAGCTCTTCCCGCCCGCGCAGGCCGCGTTGCCCGCGCACTGCCAGGCCACCAGATCCATCGCGACCTCGCAGGCCGCGGCCACCAGCAGCACCGTCAGCGACAGTGCCAGCAGCCGCACCAGCACGTCGTAGGCCCGGTCCAGGCCGGGCCTCGAGACCGGCGGTCGCATCCAGTGGGCCAGGTTGGCCACCATGAAGGGGAGCAGGAGCAGCCACAGCGCGCGACTGCCGTCCCCGGACGTCAGGTTGCACCACGAATAGGCGTCGGGCACCGGGCCCTCGCCGTACTCCTGCGGACGGCGCTCCGCGTCGGCGTCGTCGGCACGCCGGTAGATCCCGGCGGTGTCGTCACCGCAGACGCGCGTGATGCGCGGGTCGTTGAGCATCGTCTGCGGGGTCGTCCCGCCGACGCCGTGGACCAGCAGCTCGAGCGACAGCTCCGTCCGTACCGTATCCGACCGCATCGCGATCGCCTCCCGTACTTTCCCCGTGACGCGCGTACGGCATCGCGCGTATTCAGAATCGGGCACACGTACCAGTACTGGACAGAGGTGTTCACGAATGCCACCCGAACGTGTCACGCGCGGTACGTGTGGGACCGGTCACCCCGTGCCTTCCGGCCCCCGACCGGCGGGGGAGGTCGTGGAAGGATGGCGAGACTGCCGGTCCGGGCAGCATCGGGATCACATCAGAGGATGGGACGGGACCTCGGGTGAGCGACAACCAGAACCTGCTCGCGGAACAGCGCCGTGCGCTGATCCTGGACGAGGTCCGGCGGCGCGGCGGGGTCCGGGTCAACGAGCTGACCCGGAAGCTGAACGTCTCGGACATGACGGTCCGCCGCGACCTCGACGCGCTGGCCCGCCAAGGCGTGGTCGAGAAGGTCCACGGCGGTGCCGTGCCCGTCGCCCCGGCGAGCAGCCACGAGCCGGGCTTCGAGGCGAAGGCGGGCCTCGAGCCCGGGGCCAAGGAGGCCATCGCCCGCGCCGCCGCCCGCCTGGTCACCCCCGGCAGCGCCATCGCGCTCACCGGCGGCACGACGACGTACGCCCTCGCCCACCACCTGCTGGACGTCCCCGACCTCACCGTGGTCACCAACTCCGTGCGGGTAGCCGACGTCTTCCACTCCGCGGCCCGCGGCGCGAGCGGCCGCGAGGGCGCCGCGACCGTCGTCCTCACCGGCGGGGTGCGCACCCCCTCGGACTCCCTCGTCGGCCCCGTCGCGGACCAGGCCATCGGTTCGCTCCACTTCGACCTGCTCTTCCTCGGCGTCCACGGCATCTCCGTCGAGGCGGGCCTGTCCACCCCCAACCTCGCCGAGGCGGAGACCAACCGGCGCTTCGTGCGCTCCGCCCGCCGGGTGGTCGTCATCGCGGACCACACCAAGTGGGGCACCGTGGGCCTGAGCTCCTTCGCCACGCTGGAGGACGTGGACACCCTCGTCACGGACGCCGGCATCCCCGAGGTGCTGCGGGCGGAGATCGCCGAGCACCTGTCGGACCTGGTCGTCGCCGGTGAGCCGGGGGACACCGAGGCGGGCGACGTCCCCGGCGGGGGTCCCGCAGACAACTGACGGTCCATCAACTACCGTGCGGCGCATGACGCGCCCACTGCACCCCACACGCCAGGTGGACCTGGGCTTCCTCGCCTCGGCGCCGCTCCGTCTCGTCTTCGCCGCCGATGCCTCGGCGCCGCCCGAGGCCGTCCACGCCGCCCTCGCCGAGGACACCGAGGGCTGGACGGCGTGGTTCGACGCCGTCACGGCCGCCGTGCCGACCACCGGGGGCCGGACGATCGGGCTGCGCGCGGGAGTGCGCTTCGAGGAGACCGTCCTCGCCGACGAGCCCCCGCGCCGCTTCGCCTACCGCGCGGACGCCACCAACGTCCCCGGCCTGCGCGCCCTGCTGGAGGAGTGGGCGCTCTCCCCCACGCCGGACGGCGGCACCCACGTGCGCTGGACCTTCGCCGCCGACGGGCCGCCGGCCCTGCGCACCTTCTTGCTGATGTCCCGCCCGGGCCTCGGCCTGTCCTTCCGCGCGGCGGTCCGCTCGCTGGACCGCCGGCTGGCCTCGTGAGCGGGGCCCGGACACCTCAGGTGCGGGATACGGTGCCGCAGCCCTCGGTCTCGGTGCGCTCGGCCACCAGGTCCCGGCTGCGGTCGTAGGGGTCCACCGTGGGTCCCGACCGATCGGCGTCCTCGCGAGCCGAGGCGTCGGAGGCGAACTGCGGGTGGAGCCAGCCGTCGTGGACGAAGCAGGCGGAGTTGGCGACGTCGTCGTCGTACAACGTGATCGCGAACTTGCCGGGGGTCACCCGGTAGCGGGACGGATCCGGGAACTCCAGGTCCAGGACGCGGCGGACGATCGTTCGGGCGACCTCGTCGGAGCCGGACCCCACCTTCACCAGGGGGTACACGAAGGTGTAGTCGGCGTGGACGACGACGGCGTGCTCCTTGCCCTTGCCGAAGGTCATCCGTCCGCGGGTCTTGACCACGTCGCCGGCCAGGGCGAGTTCCGCGGGCTTGAAGCGCACCGCGAGGCGGAGCGGGTCGTTCTTCTCGGTCGGCTTGCGGAAGGCCGTCTCGAACCGGGCGCGCAGTTCGCGCTGGCTCGGGTCGAGCATCCCCAGGGCGGCGTCCGGCCGTTCGCCCCGCAGCGTGGCGGGGTCGAGGTTGGTGTCGACCAGGAACGCCTTGACGTTCTTCAGGGCCGCCGCCACCTGCGCGGACGTCATCCAGCCGGCAGCCCGCGCCTTCGGCGGGACGATCCCCTCCGCGCCGTCGGCGTACCGCTCCGCCGGGGAACCCGCGAAGGGCTCGTCCGATGTGGGCATGCCGGGGAACGCCTCCTGCGAGGGGGCGCCAGTCGGCCGCGCGGTCTCCACGGGGAGCGGCGAGCGTTCCGCCCCGCCACCACCGCCGCTGTCGCCGCCGCGCATCGCGTCCAGTGCCCAGCCCGGGTTCAGGGCGAACAGCAGCACGCCGACCGCGGCGAGGACGCCGACCAGGCCCAGCCACCGGCGGCGCCGGGGGCGGCGTTCCTCGACCTCGTAGACGGCGGGGCCGGTGCGCCAGCCCTCGGGTTGCGCGGGCGGCGGGGTCCCACGCCACCTGCGCTTGGTGCGGCGCGCCGCCTCCTCGTCCTGCTGCCGCAGCCGCTCGGTGACCATGCGGGCCCGTGCGGAGGGCTCCTTGGGCGCCGACGAGCGGATGTCCGCCTCGGTGTCCTGTACGAACCGGTCCCAGACGTCGTCGGGAACGGAGGGGACGTCGTCGGGGGACGGCGGGGTCGTGGTCACCTGAGGCTCTTTCACAAGATCGGGCAGACAGGCCTTTCTATAACCGAACACAGGTTCCCCACAAGCCCGGGCGCCCCCGCCGGTCCCGTCGGCCCGGTTGCCCCGTCGCTCGCCCGTCGCCCCACTGTCACCGGCTCAGCGGTACTCCGCGAGGCGCGGCCGCACGCCCACCACCACGAGGACCGCGGCAATGCCCAGGACACCGGCGGGAACGGCGGGCCAGCCGTCGAGCCCGGAGTGCGCGGCGTCCGTGCGCGCGACGAAGTCGGCCTGCTGGTGCTGGGCGAGGGCGTCCAGGGTGGTCGCGAAGTCCCAGAAGTCGAAGCCCACCTCCCCGCGGCCGACGTCCGTGAGCACGACGGCCGCCTCGTCGATCCGCTTGCCGGCCATCAGCCCGACGAGCCGGCGGTCGTCGGCGCGGAAGTGCCCGTAGCGTTCGTTGACGTCGGCGTACGCCGGGCGCTCGTCCGCCGAGGCCCACCCGCCGGGGGCGAGCAGACCGTCCAGCCGCCGGTTGAGGGAGTCGAGTTCGGCGCGCTGCTGCGGCTCGGCGCCGTTGACGAGCCAGCGGCTCTGGGTGGCGGCGGCCTCCGCGGCGACGGCGCGCGCCTCCGCCAGACGCGACCAGGGGCGCAGTCCGTCCCGGGTCCCGGCGTCGAGGTCGGCGGCGGCGCCGGTGAAGGCGAACACCCCGGCCAGGGTGACGCCGAGGGCGGCGGCGGTGGCGGCGGCCAGTGCCGGGTTGATCAGACGGCGGTAACGGCGCGCCAGGTCGCGCTGCCACCACAGGAGTACGGCGACCGCGATCAGGCCGAGTGCGCCGACGGCCACGGCCGAGCCCATGGCGGCGTCCTGCGCGGTGCGCGAGGCCGCGGTGGCCTGCGCGTCGTAGGCGTTCGCCAGGGCCGCGACCTTGGGCAGCAGATGGCTGTGCATGATGTCGCCCGCCTCCGCGGAGAAGGCGACGGCGACCGCCGGCGGGTGGCCCGCGGCCCGCTCGTGGTGCTGTTCGTCGACGTAGGCGGCGCGGCCGCCGGCGTCGTCGTAGCGCCCGAGGAGGTCGAGGATGCCGCGCACCTGCGCGGCGTGGGCCTCGTCGGCGCCGAGCCGGCGGAGGAGGTCGCTGGCCTGGGCGCGGCGCTGCTGCGCGGTGATGAGCGCGAGCAGCCGGTTGCCGACCGACACCTCGGGATCGTCGGCCGCGTGGCCGGGCACCAACTGGTTGGCGCGCTGGGCGTCCAGGTCGGCGAGGGCGAAGCGGAGTTCGGCCGCGACGGCGGCGCGGTGCGCGGACGTGTCGCGCAACTGCTCGGCGTCCGACCGCACGGTGACGGCCCCGACGACCGCGGCAAGGCACAGGGCGAGGACGGCGACGAGTGCGGCGGTCGCCTGGACGACCAGCCGCGCCGGGGGCGGCATGCGCCGGCGCCGCGCCCGGACGGGCGGCACCGGCACCCGGGGCGCGGGCGGCGCTGACGCACCGGGCGCGGGGGGCGGCGGCGCGACCGCCGGGGGCGCCACTTGAGAGATCGTCATATCGGGACGCTAAGAGCGCCCGGAAAAGGGAAGGCGGTGCTCCGGCGGACTCCGGGTGACCACGACGTAACAGAACGGAACGGACGGACCGGGTCAGTCCGGCCAGTTCCCCGCGGCCAGGAAGGCGTCGATGGTGGCGGCGTACGGCCGGATGTCCAGGCCCTGTTCGGCGAGCCAGGCATCCGCATAGTACTTGTCCAGGTAGCGGTCGCCGGGGTCGCACAGCAAGGTGACGACACTGCCCGTGCGGGCCGCCGCGACCATCTCCGCGACGAGCTTGAAGGCGCTCCACAGACCGGTGCCCGTCGACCCCCCGGCCTTGCGCCCGATGGCCGCCTCCAGGGCGCGTACCGCCGCCACCGAGGCCGCGTCCGGCACCTTCATCATCCGGTCGACCGCACCGGGCACGAAACTCGGCTCCACCCTGGGGCGGCCGATGCCCTCGATCCGCGAACCCCGTTCGCAGCACACGGAGTCGTCGCCGCTCACCCAGCCGTCGAAGAACACCGAGTTCTCCGGGTCCGCGACGCACACCAAGGTGTCGTACTGCATGTAGTGGACGTAGCGCGCGATGGTCGCCGAGGTGCCGCCGGTGCCGGCGGTCGCCACGATCCACGCCGGGCAGGGGTTCCGCTCCAGGCGCAGCTGCTGGTAGATCGACTCGGCGATGTTGTTGTTGCCGCGCCAGTCGGTGGCGCGTTCGGCGTAGGTGAACTGGTCCATGTAGTGGCCGCCGCTCTCCTCCGCGAGACGGGCGGAGACCTCGTAGACCGTCCGCGGGTCGTCCACCAGGTGGCAGCGGCCCCCGTGGAACTCGATCAGCCGCTGCTTCTCCCAGCTCGTGGTGCGCGGGATGACGGCGATGAACGGCACGCCGATCAGGGCCGCGAAGTACGCCTCGGACACCGCGGTCGAGCCGCTGGAGGCTTCGATGACGGGTTTGCCCGGCCGGATCCAGCCGTTGCACAGCCCGTAGAGGAAGAGCGAGCGGGCGAGGCGGTGCTTGAGGCTGCCGGTGGGGTGGGTCGACTCGTCCTTGAGGTAGAGGTCGATGCCCCAGGCATCGGGGAGCGGGAAGCGCAACAGGTGCGTGTCGGCGGAGCGGTTGGCGTCCGCCTGGACCTTCCGTACGGCCTCTTTGAGCCATCCTCGGTAGTGCGGGTCGGTCCGGTCCACGTCGATGGTGGGTACGGTCTGCGCCGCCCTTGTGCGGTCTTCGCGGTCGCCCTTCTCGTTGCTGCTCACCCGCGCCGCCCTTCGTTCGCCGCCTGTGTCCCGATCTTAGGCGGGCGCTGGTGCGGCGCCCCCCGGAGCGGGCAGACTGCGACCGGACGAAGGAGGGGATGCGCCGTGGCCGAAGCGGAGTTCACCGCCACCGGGGTGCGGATCGGACGGCGGCTGCGGTCGCTGACCCGGGGAGGGCAGGTCGTGATCCAGGACGGCCGCCTGGTGCTGCTCACCAGCCGCGGCCGGGAGATCGACAGCGCTCCGGTGGAGGACGTCCACGCCCTGACCCCGCGGTTCGCGGTACGGCGCCGCACCCTTGCCCGCCTCAACGGCACCGGCTACCTGCTGACCTTGCGCACGCAGGGCGCGGCCTCGGCGGGCCGCTTCCTGGACGCCCTGCGGACCGCCCGCGAGCGGGTCAAGCGGCACTGACGCGAACGGAACGGCACTCTCCGCGTTCGCGGAGTTGCGGTAAGCATCCATCGGGGTGATCCTTGAGTGGCGTCACGGAGTCACTGCAGCAGTCACTCACAGCAATCCCGCAAAGGTGTTCCCATTCCATGCGGGCGGGGCATGCCCCGGTCACAGGGGCGCGCCCTCCACCGCGGAGGGAGTCGCAGCCGTGATCAGCTCAGAAGGCAGTAAGCGGCAGTGTGCTCTGGAACTTGAGGCACTGCCGTCCCGGATCCAGCAGGTACGCCGTATCCTCGCCGCTCAGCTGCGGTACTGGCGGCTGGACCCGCTGATCGACCCCACTCTGCTGGGCATCACCGAACTGCTCGGCAACGTCCACCGGCACGCCCGGCCGGACAAGCGCTGTTCCGTCGAGCTGAGCTTCGCCTCCGGCTGGCTCACCGTCGCCGTCTCGGACAACGATCCGCGCCTGCCGCGGGTCCGCGAGTTCGAGCCCCTGGCCACCTGCGGCCGCGGCCTCGCCATGGTCGTGTCGATGAGCGACAGCTGGGGCACCGAGACCCTCAACGACGGCGGCAAGGTCGTGTGGTTCACGCTCCGGGCCGAGGCGACGGTCTCGCCCAGCACGATGGGCGAGCAGGTGTCGGCGGCCGTCGTCCGCAAGGTCGCCCCGCGGACGCTGCCGGTCCTTCCCGAGACGCCGGAGGCGTGGCCCCCGGTGCTCGATCGTCTGGTCCCGGCCGCGGCCGAACCGGTTCTGGTCTGACGCGCGGCCGCCGCACCCCGGTGGGGCACGGCGGCCGTGGCCCTCCGGGCCGTCGTCGGCGGAGTCATTCCGCCGCGATGGCCCTCAGTACGTCCAGGCGTGCCGCGCGCCGGCACGGGCGCCATCCGGCCAGGGCCCCGGCGACCAGTCCGACCAGCAGGACGACCGCGAGCCGGCCGGGCGGCAGCGCGAAGGCGCTCGTGCCCGCGGCGTCCGACGCCTTCACCAGTGCCCAGCCGAGGAAGGCCCCGAGCCCCGGGCCGCCGGCCGTGCCGAAGGCGGCCACCAGGCACGGACTCCCAGCGCACCATGGCCCGCAGCTGCGCCCTGGTCTGCCCGACCGCCCGCAACAGCCCCAGTTCGCGGGTGCGTTCGTGCACCGCGAGGGTGAGCGTGTTGGCGATGCCCAGCAGGGCGATGAGGACGGCCAGCGCGAGCAGCGCGTAGACGAGCGTCAGCATGATGTCCACGCCCGAGGCGCAGCGCCCACGTGATGGGGCTGCGGCACTCGGCCCGGCGCCGGTAGCGGGGCCAGAGGCGGCGTGCACCGCGGTGTGCGGTGATGTGCTGCAGGGCCGGCCCGGTGTCCACACCGAGGGTGACGGTGCGGGGTCCGCTGTGCCGGAGGTCGGTAGGGGTGGGCGCGGGCTGGCCGCAGACGGGGCCACCATACGGTCATGCCGAGGTCGGCTCCCGTGGCCATGATCATCGCCTCCGTCGGTCCCGGCGCCAGAAGGACACCGCCACGGCCGTAATCAGGGGCTCCATGATCCCGCAGCCGACGACGGCGGTGATGGCGGCGGGTTTGCCTCGGGTCGTGTCGAAGGTGGCCGCGGCTCCGAGGAGCCAGAGCACGGCCGCGAGCGCGGTGACGACGCGGGCCTCGCTGCTGAGGGGCGGTCGCATGCAGTCACCACCTCCGTGACGTCTTGGTGCTCGTCGCCGCTGTGCGGCGGGAGTTCGAGGACGTCGAGGTGTGCGGGCACGGGGGCCTCTCTCGGGTGGGGGTGGGCATGGCCGCGGCCCCGTACCCGTGTGGGTGCGGGGCCGCGAGCGGGGCCTGGGCGTGTGTTATCAGCCCTGCTCTGCGTCGATCTCGTTGAGGAGGCGCACCAGGGTTGCGGAGTTGACACCTTCACATTCGTCGGGGCGGCCGGGTTCCTGGGCGTTGTCGCTGACTTGAGCGGTGTCCTGCTTGGCCAGGGCAGCCTTGCAGGCGGCCAGGTCGGGCTCGCTGTCGCCGCAGCCGGTGAGGGCCAGTGTGGCCGTGGTGATGGCCGCGATGGCAAGGGCGGTCGTTCGGGTGCGCATGGTCCCCCCATGGACGTTGCACGGATGAGCGAGCATTATCCAACAGGAGGGGGCGGGCGCCTGCTGTGTGACGGTTCTGTGACGTGCGTGCCTACCCGCCGGTGATACCGCCGTCCGCGCCTTCGGTGCCGGCCGTGCCGCCGCTCGCGGACGTGGTGGGCGTGGATTTCCGCGCACGCCGCAGGTGGCGCCGTCATCGCGATGACCGCCCGCCCTCGTTCACGCCCTCAACCTCATCCGGGCATGGGGCACCGACACCACCACCGAACGCAACGCCGCTCTCGCCGCGATCAGGGCAGCCGAAAGCGAGCGCACCCGGCAGGTGGCACTGCAGGCCGCGACCACCGTCGAGCGTGACCGTCTCCGGCGTGAGACCACCGCTTGCCTCCAGCGCGCTGCCATGCAGGTCGAGGCTGAACGCCGCAAGCTCCAGGCCAAGTTCGAGGCCGGCCACGACCGCATGATGTCCGAGTCGTTGAAGACCGCGTTCCTAAGGATCAAGGGTGGAAACCTCGACGCGCCCGACCGACGCCGCACCGTCGTACCGTTCCCCACGCAGCACCCCGCCGAAGTCGCCCTCCCCCGCGGCCGCGATGCTGTTCGCCCCCCGAGGTGAGGGTGTCCAGCCCGGCGGCACAGTGCATGAGGGTCTACTTGCCGGATCCGGAAGGGCCCATGATCGCGGTGAGCCTTCCGGCGGGGAACGCCACCGTGACCCCGTCCAGGGCGTGCACCCGGGCGTCGCCCGTCCCGTAGGTCTTGACGGCGTCGGCGACGCGGGCGGCGGTCATCGCTCGCCGCCCTTGGAGAAGCGGCCGAACTCCTCGTCCAGGACGGACAGCCGGCGCCAGTACTCGTCCTCGTCGATCTCGCCCGCGGCGAAGCGGCGGCCCAGCACGGCGATCGGCGAGTGCTCGCCGATCGCGGCCCGGGCGTGCCAGGGGCCGCGGCCCAGGCCCCGGCGCCACGCGGTACGGCGCAGCACGAATGCGACGCCCGCGATGGCGGCGGCCCAGATGAGGGGGAAGAACAGGATCCAGGGACCCGGTCCCCCGTCCCAGTGGTCGGCCAGCGTGGTCAGTGCGGTGGTGTCCATGGCGATGCGTCTCCTTGGTGGGGCCGTGTTTCACGACACCACGAGACTGGTCCGTGCGGGGGCGCCGGTCGTCGTACGGCCAGCGGCACCGCAGGTACCACCCGGGGAGTACGGCCGCTGTCGGTGGCTGCGCCTAGCATGCGGATCATGTGGCGATGCACGGGTCTGCGATGGGTGTCCGGGGGCCCGGTGTGGACGTGGTGGCACCCGCGCCACGGTGACCGGCGCAGTCCCGTGCGCCTCGGCGACCCGCTGACGCTCGCCGTGGAACCGGGCGCGGTGCGTCGCTGCACGGGCGTGTGGCGTTCGGGCCGCTGGACCCCGTGCCCGCGCTCCGCGGAACTTCCCGAGCGGGCCCGCCGTGACCAGTGCGAGCAGTGCGCGGCCCTGGACCGCTCCCGTTCCGTGGCCGCGGACACCCGGCTGGACGACCCGCGGCCCTTTTCGGTGTACCTGGCCTGGTTCGGGCCCGGCCTGGGCAAGGTCGGCATCACGGCGGCCGAGCGGGGCAGTGCGCGGCTGCTCGAACAGGCCGCGGTCTGCTTCACGTTCCTCGGCCGGGGCCCGCTGATGGCCGCGCGCCGCGCCGAGTCGGTCCTCGGGACGGCGCTGGGCATCCCGGACCGGGTGCCGACGTCGGCGAAGCGTGCCGCCCGCGCCGCACTGCCGCCCGCGGACGCGCGGGAGGCGGAGCTGCGGGCACTCCACAAGGTGGCGGCCGCGGTCCCCGACTGGCGGGACACGCTCACGCCCACCGGCTTCCGGCCCGTGGACCACGCGGTGGTGTTCGGCCTGGAGCCGCGCGCACCTCAAGCCACCGCCGCGGTGACCGGGCTCGCGGCGGGTACCGCGCTGCGCGGCACCGTCACGGCGGTGGCCGGAGGTGACCTCTACCTCCGCGCCGCCGGGCCGTCCGGCGGTGTCCTGCTGCTCGACACACACCTGGTGCCGGGATGGCCGCTGACCGCCTCGGCGGAGGGGCTGCCGGAGCCGCCCGTCAAGGCGCTGCCGCCACCCGCCGACCCCCCGGAGCCGCTGTTCTGACGCCCCGTGGAGGGCCGGGGGTTCTAGGCGCCGAGCGCCGTGAGCGGGTCGTCCAGCACGGGCTGCCAGGCCAGTTCGGCAGCCCCGACGAGGCTGTTGTGGTCCAGCGCGCAGGCGAGCAGCGGGACCCCGCCGCTGCGTCCCCACAGGCTGCGTTCGGCGACGACGGCGCGCAGCCGCTCCGGGTCCGCGTCGAGCAGCCAGCGGTGCAGGCCGCCGAGCAGGATCCGGTCCGGGTTGAGGACGTTGACCAGTCCGGCGAGTCCCTGCCCGAGGTGGTCGATGAGGCGGTCGGCGGCGCTGCGCACCGCGGGGTCGTCGTACTCCTCGCGCAGTAGGGCACGGCACTGGTCGGGCAGCGAGCCCTCGGGCCCGGGGATGCGCCCGGCGGCCTCCAGGAAGGCGAGGGGGTCCACCTCGACGTCCAGGCAGCCGCGGCTGCCGCAATGGCAGGGCCGGCCCTCGGGGTTGACGGTCAGGTGACCGACCTCCAGGGCGAGCCCGGCGCTGCCGGTGTGGAGCTTGCCGTGCAGGACGAGGGCACCGCCCACGCCGCGGTGCCCGGTGGCGACGACCAGCAGGTGTTCGGCGCCCTGCCCGGCGCCGTGCCGGTGCTCGGCGAGCGCGGCGACGTTGACGTCGTTGCCGACGAAGCACGGCGGCGGCGCCCCGTTGGGGGCGATGATGCCGGAACGCTCGATCTGCTCGCGGAAGATGTCCAGCACCGGTGCGCCCGCGGCCCACGCCAGGTGCAGGGGGTTGAGCGCGGCGCCTTCGGGTTCGGCGACGGCGGACGGCACGGCAAGTCCCGCGCCCGCGCACTCCCGGCCGGAGGCGCGCAGCAACTCCGCGCCCGCCTCGACGACGGCGCCGAGGACCCGGGCGGGGTCCGCGGGCACGGTCATGGCGACCGGCTTGGACGCGAGGATGTGGCCGCCGAGTCCGACCAGCGCGGCGCGGAACCCGTCGGCGTGGATCTGCGCGGCGAGGACGACCGGCCCCTCGGGATTGACGGCGAGCCGGTGCGAGGGCCGGCCCTGTGCTCCGGCGGGCCCGCCCGGCCGGGTGTCGACGCGGATCAGGCGCAGTGCCTCCAACTCGGCGGCGACGGCCCCCGCGGTCGCCCGGGTCACGCCGAGTTCGACGGTGAGCACGGCGCGGGTGGGCGCACGCCCGGTGTGCACGAGCGCGAGCGCGGGACCGAGCGCACCGCGGCCCCGCTCCAACCTTGTCCGAGTCTGGGTCACAGTCCTATTCTCACTTTGTGCCGAGCCTAAACAAAATACGGAGCGTACTCAGCAGGCAAGATCCCGCAAGTCCGGCGCTCCCGCTGCTGCGCCTCCGTGTCGCCCTCACCGCGTTCTTCGCCCTCGACGGATTCGTCTTCGCCGGCTGGGTCGTTCGCATCCCCGCCGTCAAGGAGCAGGTCGGCGCCTCGGCGGGCGCTCTCGGTCTCGCCCTGCTCGGCGTGTCCGCGGGGGCGGTCGTCACCATGATCCCCAGCGGACGGCTGTGCCGGCGCTTCGGCGCCCGGCAGGTGACCGTCGCCACCGGGGCGATCCTGTCACTGAGCGTCGCGCTGCCTCCGTTCACCCACTCCCCCCTCGCCCTGGGTCTCGTGCTGCTCCTGCTCGGTGTGGGCTTCGGCGGCATGAACGTCGCCATGAACAGCGTCGCCGTCGACCTGGTGGCCGCACTGCGGCGCCCCATCATGCCCGGTTTCCACGCCGCGTACAGCCTGGGCGGACTGGTCGGGGCGGGCGTCGGCGGGCCTCTGGCCGCCCGGCTGACCCCGGCTCAGCACCTCGGGGGCGTCGCCCTGTTCGGGCTCCTGGCAACCGTGCCGCTCGGACGGCTCCTGCTGCGGCACGCGATCCCCCGTCCCACGGAGAGCGCGGGCGCGGCCGGCAGCGGGGCGGGTGCGCCGGGCACCGCGCGCCCCGGCGCCCGGCGCATGGTCGCCGTCTTCGGGCTGATCGCCCTGTGCACCGCCTACGGCGAGGGGGCGCTCGCCGAATGGGGTCCGCTCCACCTGCAGGAGGACCTGCACACCGGCCCGGCCCTCGCGGCCGCCGGATACGCCGCCGTCGCCCTGGCGATGACCGTGGGGCGTCTGTACGGCACCGCGCTCCTGCTGCGGCTCGGCCCGACCCGTGCGGTGGTGCTGGGCGGACTGACCGCGGGTGCCGGAATGCTGCTGGGAGCGTTGGGGCCCACGGTCTGGCTCGTCCTGACCGGCTTCGCGCTCACCGGACTCGGGCCCGCCAACGTCTTCCCCGTCGCCATCGGCCGGGCCGGCGCCCTCGGCGGTCCCGGTGGTGTGGCCACCGCCTCCACCCTGGGGTACGCGGGCTTCCTGCTCGGGCCGCCCACCATCGGCTTCCTCGCCGACGCCTACGGGCTGCCGGTGGCGCTGACCACGGTCGCCGCGCTCGCGGCGGTCGCCGCCGTGGTCGCGCACACGACCCGGCACGCGTCCGCGGCCGCCGGAGTCTGACGCCCCGCGTCCGGGCGCGGCAGGCGCATCGCGCCGCTGCGGCCCGGTTGTCGGTACCGGCTGGCACAATCCCGACATGGAGACAGCCGAGTTCATCGAGGTCCTGCGGCGCGAGGGCGGACTGCTCGCCGACGCGGCGGAGGCGGCCGGGCTCGACGCCGTGGTGCCGTCCTGCCCCGGCTGGCACGTGCGCGAACTGGTCCGCCACCAGGGCACCGTGCACCGCTGGGCGACCCGTTACGTCGCGGAGGGACGTCGGCAGCCGGAACCCATGGAGGCCGAGACCCCGGAGGACGACCCCTCCCTGCTCCCCTGGTTCCGCGAGGGTCACGGGCTGCTGGTCGCGGCCCTCGAAGCGGCGCCCGCCGACCTGGACTGCTGGTCCTTCCTCAAGGCGCCCTCCCCGCGCGCCTTCTGGGCACGGCGCCAGGCGCACGAGACGGCGATACACCGCGTGGACGCCGAACTGGCCCTGGGCCGCGCCCCGTCACCCGTCGGCCCGGAGTTCGCGGCCGACGGCGTCGACGAGTTGCTCACGGGTTTCCACGTACGGCCGAGGAGCCGGGTCCGCAGCATGACGCCCAGGACGCTCCGCGTGCGTACGACGGACACCGACGCCGCGCGGGACGTCTGGCTGGCGCGACTGTCGGCCGATCCGCCGGTCGTCGAACGGGCAGCGCCCGGCGAGGCCGACTGCACGGTGAGCGCCGCCGCAGAGGAGCTCTACCTGACGCTGTGGAACCGGGGCGCCTATGAGGATTTGCAGGTCACCGGCGACACATCCGTGGTCGACCTGTGGCGGCGCACCGCGGCGATCGGCTGATCCACAGCGGCCGGACCGGGTAGGGCGCGCCCTCAGACCTGGCCGAGCATCCGCTCCAGGACGGCTCGTTGCGCCGGCTTGGCCTCCTCGTGGCGCGCCCGGCCGGCGTCGGTCAGCGCGACCCGCACCCCGCGCCGGTCCTCACTGCAGATGCCACGGCTCACGAGGCCGTCCTTCTCCAGCCGGCCGACCAGCCGGGAGAGCGCGCTCTGACTCAGGTGCACGCGGTCCGCGAGCTCCTGGACGCGGTAGGTGCACCCGCCCTCGTCGGGGTTTCCCTCGGCGAGCAGGTCGAGGACCTCGAAGTCGCTCGCGCCCAGACCGTGCTGGTTCAGCTCACGGTCGAGCTCGCACGCGGTGCGCGCGTGCAGGGAGAGGACCTCACGCCACCGCTCCACGAGCACATGCTCACTCTTCACGCCGGTCATGGCCGCAGGATAGCAGAAAATCAACACTAGATGTACGCACATTAAATGCACTTGCATTTGATGCATGCGCATGTAATGTTCCTCGACATGACCTCTCCGCACACCGCCGCCGTCCGCGGTCCCGAAGGGCGCTGGAGCGCCCGGCAGTGGGGCACCCTGCTGGTCCTCTGCGCCGCGCTCTTCCTCGACGCCCTGGACGTCTCGATGGTCGGCGTGGCCCTCCCGTCCATCGCGGACGACCTCGACCTGTCCACCTCGTCGCTGCAGTGGGTCGTCAGCGGCTACATCCTCGGCTACGGCGGCCTGCTGCTGCTCGGCGGCCGGGCCGCCGACCTGCTCGGCCGGCGCCGGGTCTTCCTCGTCGCGCTCGCCGTGTTCGCCGCCGCCTCGCTGCTCGGCGGGCTCGTCGACTCCGGTGAACTCCTGATCGCCAGCCGCTTCATCAAGGGCCTGAGCGCCGCGTTCACCGCCCCTGCGGGCCTGTCCATCATCACCACGACCTTCGCCGAGGGACCGGTCCGCAACCGCGCCCTCAGCATCTACACCACCTGCGGCGCGACCGGCTTCTCCATGGGCCTGGTCCTGTCCGGCCTGCTCACCGAGGTGGGCTGGCGCTGGACGATGCTGCTGCCCGCCCCGATCGCGGTCCTGGCCCTCGTGGCCGGCATCCGGCTGATCCCGACGAGCCCCCGTGAGCGGCACTCCGGTCGCGGCTACGACCTGCCCGGCGCCCTGACCGGCACCGGTGCGATGCTGCTGCTCGTCTTCACCGTCGTCCAGGCCCCCGAGGCGGGCTGGGCCTCGGCCCGCACCCTGCTCTCCTTCGCCGCCGTCGCCGTCCTGCTGACCGCCTTCGCCGTCATCGAGCACCGCAGCACCCATCCCCTCGTACGGCTGGGCGTCCTGCGCTCGCCCCACCAGATACGCGCCAACCTGGGCGGCGCCGCGTTCTTCGGCTCCTACGTGGGCTTCCAGTTCCTCGTCACCCAGTACATGCAGTCGCTGCTGGGCTGGTCGGCGCTGCAGACCGCACTGGCCTTCCTGCCCGCGGGGGCGCTGGTCGCGCTCGCCTCCACGCGGATCGGTCCCCTGGTGGACCGCTTCGGGACACCGCGGGTGATCGCCACCGGCTTCACCCTGCTGTTCGCCGGTTACGTGCTCTTCCTGCGCGTCGACCTCACCCCGAGTTTCGCCGCGGTGATCCTCCCGTCCATGCTGCTGCTCGGCGCCGCGTGCGCGCTGGTCTTCCCGTCGCTCAACATCCAGGCCACCAACGGGGTGCGCGACGAGGAGCAGGGCATGGTCTCCGGCCTCCTCAACACCTCCTTCCAGGTGGGCGGCGCCATCTTCCTCGCGGTCGTCACCGCGGCGATCACCGCCGGGTCCGGCGACGGGCACCCGGCCTCCCCGCAGGCGACGCTCGACAGCTTCCGGCCCGGGCTGGTCGTGGTCAGCGCCATCGCCCTGGCCGGGCTGCTGATCACCCTCACGGGGCTGCGCCGCAGGGTGTCGTACGGATTCGTGGTCGCCTCCTCCTCCGACACCGCCGTACCGGCGAGCGAGGAGCACAAGGTCCCCGTGCGGGACTGACCGGCGCCGGCCCCTCGCCCCGGGCCCGCGCGGACCACGGTCCGCGCGGGCCCTTCCGGCTCAGCCCAGCCAGCCCGGCCGCACCAGGCCGGACTCGTAGGCCAGGACGACGAGCTGGGCCCGGTCCCGGGCGCCGAGCTTCACCATCGTGCGGCTGACGTGCGTCTTGGCGGTGAGCGGGCTCACCACCAGGCGGCGGGCGATCTCCTCGTTGGACAGGCCGATCCCGACCAGGGCCATCACCTCGCGCTCCCGCTCGGTGAGCCGGTCCAGTTCCGCCGCGGCCGAGGGCTCCTTGGACCGGGCCGCGAACTCGGCGATGAGCCGCCGGGTCACCCCGGGCGAGAGCAACGCGTCGCCGTCCACCACCGCCCTGACGGCGCGCACCAGTTCCTCCGGCTCGGTGTCCTTGACCAGGAAGCCGGAGGCGCCGGCCCGGATGGCCTCGAAGACGTACTCGTCGAGCTCGAACGTGGTGAGGATGACCACCTTGACCCCGGCGAGCGCCGCGTCCTCGGTGATCCGGCGGGTGGCCTCGAGACCGTCCATGACCGGCATGCGGATGTCCATCAGCACCGCGTCCGGGGTGAGTTCACGGACCATGCGCAGGGCCTGGGCGCCGTCGGACGCCTCGCCCACGACCTCGATGTCGGGCTGGGCGCCGAGCAGGGCGGCGAAGCCCGCCCGCACCAGGACCTGGTCGTCGGCGAGCAGGACCCGCGTCATGGGCTCTCCTTGTCGGGGACGGACGCCGTCGCGGCGGCCGCGGCGAGCGGAAGCAGGGCCAGCACACGGAAGCCCCCGTCGGCGCGCGGTCCGGCCTCGACGGTGCCGCCGAGCGCCGCCGCCCGCTCACGCATGCCCAGCAGCCCGTTGCCCCCGCCCGTGGAGTCGTGGGCGTGGTCGGCGGTGGCGGTGGCGGTGGCGGGACCGTCGTCGTCGATCCGCAGCTCGACCGCGTCCCGGCGGCGGGAGACGCGGACCCGGGCGGTGCGGGAGCCCGAGTGGCGGATGACGTTGGTCAGCGCCTCCTGGACGATCCGGAACGCCGCCAGGTCCACGCCGGGCGGCAGGGCGGCGGCGCGGCCCTCGCGGGTGATGTCGACGGCCAGGCCCGCGCCCGCGGCCTGTTCCTGCAGTTCGGGCAGCCGGTCCAGGCCCGGGGCCGGCGAGCGGGGGGCCTCCCCGGGACCGCGCAGCGTGCCGAGCACCTGGCGCACCTCGCCGAGCGCCTCCTTGCTGGCCGCCTTGATGGTGCTCAGCGCCTGCCGGGCCTGCTCGGGGCGCTCGTCCATGAGGGCGAGGGCCACCCCGGCCTGCACGTTGATGACGGAGATGCTGTGCGCGAGCACGTCGTGCAGCTCCCGGGCGATGCGCAGCCGTTCCTCGTCGGCGCGGCGCCGCTCCGCCTCGACCCGCTCCCGCCGCTCGCGGACGAACTGCTCCCTGCGCAACCGCCACAGCTCCGCGACGGCGAGGATCGCCAGCAGCCAGGCGGCGGCCCCCGAGACCTGGGCCCACGAGGCGGCGTGGTCCCCGGCGGGCGGCAGCCAGCGGTACAGCCACACGGTGATGAGCAGGTAGGCCGTGTACAGGGCGCCCGCGATGACCAGGACGGCACCTCGGCGACCGGCGGCCACGGCCGTGAAGTAGGCGGCGACGATGCTGAGGAAGACCGGCCCGTACGGGTAACCCCCGGCGACGTACACGAGCGTCACGGCCGAGACGGCGGCGGCCACGGCGACGGGCGCGCGGTTGCGCCACAACAGCAGTACGGGCCCGGCGAGCAGGAGCGCGTAGCCGAAGTGGCCGAGGCCGGCCCGGCCGGCCGCGTTGTGCGAGGCGGCCGTCGTGCCGACCACCTGGACGACCGCGACGACGAGCGACGAGACCCAGGGGTGGCGCAGGCGATCGGCGCCGGGACGGTGTCCCGTCCCGGCGCGGCGCCACCACGGTCCCCGGGGCGGGCGGCCCCCCGGTGTCCTGTCGTCGGTCATGCGGCCACGCTAGACCGGGATGCGGCGGGTCGGCGTCCGGTCGGCGGGGTGACCGCGTCTACTCCCCGTGGAGTACGCGACCGCGGCGGAGTCCCGTCTGGTGGGCGAGGCCCGCGACGGCGTGGTCGAAGAAGTCGTCCCGCGCCTCGACCACGTTGTTGAACTGGCCGAACACCTCGAAGCTCAGGAGTCCGAAGAGCTGCGCCCAGGCGGCCACGAAGGACGGGATCACCGCCGGCGGCAGATCGCCGTCCAGGTCCTTGCTGAGCCGCCAGGCGTCGGCGTGGACGGCCTCGGAGAGCGGGGCGTCGGGCGGGGGCACGGCGAGCGCCCCGGCGGTGTGGGCCTCCTCGGCCACGGTGAGGAGGGCGAGCCCGACCCGGGACGCGGGCCCGATCGTGTCCAGCGGGGCGGAGTAGCCGGGCACGGGGGAGCCGTAGATGAGGGCGTACTCGTGCGGATGGGCGAGCGCCCAGCGGCGGACGGCCCGACAGATCTCGCTCCAGCGCTCCACGGGGTCGGTGCCGCCGACGCGGGCAAGGGCCTCCTCGGCTGCGGCGCCCACGGCGTCGTAGGCGTCGACGATGAGGGCGGTGAGCAGCTCGTCCCGGCTGGGGAAGTAGCGGTAGAGCGCCGAGGAGACCATGCCCAGCTCGCGTGCGACGGCGCGCAGCGAGAGCCTCGAGGCGCCCTCGTCGGCGAGCTGCCTGCGCGCCTCTTCCTTGATGGCCGCGGTCACTTCGTCGCGGGCCCGTTCCCTGGCGGTTCGGATGACGCTCATGGGGATCAGTGTAGGCGGGGATGGAGCGACGACCAAGAACGAGAGCAGTGCTCTTGCCATGGGGTGCGGACTCGTGCACACTGTTCTCAAGCGAGAGCACCGCTCACGGACCGGTCCACGGTCCACGGCCCGCGCGTCTTCGAGGAGTCCTCATGTCCGAGCACGTCATGAAGCCCGGCTGGTTCACGGTCAACGTCCTGAACCGCACGGTGGCGTGGCTGACGCGTCGCGGCCTCAGCGTGTGGGGGTCACGCGTGCTGGCCGTCCGCGGCCGCAAGAGCGGGGAGTGGCGGCGCACCCCGGTCAACCTGCTGGTGGTGAACGGGGAGCGCTACCTCGTGGCGCCCCGCGGGCACGTCCAGTGGACGCACAACATGCGGGCCGCCGGCGGCGGCCGGCTGCTCCTGGGCAAGCGGGCCGAGGAGTTCAGCGCGACCGAGGTCGCCGACGACGCCAAGCCCGAGCTGCTGCGTGCCTACCTCAAGCGCTGGAAGGCCGAGGTGGGCGTGTTCTTCGGCGGTGTGGGGGCGGACTCCACCGACGAGGAACTACGCGCCATAGCCCACAAGCACCCGGTCTTCCGCATCACCGGGCTCCGGCCCGTCAGCTGAAGCGGACCTCCACCTTCTCGAAGCCCAGCGAGGTCAGCAGCCGTTCCAGCATGGCCCTGGTGTTGGTCTCCGCCCGCTTCGTCAGCTCGGTCGACTCGGCCGCCTGCTGGATCTTCTTCGCGGCGAGCTTCTGGACCTGCTGTTCGTCCCCGGGATGCGAGGAGAAGAAGTCACCGAGCCGGTCGAAGAAGCCGCGCTCCTGGGCGACCACGTAGGAGCGGTCGGGGTCGAGCGAGGCCCGCTCCAACTGGGCGTGGGGCAGGGTCAGGACCGCGGAGGTCCGGTCCTCGGAGACGATGACGCCCTTCGGGCCCACGTCACCGAGGTCCACGTAGGCGTCGACGCTGCCGGCCCCCACGTAGAGCGTGCGCCTGCCGCGCACGGCGTCGGGAAGGAACTTGGCGTCCTTCTCCAGGTCGACCACCACCTGGAACTCGCCGCTGGCCCCCTCGAATCGGTTCATGTCCTGGATCGCCTTGAGCACCACGGGACCGGTGCGGTCCTTGGTCTCCTCGGCGAAGGGGTTGGGCAGACCAGGTATCAGGTCGGCACGTGCGACCAGAAACAGAAGTCCGCCGAGCACTACGAGCCCGGTGAGCGTACGCAGCCACCACGGCAGCCTTCCGTCTTCATTCCTCAAGGGCATGACGAGGACACCTCCCACAAAGTTGTCTGCCCCTCAACTCCCCCTTTATGGCGTGCCGGAGGGTGCCATCGCAAGATCAATCGGAGGGTTCCGTCGCCGAGATCAGCGGCGGTCGAAGGACTCCAGTGCACGACGGGCCAGAGGGTGGGAGCGCACGAGCTCGGCGAGCGAGCTGGAACCACGGGTGATCTTGGCGAAGGCGTTCCACGCGGGAGGAAGGGTGGTGAGTGCGGCGTGCAGCAGACCGGGGCGCTTCTCGAAGACGCTCAGCATGCGGCGGCCGACGCCCATTTCGACACCGAGGCCGGCCTTGACCGCGAAGGCGTAGTTCAGGGCCTGGCGACGCGCGTCGACCGCGTCGTTCGCCTCGGCGATCCGTACCGCCCACTCCCCCGCCAGGCGGCCGGACCGCAGCGCGAAGGAGATCCCCTCACGGGTCCACGGCTCCAGCAGGCCCGCCGCGTCACCGCACACCAGCACGCGACCGCGCGAGAGCGGCGAGTCGTCGGCACGGCAACGGGTGAGGTGGCCGGAGGAGATGCTCGGTTCGAAGCCGGCCAGACCAAGCCGGCCGACGAAGTCCTCCATGTAGCGCTTGGTGGCGGCGCCGTCGCCGCGCGCCGAGATGACACCGACCGTCAGGGTGTCGCCCTTGGGGAAGACCCAGCCGTAACTGCCGGGCAGCGGGCCCCAGTCGATGAGCACCCGGCCCTCCCAGTCCTCGGCGACCTCCGCGGGGACCGGGATCTCGGCCTCGAGCCCCAGGTCCACCTGGGCCATCTTGACGCCGACGTGGGCGCCTATGCGGCTGGCCGAGCCGTCGGCGCCGACCACCGCGCGGGCGAGGACCGTCTCACCGTCGTTGAGGACCACCGCGACGGTCCGCCGGTCCGGCACGGAGGTGCCGTGCTGCTCGACCCGGGAGACCGACGCCCCGGTCCGCAGCTGCGCGCCCGCCTCGACGGCGGCGTCCACCAGCCGGGCGTCGAACTCCGGGCGGTTGATCAGCCCGAAGAGCATCTGCCGCGACCTGCGGGTCCGGCTGAGCCGGCCGTTGAGGCTGAAGGTCACCGCGTGCACCCGGTCGCGCAGCGGGAGTTCGAACCCCGGTGGCAGCGCGTCGCGGGACGGCCCGATGATGCCGCCGCCGCAGGTCTTGTAACGCGGCAGTTCGGCCTTCTCCAGCAGGAGCACGCGGCGTCCTGCGCTCGCCGCGGCGTAAGCCGCCGAGGCCCCGGCGGGCCCGGCACCCACCACGACGACGTCCCACACCGCTGCGCCGTCGGCGCCCTCCGCCGAACCGCCGTCCTGCGCCTCGTACTCGCTGCTCACGTGTGCTTCCGCTCCCGTCCGACCCACCGACTGCCGTCGCCCCTGCTCAGCCGCATACTAATCCGCGGGGTGAGCGAGGCTGCCTGTGGCACCATCGATCACGACCACCAGTCCACGAACATCGCGTTCGACCTGTCCCACCCCTCAGGAGCGCCCATGTCCACCGCACCACTCGCCGCAACCGTCGCCGCACTGATGCCGCGGGCCCGGACCGAGCTGGCCGAGCTGGTGTCGTACCGCTCGGTGGCCGACCCGCGGCAGTTCCCCAAGAGCGAGTGCGAGCAGGCCGCCTCCTGGATCGCCGAGGCCCTGCGCACGGAGGGCTTCGAGGACGTCGCCCTGCTGGACACCCCGGACGGCACGCAGTCGGTGTACGGCTACCTGCCCGGTCCGCAGGGCGCGCCCACCGTGCTGCTGTACGCGCACTACGACGTGCAGCCGCCGCTGGACGAGGCCGGCTGGCTGTCGCCGCCGTTCGAGCTCACCGAGCGCGACGGCCGCTGGTACGGACGCGGCGCGGCCGACTGCAAGGGCGGCCTGATCATGCACCTCACGGCGCTCCGCGCGCTGCGCGAGAACGGCGGGGTCCCGGTCGGCGTGAAGATCATCGCCGAGGGCTCGGAGGAGCAGGGCACCGGCGGCCTGGAGCGCTACGCCGAGGAGCACCCCGAGCTGCTCGCCGCGGACGCCATCGTCATCGGCGACTCGGGCAACTTCCGCGTCGGCCTGCCCACCGTCACGGCGACCCTGCGGGGCATGGCGCTGGTCGACGTGAAGGTGACCACCCTGGAGGGCAACCTGCACTCCGGCCAGTTCGGCGGCGCGGCACCCGACGCGCTGGCCGCCCTGGTCCGCATCCTGCACACGCTCCACGACGACTCCGGCGCCTCCACCGTGACGGGTCTCACCGCCGACGCGGCCTGGGACGGGCTGCAGTACGACGAGGGGAACTTCCGCGCCGACGCCAAGGTGCTCGACGGTGTGGAGCTGATGGGTACCGGCACGGTCGCCGACCGCCTCTGGGCCCGCCCGTCGGTCACCGTCATCGGCATCGACGCCCCTCCGGTGGTCGGCGCCACGCCGTCCGTGCAGGCCACCGCCGGCGCGAAGGTCAGCCTGCGGGTCCCGCCGGGCGTGGACGCCCAGCAGGCGGCCAAGCTGCTCATCTCCCACCTGGAGGCCGCCGCCCCCTGGGGCGCCCGCGTGGAGGTCACCCAGGTCGGCAGCGGCCAGCCGTTCCGCGCGGACACCTCCAGCCCGGCGTACGCCTCGATGGCCGAGGCGATGCAGGCGGCGTACGGCACGGAGATGGAGATCGCCGGCATGGGCGGCTCCATCCCGCTGTGCAACACCCTGGCGACGCTCTACCCCGACTCGGAGATCCTGCTGATCGGCCTGAGCGAGCCGGAGGCGCAGATCCACGCGGTGAACGAGAGCGTCTCCCCGGAGGAGCTGGAGAAGCTCTCGCTCACCGAGGCGCTCTTCCTGCAGAAGTACGCCGCCAAGGCGGTCTGAGCGCGGCGGGCGGCCGGTGGGCGTCCGAGGGGGGCCTGGCGCCTCTCAGCCGCCCACCGGCACCCCGGCCTCCAGGTTGAGCACGGTGGCCCGCTCACGCGCCCGCAGGGCCCAGCACAGCCGGGTGTGCCGGACGGGCGGCAGCATGGCGGCGGCCTCGTCCTCCGTGGCGAAGCGCCAGCCCCGCAGTTCGGCGCCGGGCAGCAGCAGGCGTTCGGCGTCCGCCGCGGGCAGCCGCCCGCCGTCGAAGAGCAGCCGCAGACCGCCGTAGCCGGGCGGCAGCGGCGGTTCCCAGTCCACGACCAGGAGCCGGGGCACGGCCGGTAGGCGGAGGCCGAGCTCCTCGGCGACCTCCCGCATGCCGGCCCGGGCGGGCGCCTCCCCGGGCTCGACGACCCCGCCGGGGAACTCCCAGCCGGGCTTGTAGGTCGGGTCGACCAGCAGCACCCGGTCGTCCTCGTCGAAGAGCAGCACGCCCGCCGCGAGGGTCTCGGTGGTGGGCTCCGGGGTCTGCACGATGTCGCAGGCACCGGCGCCCTCGCGTATCGCCTCGGCGATCCGCTCGGCCGTCGCGCGCGGGGCGAGCCCCGCGGTGTCGACGACGTGGGCGTCCGCCGTGAGCCAGGGCAGGGCCTCCCGGTATGCGGGGAGGTGGTCCAGGCACCAGGCGCGGATCCCCGCGCTGGCCTCGGGATCGTCCGGGACGTCGGCACGCTGGTCGATCCGCTCACGCAGAACCGTTTCCTCAGCGTGCAGCAACACATGCCGCACCGTGATCCGGCGGGCCGCCAGCCCGCCGAAGATCTCGTCCCGGTACTCCTGCCGCAGCAGCGTCATCGGCACCACCAGCGGTCCCCCACCCACCTCCGCGAGCAGCGCGGCCGCGGTGTCGACGACCAGCCGCCGCCACGCGGGCAGTTCCTGGTAGTCGGAGACCTCGCCCAGCCGCTTCTCCGGGAGCATCAACCGCAGCCCGCTGCCGATCAGTTCCGGATCGTAGAGCACGCTGCCCGGCAGCAGTTCGAGCAGTTCGCGTGCCGCAGTGGTCTTCCCCGCGCCGAACGTGCCGTTGAGCCAGACGATCACGGTGCCCCCTCTTCCGTAGCCCGGTAGCCCCCTACGAATTGCCCGGATCATCGGCGTCGGCAAACGCGCAGACCCGGCCATCGGCGCATACCGGTGGGTTCGGCACCGGGGAACGTGCGGCATGCCGCACGCCGAACGCGGCATGAACGGCGACGCCGAACCCGGCCGACGAGGGCGAGCCTCGGCACCGTACGGCGGGCGACCTGCGGCCCAGGCCGACGACCGGCGCGGCAAGCGCCCCGGGATCTGCCGACGCCGGAAATCTCGACCCTCGCATTACTTGTCTTCCGACGGGCATCCTCCCGCGCCGCCTCGTCGGCGCCGCGCAGGTCGCGGACTTTGCCGGGGTCGGTCCTTGCCGGTCCTCAGGGTCAGTCCGGCGGTGAACCGCGGCGGCGGCATCAACACCAGAGCGCCACGAGCGCGGCCGGCGGCGCCGCGAGCAGTTTGCCGTCGGACGCTGTCCCGGCCCCGCGGGACCGCAGGCCCGCGAGGCGCGCCCGGCACGTCGCGACCCGAGCCCACAGCGTTCCGCCCGCGGGGACCACGGCATCGCACCCGCACGGACAGCCGGCATCAGGCGTGCCCGAGGACCGCCGAGGCGCTGCGCCCCGACGGCCTCGTGAACCTCTCCGCGCAGTGCGGGCCTGCCCGACGCAGGCGAAGGGTTCCGGACCACCGACGCCGGCCCCGTGCCCACCCTCGTCGGCGCCCGTCACGTCGAAGGCCGCGTCTCTGGGGCGCCCGTGTGCCCGCGGCCCTCCCCGGGAAGCTGCCGCCGGGAGCGCTCCGCTACGCGCCGGTCGCGAAGGCCTCCAGCCGCAGGGCCTGCGCCGCGGCGGCCGCCGCACCCACCAGGCCCGCGTCCGTGCCGAGCACCGCGGGGACGACCTTCACCCCGGAGGCGAACGACAACGTGGCGTACCGGCGCATGTGCGCGCGGAGGGGCTCGAAGAGGAGCGGGCCCGCGCCCGCGACACCGCCGCCGATCACGGCGAGGTCGATCTCGACCAGGGTGGCCGTGGCGGCGATGCCCGCGGCCAGCGCCTGCGCGGCGCGGTCGTACGAGGCGAGGGCGAGTGGGTCGCCCTCGCGGGCGGCCCGGGCGACGGCGGCCGCGTCGGACTCCTCGCCGTGGGCCGGACGCCAGCCGGACTCCAGGGCGCGCCGGACGATGTTGGGCCCGCTGGCCAGGCGCTCGACGCAGCCGCGGCTGCCGCAGGGGCACACGTCGCCGTCGAGGTCCACGCTGATGTGGCCGATGTGCCCGGCGTTGCCCGTCGGGCCGGGGTGGAGCTTGCCGCCCAGGACCAGACCGCCGCCGACACCGGTGGACACCACCATGCACAGGGCGTTGTCGTGCCCGCGGGCCGCGCCCTGCCAGTGCTCGGCCGCGGTGATCGCGATGCCGTCGCCGGTGAGCACGACCGGCAGCCCGCCGACCCGCTCACCGACCTGGCCGACCACCGGGAAGTCCCGCCAGCCGGCGATGTTGACCGGGCTCACCGTGCCGCGCGAGGCGTCGATCGGCCCGGCGCTGCCGATGCCCACCGCGACGACCCGCGGCCAGCCCGCCGACTCGCGCAGCCCCGCCAGCACCTCCGCGAGCGCGCCCATCACGGTCGCCGCGTCCCGGTCGGCCGGTGTCGGGCGCTGCACCCGTACGAGCAGCTCGCCGCCGGCGTCCACCAGGGCGCCCGCGATCTTGGTGCCGCCGATGTCCACGGCGGCGATCAGCGGACCCGCACCGGCGGCACCCGACGGCGGGACGATGGACTCGGCAGAGCTCTCGAACGGCATGGGCGTAGTGTCGCCCTTTGTTGACAACGTTGTCCAGCCCATAGGATCACGGCGTGACCGATATTCCGCGCACCGCCCGCCCCACCATGAAGGATGTCGCGGCCCGGGCCGGCGTCGGCCTGAAGACGGTTTCGCGTGTCGTCAACGAGGAACCGGGCGTCACCGAGGACACGATCTCACGCGTCCAGGCGGCCATCGACGCCCTCGGCTTCCGCCGCAACGACAGTGCGCGGCTGCTCCGCAAGGGCCGTACGGCCAGCATCGGGCTGGTCCTGGAGGACCTCGCCGACCCCTTCTACTCCCCGCTCAGCCGTGCCGTCGAGGACCTGGCACGGGCGCACTCGACTCTGCTGTTCACCGGCTCGAGCGCCGAGGACGCCGACCGCGAGCAGGAACTGGTGCTCGCCTTCTGCGCCCGCCGGGTGGACGGCCTGGTCATCGTGCCCGCCAGCGAGGACCACCGCTACCTCGAGCCGGAGATCGCGGCCGGCGTCGCGACCGTCTTCGTCGACCGCCCCGCGGGCGGCATCGACGCGGACGTGGTGCTCAGCGACAACGCCGGGGGCACCCGCGAGGGCGTGGCCCACCTCATCGCCCACGGGCACCGCCGCATCGGCTTCATCGGCGACCTCCCCCGCATCCACACCGCCGCCGAGCGCCTGCGGGGCTACCGGGAGGCGATGGAGGCCGCCGGGCTGCCCGTGCACGAGGGCTGGGTCTCCTGCGGGCCCACGGCCCCGGGCCGGGTCCGCGCCGCCGTGGAGTCCATGCTCAGCGGCCCGGAACCGGTCACCGCCCTGTTCGCCGGCAACAACCGGATCACCGTGACCGCGGTGCGGGTCCTCGCCGACCTGCCCAGCGTGGTCGCCCTCGTCGGCTTCGACGACTTCGAGCTCGCGGACCTGCTGCGGCCCGCGATCACCGTCGTCGCCCAGGATCCGGGGCTGCTCGGCCGCACCGCGGCCGGACTGCTCTTCCAGCGGCTCGACGGCGTCGCGGGCGCCCCCAAGCGGGTCGAGCTCGCGTGCCGGCTCGTCCCGCGCGGCTCGGGCGAGCTCCCGCCGGTGCCCTAGCCGCGCCGCACCGGTTCCGCCGTCGCGCGCGGCGGAGCCGGGCCGTGCCCGTCAGCAGGCGTGCGCCATGGCGGTGAAGGTCAGCGCGTTGAACGACCCCGGCACCGGGTCGTACGAGACCGTCACCGTCCAGCCGCCCTTCCCGAGGGCCACGTACGCGCCGGCGCCGCCCTTCCCCCGGCGCACTACCGTCCAGCCGCGCTCGCCCAGGGCGGTGGCCACGGCGGCGTACTCCCGCGCTCCGTCCTCCTCGGCGGCCGGCCAGGCGAGCATGCACTCCTCGCTCGGCAGGTCGGACTCCTCGTCGGCGGTCGCGACCAGACCCATCACCGCGTTCTCCGCCCGGCGCACGCCGGCCTCGTCCGCCGCCGCGTCGAGCTCCGCCTGCACCGCGGCACGGCTCAGCGGAACCGAGCCGACCGGCACGGCACTTGCCGGTCCCGCCACCAGCCCGGCGAACACGGCGACGGCAGCCGCCCTGAGCATCGCGCGCGTCATCGGCGAGCGGGGCGCCGGTTCCCGGCCGATCTCGTCCACGACGACACCATCCCATGCGGGACCGACAACCCGAAGCCGCCGGGCGACCGTTGACATCCCGTCCCCTGAAACGATTCGATACCCGGCATGCCGCTCACCGACCTGCCGCTGGACGAACTGCGCCGCTACGCCCCGGAGATCGCCGAGCCCGGGGACTTCGACGCCTTCTGGGCCAGGACGCTGACCGCCGCCCGCGAGGCGGGGACCGGCCCGGCGGAGTACCGCAGGGTCGACTCCCCGCTGGCCACGGTCGAGGTGTTCGACGTGCGTTTCCCCGGCTGGGCGGGCCAGCCCATCGCGGCCTGGCTGCTGCTGCCGCGCGGCGCGCAGGGGCCGCTGCCCGGGGTCGTCACGTACATCGGCTACGGCGGCGGGCGCGGGCTGCACCACGGGAACCTGCTGTGGAGCGCGGCGGGTTACGCCCACCTGGTCGTCGACTCGCGCGGCCAGGGCCACGACACCCCCGACCCCGACCCGGCCCCGGGTCCGCAGTACGTCGGCGGGTTCATGACCCGCGGCGCGGACGACCCCGAGCACTACTACTACCGCCGCCTGATGACGGACTGCGTGCGCGCCGTGGACGCGCTGCGCGCGCACCCGGCCGTCGACGCGGGCCGGGTCGTCGTCTCCGGCGGCAGCCAGGGCGGCGGGCTCGCGCTCGCGGTGGCCGGGCTGGCCCGCGAGGCCGTCGCGGCGGCCCTGGTCGACGTGCCGTTCCTCTGCCACTTCCGCAGGGGCGCCGAGACCGCCGCCGAGGGCCCGTACCCGGAGCTCGCCGAGTACCTCGGCGTCCACCGGCGCATCGAGCCCGAACGGCTCTTCTGCACCCTCGACTACTTCGACGGCGTCCACTTCGCCCCGCGCGCCACCGCGCCCGCGCTGTTCAGCGTGGGCCTGATGGACCCCGTCTGCCCGCCGTCGACGGTGTTCGCGGCGTACAACCGCTACGCGGGACCGAAGGACATCACGGTGTGGCGGTTCGGCGACCACGGCGGCGGCCGGGACTCCCAGTACGACGAGCAGATGCTGTGGCTGCGCGGTCTCGGACTGGCCCCGGCGGCGGAACGGAAGGACGGCGAGGACCGGTGACACCGGTGACACCGCTGACACCGTCGGCGGCCACTCCCCCGGGTGACGCCCTCAGGCGCAGGACGGGCACAGCCCGCGGTAGGTGACCTCGGCCTCGGCGACCGTGAAGCCGAACCGCTCCGCGGCGGGGAGGTCGGCCAGCGGGTCCCCGGTCGGGTGGACGTCGCGTACGGTGCCGCACCGCGAGCACACGAGGTGCTGGTGCGGCCGGTGCGCGTTGGGGTCGTAGCGCTTGGCGCGGCCGTCGGTGGAGACCTCCATGACCTCCCCGAGGGAGACCAGCTCCCCCAGGGTGTTGTAGACGGTGGCCCGGGAGATCTCGGGCAGCAGCCGTGCGGCGCGGGCGTGCACCTCGTCGGCCGTCAGGTGCACGTGGTCGCCGTCGAGGACCTCCGCGACGACACGCCGCTGGGACGTCATGCGCCAGCCGCGCCCGCGCAGTCGCTCCAGCAGGTCGCTCATGTCTGCTCACCCGTTCAGCTCGGTGGACGTCCGGAATTCACCCCGTGGACGCGTCCGGGTTCTGATTGCCTATGGAATTGACGCTCTTCTTGACTTGGACTGCGTCCATCGTAGGATCGGTTCCGGCGCCAGCCAAGGGACAGGAAGACTCCAGTACGGCAGAAGAGAGAGACGTGACGGGACCACCGCCGAGCAGCAGCGCGGTGACGCCTGGAGGTCACGGGCGCCCGCGTGCCACTGCCGCGGCCGGTCCGGCACCCCTCTCCCCCTGTCGTGCCGCCGGTGAGGCCCCCGTGCGCTCACCGCGGCGGCCCCCGCCCGAACGCGTCCGACGGCCCGCAGTCCTGAGCACCGTGATCCGCCAGGTCCGGAAGGATTCCCATGTCTGAGAACCATGAAGCAATCGTCACAGACCCCAAGACGGAGGGTGTGAACGGTTGCCCCGTCGCGCACGGGCGCGCTCCGCACCCGACCCAGGGCGGCGGGAACCGGCAGTGGTGGCCGGAGCGGCTGAACCTGAAGATCCTCGCCAAGAACCCGGCGGTCGCGAACCCGCTCGGTGCGGACTTCGACTACGCCGAGGCGTTCAAGGCCCTCGACCTCGCGGCCGTGAAGCAGGACGTCCTCGAGGTCCTGACGACCTCCCAGGACTGGTGGCCGGCCGACTTCGGGCACTACGGCCCGTTCATGATCCGCATGGCGTGGCACAGCGCCGGCACCTACCGCATCAGCGACGGCCGCGGCGGCGCGGGCGCCGGTCAGCAGCGCTTCGCCCCGCTCAACAGCTGGCCGGACAACGGCAACCTCGACAAGGCCCGCCGCCTGCTGTGGCCGGTGAAGAAGAAGTACGGCCAGAGCATCTCCTGGGCCGACCTGATGATCCTCACCGGCAACGTCGCGTTGGAGTCGATGGGCTTCGAGACCTTCGGCTTCGCCGGCGGCCGCGAGGACGTCTGGGAGCCGGAGGAGGACGTCTACTGGGGCCCCGAGTCCACCTGGCTCGGCGACCAGCGCTACACCGGCGACCGCCAGCTGGAGAGCCCGCTCGGCGCCGTCCAGATGGGCCTGATCTACGTCAACCCGGAGGGCCCCAACGGCAACCCGGACCCGATCGCCGCCGCGCGCGACATCCGGGAGACCTTCCGCCGGATGGCGATGAACGACGAGGAGACCGTCGCCCTCATCGCCGGCGGCCACACCTTCGGCAAGACCCACGGCGCCGGCCCGGCGGACAACGTCGGCGCCGACCCCGAGGCCGCCTCGATGGAGGAGCAGGGCCTCGGCTGGCGGAGCACCTACGGCACCGGCAAGGGCGCCGACGCGATCACCAGTGGTCTCGAGGTCACCTGGACCAGCACCCCGACCCGCTGGGGCATGGGCTTCTTCGAGAACCTCTTCCGCTACGAGTGGGAGCTGACGACCAGCCCCGCCGGCGCCAACCAGTGGGTGGCGAAGGACGGGGCCGGCGCGGGCACCATCCCGGACGCGCACGACGCCTCCAAGAGCCACGCCCCGACGATGCTGACCACGGACCTCTCGCTCCGGTTCGACCCGGTCTACGAGGAGATCTCGCGGCGCTTCCTGGAGAACCCGGACGAGTTCGCGGACGCCTTCGCCCGCGCCTGGTTCAAGCTGACCCACCGCGACATGGGCCCGGTCGTGCGCTACCTCGGTTCCGAGGTCCCGTCCGAGACCCTGCTGTGGCAGGACCCGCTGCCCGCGCGGACGCACGAGGTGGTCGACGCCGCCGACGCCGCCGCCCTCAAGGAGCAGGTCCTCGCCTCGGGCCTGACCGTCCCGCAGTTGGTGTCCGCCGCATGGGCCTCGGCCGCGTCCTTCCGCGGCAGCGACAAGCGCGGCGGCGCCAACGGCGCCCGTGTGCGCCTCGAGCCGCAGCGCGGCTGGGAGGCCAACGACCCCGACCAGCTCGCCGTGGTGCTGCGCACCCTGGAGGGCGTCCAGGGGTCCTTCAACGCGGCGCAGTCCGGTGACAAGCGGATCTCGCTGGCCGACCTGATCGTGCTGGCCGGCTCCGCCGCCGTGGAGAAGGCCGCCGCGGACGCCGGTCACCCGGTGGAGGTGCCGTTCACGCCGGGCCGTGTGGACGCCGCGCAGGACCAGACCGACGTGGAGTCCTTCGCCGCGCTCGAGCCGGCCGCCGACGGCTTCCGCAACTACCTGGGCAAGGGCCACCGCCTGCCGGCCGAGTACCTGCTGCTCGACCGCGCGAACCTGCTCACCCTCAGCGCCCCCGAGATGACGGTCCTCGTCGGCGGTCTGCGCGTCCTGGGCGCGAACCACGGGCAGTCCGCGCACGGCGCCTTCACCGCGACCCCCGGCTCGCTGACGAACGACTTCTTCGTCAACCTGCTCGACCTGGGCACGTCCTGGAAGGCGACCTCCGAGGACCAGTCCACCTTCGAGGGCCGTGACAACGTCACGGGCGAGGTCAAGTGGACCGGCACCCGTGCCGACCTCGTCTTCGGCTCCAACTCCGAGCTGCGCGCGCTCGCGGAGGTCTACGCGAGCGACGACGCCAAGGCGAAGTTCGTGTCCGACTTCGTCGCGGCGTGGGCGAAGGTCATGGACCTCGACCGGTTCGACCTCGTCTGATCGTCCGCTCCGGCGGGACGTCCGGGCCGGCCCCCGTGGGGGCCGGCCCGGACCTGTTCGTGGGGGCCTCAGGCCCCGGGGGCCCGGCCGGCGAGGACGTCGAGGTCGGCGCGGCTGAGCCCGGTGGCGGCGGCGACCTCCACGAAGTCCACCGCGCCGCAGTCGAGTCCGCGCAGCAGGTACCCGCTCAGCGCCCGGGCGGTGGCGGGTTCGTCCATGACGTCGCCGCCCGCCTTGGCGACGTACGCCGTGAGCCGGGCCGCCGCCGCGTCCAGACCCTCGCGGTAGAAGGCGTAGACCGCCGCGTACCGCGTGGGCAGATGGGCGGGATGCATGTCCCAGCCTTGGTGGTACGCACGGGCCAGGGAACGGCGGACCAGGCCGTAGTGGAGCCGCCAGGCCTCGTGGACGCGGGGGGCCGGGCCGACGGGCAGCACATTGGTGGAGCCGTCGGAGAGCCGCACGCCCGTGCCGGCGGCCGCCACCTGCATGACGGCCTTGGCGTGGTCCGCGACCGGGTGGTCCATGGACTGGTACGCCGGACTGACCCCGCAGGCGGCGCTGTAGTCGAAGGTGCCGTAGTGCAGTCCGGTGGCCCGGCCCTCGGCGGCGTCGATCAGCCGGGCCACCGTGGCCGTCCCGTCGGGCCCGAGGATGGACTGGGTGGTCTCGATCTGGATCTCGAACCCGAGGCGCCCTTCCGGCAGTCCGTGCGCGCGCTCGAACTCCCCGGCGAGCCGGACGAACGCCGTCACCTGCTGGGGGAAGGTGACCTTGGGCAGGGTGAGCACCAGGCCCCCGGGCAGCCCGCCGGCGTCCATCAGACCGGTGAGGAAGACGTCCAGGGTGCGGATGCCCCGGTCGCGGACGGCGGCCTCCATGCACTTCGTGCGGATGCCGACGTACGGGGGTGCGGTCCCGTCCGCGACGGAATCCGCCACGATCCGGGCGGCGCGTACGGCCGCCGCGTCCTCCTCGGCGTCCGGCCGGGAACCGTAGCCGTCCTCGAAGTCGATCCGCAGGTCCTCGACCGGCTCGCGCAGCAGCTTGGCCCGTACACGGTCGTGGACGGGCACGGCGAGCGCGGGCGGCAGGCCCAGCACGCCGGCGAACCGCTCCGCGTCGGGCGCGTGCTCGTCCAGGGCGGCGAGGGCGCGCTCGCCCCAGACGCGCACGGTGTCCGCCGCGAAGGCGTCGGCGGGGACGTAGACGGTGTGCACGGGCTGCCGGGTACCCGGGTCCCCGGGGTAGCGGCGGGCGAGTTCGGCGTCGACGGCGGCGAGGGATGCGCCGATGTCCTGGCGCACCGCGTCGCCGAGCGAGGTGCGGACCGTCTCGTTCTGCGCCATCGGGCACCCTCCCGGTCTTCAACAAATCGTTGAAGCGAAGCTAACGCCCTCCCCTTCGCACCGTCAACGACCCCCGGGGAACGCCCGGAGCCCCGCGGTGCCGTGGTGGCGTCGCGGGGCTCCGGTGGGTGCTGCCGTCCGGTGCGGGGGGTCAGCCCTTGCGGGCGGTGACCTCCTCGGTCAGCTGCGGCACGACCTGGAACAGGTCGCCCACCACGCCGTAGTCGACCAGCTCGAAGAT
>NZ_JBEXYN010000018.1:0-170459 GCF_040630935.1 Streptomyces sp. NPDC005722
CGGCCTCGGTCGAGTTCGACCCGACCCTGTACGGCATGGCCGCGTCCTACGACGACCAGGCTCAGCGCTGGGCCGGGACGCCGCGCGAGACGGGCTCGTCGTCGGCGGGGGCGCCGGCCGCGGCGACCGCCGCACCGGTCAGCGTGGCCAGCATCTCGCGGACGTTGGTCAGCTGGGCGTTGATGCTGTCGCGGCGGTTGGTGAGCGCCGCCAGCTCGCGCTCGGATTCGCTGCGGATGCGGTCCGCCTTGGCGTTCGCGTCGGCCACGATGTCCTCGGCCTGGCGCTGCGCGGTCTCCACCGTCTGGCGGGCGCGGCGCTCGGCGTCGGTGCGCAGCTTCTCGGCCTCCAGGCGGAGCTGCTCGGCGCGGTGCTCGATCTCGGCGAGGCGCTTCTCGGCCTTGGCCTGACGGGACGCCAGGTCGCGCTCGGACTGCTCACGGCGCTTGGCCAGGTTGGTCTCGAAGTCGGCCGCGGCCTGGGCCGCCTTGGCGCGGGTCTCCTCGAAGAGGGCGTCCGCCTCCTCGCGCTTGGCCTGCGCGTCCTTCTGCGCGTCGGCGCGCAGCTGACCGGCCTCACCCTTGGCCTTCTCGACGATGCGCTCGCCCTCGTCCTCGGCCTTCGACTTCCGCTCGACGGCGTAGGACTCGGCGTCGTTGCGCACCTGGGTGGCGGCGGACTCGGCCAGTTCGCGGTGCTGCTCGGCGGCCCGGCGGGCCTCCTCGCGCAGGTCCTTCGCCTCCTCCTCGGCGAGGCGGAGGATCTTCTCGACGCGCGCGCCGAGACCGGCGTAGGACGGTTCGGCGTCGTTGACCTGGGCCTGCGCGTTCTGGGTCTCGAGGTGGAGCTCCTCGATGCGCTTCTCCAGCGCGTTGATCCGCGCCAGTGCGCTGTCACGGTCGGCGACGAGCTTGGTGATGCGGTCGTCCACCTGCCCGCGGTCGTATCCACGCCGCACGAGCTCGAAGCCGAAGGGGGAGGAAGTGTCGCTCATGGGGTTCCTGTCAATTCAGACCGGGTGGGGTGATAGGGGGAATCCTAGGGGCCCAAGCGGCGTGTCTTACAGTCACTGTCCAGTAACTGTGCACAATGACCGCTCAATCGAGTGGCGCATCATCGGACCGCTTGCTCCCTGTCCGGGTCGTACCGGCCGCTGCACCGGCAGTGACCGCGTTCTTACCGTTCTGTGTGGCGTTCTGACTGGTGCCCTTTCCACCGTCGACCGGCTGCTGGAATGACTCCAGTGCCTCGAGGACATCCTGCACGCGGGTGATCTCCGCGTTGATGTCCTGGCGGCGCCGGCTCAGCACCTCGAGCTCCTTCTTGCCCTCGGTCACGATGCGCTCGGCCTCGACGCGGGCCTCGCTCCGCACCCGCTCCGCCTCGCGCTCCGTGTCGTTCTTCTTCTGCTCGGCCCCCTTGAGCAGCTCCTCCGCCTTCTTCACCGCGGCGATGCGCACCTTGCTCGCCTCGGCGCTGGCGTTGGACCGCGTCTCCTCGGCCCTGGCCTCGGCGTCGGCGACCATCTCGCGGGCCTTCGTCTCCGCCTTCTCCAGCTGCTCCGTGGCGGCCTCGACCAGCTTGTCGACCCGCTCGCCGGCCGACTTCATCGTGGCGGCCGACTCGGTACGGGCCCGCTCGTGCAGCTCCTCGACCTCGGCCTCGACGCGCTGCCGCAGCTCCTGAGCGCGCTCGCGGATGGCGGTGGCGTCCCTGCGCGCCTCCTCCAGCAGGGTGTCGGCGTCCGTACGGGCGCGCTCCACCATGCCGTTGCTCTCCGCGGTGGCCTCGGCGACGATCCGGTCGGCCTCCTTGCGGGCCGCGCCGACCATCGTGTCGGCCTGCTCCTCCGCGGCCGTGCCGATCTTGAGGGCCTCGCTCTGCGCGCCGGAGACGAGCTCGTCCGCCTGCTCGGCGGCCTCGGCGCGGCGCTTGTTGGCGTCCTCGCGCGCCTCGTCGCGGATCCGGTCGGACTCCGTGCGGGCCGCCTCGGCGTCACGCTCGGCGGAGTCCAGGGCGTCCTTGGCCAGGATGCCGAGCCGCTCCGCCTCCGCCCGGGCCTTGGTGATCAGCTGGTCGGCCTGCTGGGCCGCCTCCGTACGGCGCTTGTTGGCCTCGTCGCGCGCCTCGTCCAGGATGCGGCGGGCCTCCGCCTCGGCGACACCCAGCGACTCCTCGGCCGCGCGGCGCCGCTCCTCGGCGTCGCGCTCGGCGGAGTCCAGGGCGTCCTTGGCGAGGATGCCCAGCCGCTCGGCGTCGCGCTGGGCCTTGCCCACGGCCTCCTCGGCCCGGACGGCGGCGTCGGCACGGAGCCGGTCGGCCTCCTCGATGGCCTCGGTGAGCAGCCGGTCGGCCTGCTCGGCGGCATCCACCCGCTGGCGGTTGGCCTCCTCGCGGGTCTCCGCCCGCAGCCGGTCGGCCTCGTCGATCGCCTCGCCGACCGTGCGGTCGGCCAGCTGGCGGGCCTCCTCGGCCTCCTCCTGCGCCTCGCGGCGCATGCGCTGGGCGTCCTCGGTGGCGCGCTCCCGCTCGGCGTTGGCGTCCGAGTGCAGCCGGTCCGCGGCGTCCTGGGCCTCGGACCGCAGTCGCTCCGCGGCATGCTCGGCCGCCGAGCGCAGCCCGGTGATCTCCTCCTCGGCCTGCTCGTGCAGCCCGTTGACCGAGTCCCGCACCTGCTGGGCGGTCTGCTCGGCAGCGCCGACCAGCTCGGCCGCGTGCCGCTCGGCCTCGGCGACCAGCCGCTCCGCCTCGGCGCCGGCCTCCTCGACCCGCTTGCGGGCGGCCGCCAGCAGCTCCTCGCCCTCGCGGCCGGCCTGCGCGCGCTCCTGCTCCGCCTCGCCGCGGGCCGCGCCCAGCAGCTCCTCGGCCTCCCGGCGCCGGCGCGTGGCCTCCTCCTGGGCGGCGGACAGCGCCTCGGCCGCCTCGGCCCGCAGTCGTCCCGCGGTCTCCTGGGCCTCGGCCCGGAGCCGGTCGGCGGTCTCCTGCGCCTCGGTGCGCAGCTGCTCGGCCTCGGCCGCGGCGTCGCCCCGCAGGCGTACGGCGAGCTGCTCGGCCTCGGCCCGGGTCCGCGACGCGTCGGCGGCGGCCTCGTCGCGCAGCCGCGTGGTCTCCTGCTCGGCCTGCTCCTGCAGCCCGCGGACCCGCTCGGCGACCTCGGTACGCAGCGTGGCCGCCTCCTCGGCGGTCTCGCGGCGCAGCCGCTCCGCCTCGGTGCGGGCCTCGCGCAGCGCCTCCTCGGCCGCGTCGATGCGGCGCTCGGCCTCCTCGCGCAGCCGGACCAGATCCGCCTCGGCCTCGTCGCGCAGCCGCTGGGCGGCCCGCTCGGCCTCCTCGCGCAGCAGCAGCCCGGCGCCCTCGGCGTCCTCCTTGACCTGCTCCGCCTGCTGCTCGGCCTCGGCACGGACCTGCTCGGCCTCGCCGCGGGCCCGCTCCAGCAGCTCGTCGGCCTGCTTGCGCAGGCCCGCGGCGCGCTCGATCGCCTCGGTGCGGACCTTCTCGGAGTCGGTGGTGGCCTTCTGCCGGTGCTCCGCGGCGTCGGCCTTCGCCTTGGTCAGCAGCTCCTCGGCGGACCGGGCCGCCTCCTCGATCTGCTGGACCGCCTCGCGCCGTGCCTCGCCGCGGATGCGCTCGCCCTCGGCGACCGCCTCGGCGCGCAGCTGCTCGGCCTCGCCCCGCAGCCTGCGGGCCTCCTCCTGCAGCTCGACCGTCTTGGCGCGGTACTCCTTGGTGTCGTCCTTGGCGGTGCCGAGCAGCTCCTCGGCCGACTCCTCGGCCTGGCCGCGCAGCCGGTCCGCCTCGGTCTCCGCCTCGCGGCGGATGCGCTCGGCCTCCTCGCTCGCCGCGCGGGTGGTGGCGCGGGCGTCCTCGGTGGCCTTGTTGAGGACCTCCTCGGCGGTGCGGGCCGCCTTGGCCAGCGCCGCGGCCGCGTCCTCGGCCGCCTCGGACTTGGCGGTCTCCTGCGCCTGGCTGCGCAGCCGCTCGGCCTCGGTGTTGGCGTCGGCGAGGATCTGCTCGGCCTCGGCCTTGGCGGTCTCGGCCTCCTTGGTCGCCTCGGCGACCAGCCGGGCCACCTCGGCCCTGGCCGTACGGGTGCGCTGCTCGTTGTCGGCGTCGACCGTGGCCAGCCGCTTGGCGGCGTTGGCCGAGGCCTCCTCGCGGAGCCGGTCGGCCTCGCTCTGCGCCTCGCGCAGCTTGTCCTCGGCCTCGCGCAGCTTCTCCTCGGCGGAACGGGACAGCTCGCCGGCCTGGGTGCGGGCGTTGTCCGCGTCGCTCTGCGTGGAGGCACGCAACTGCTCGGCCTGGGTGGTGGCCTCCTGGGCCTGGCTGGCCGCGGCGTTCAGCAGCCGCTCGGCGTCCGCCCGGGCCCGGCGCAGCAGTTGCTCGGCCTCGGCGCGGGCGGCCGTGGAGTCGGCCTCCAGCCGGTCGCGGGCGCCCTCGGCGATCCGCTGCGCCTCGGTGCGGGCGGCGGCCAGCGCGGCCTCCGACTCGGTGCGGGTCTCCTCCATGAGCCGGCGGGCCTGCGACTCGGCGCGGGCGCGCAACTGCTCGGCCCAGGCCACGTTCTCGTTGACGTGGCTCTCGACGTTGGTGCGGCGCTCGGCCAGCTCCTCGTCCAGCCGGCGGCGCCGGGCGACGGCCTCGGCGTGCCACTCGGCCTCGACGCGCGCCTGGTGCTCCGCCTGCTCCTGGAGGAGCCGCTGGGTGGCCGCACGGGCCTCGCGCAGCTCCCGCTCGGCGTCGGCGCGCAGCTGGTCGGCCTGGATCTGCGCGTTGCGCAGCAACTGGTCGGCCTGGTGGCCGAGGTTGTCGTAGGCAGGGCGAGTCGCGAGGTTGCGGCGCGCCTCGTGCAGCTTGGCGCGCAGCACCTCGACCTGGTAGCCGAGGTCTTCGGCATGCTGGACGACCTTGTCCCGCTCCTTACGAAGCCGCTCCATCTCGGCCTCGAACTGCGAGAGGTGGTCGTCCTCAACCTCGTAGCGGTCGTAGCCCCGCACTCCGCGGTCCCATCCGTCTCCTGGTGTACCCACCCGCCAACCGAGTGAGATTCCCCGGGGCCCCGTTCACCGCGGAGCCTTACGGAGAATTGTGTCCGATCCCACGCCGAGGCGCGGGCAGGTACCCCAGCCCACCCCGGGGTCGCCAGGCCACTCTACCGGGGCGAGTCGTCTCCGGTCAGTGGTCCTTGGCCGAGGTGACGAGCTCGGTCAGCACACCGTGGCAGTCCTTGGGGTGCAGGAAGGTGATCCGCGACCCCATGGAACCCTTGCGCGGGCTGTCGTAGAGCACCCGCACGCCCTTGTCGCGGACGGCGGCCGCGTCCGCGTCGACGTCCTCGGTGCCGAAGGCGATGTGGTGCACCCCTTCCCCGTTCTTGGCCAGCCACTTGGCCACCGTGGAGTCCTCACGGGTGGGTTCCAGGAGCTGGAGGTAGGAGGCCCCGCCGTCGGAGGTCTCGTTGATCTTGAGCATCGCCTCGCGCACGCCCTGTTCCTCGTTCACCTCGGTGTGGAACACCTCGAAGCCGTAGGTGGCACGGTAGAACTCGACGGTCTTGTCGAGGTCGAAGCAGGCGATGCCGATGTGGTCGATTCGCGTCAGCATGACTCCAGTGGACCGCCGGACGGCATGGTCACGCAACGTGCGCGCGATCACACCGTCTGCCGGGTGACCGCCGGCCGCACCCCTCAGTACATTGACAGCACCCTCGAAAACCATCGTTAACATTCCCTCCGTGCAAAGGGGCCGCGTCATGACCAGCCAGGCACGAACGTCCGTGATCGTCGCGGGTGCGCGCACCCCCATGGGCCGGCTGCTCGGCTCGCTGCGCACCTTCTCCGGCGCCGAACTCGGCGCCGTCGCCATCAAGGCCGCGCTGGACCGGGCCGGCATCGGCGGCGACCAGGTGCAGTACGTGATCATGGGCCAGGTGCTCCAGGCGGGTGCCGGGCAGATCCCCGCCCGCCAGGCCGCGGTCAAGGCCGGCATCCCGATGAGCGTCCCGGCGCTGACGATCAACAAGGTCTGCCTGTCCGGCCTGGACGCCATCGCGCTGGCCGACCAGTTGATCCGGGCGGGTGAGTTCGACGTCGTCGTGGCCGGCGGCCAGGAGTCGATGACCAACGCCCCGCACCTGCTGCCGAAGTCCCGCGAGGGCTTCAAGTACGGTGCCGTCCAGATGCTGGACGCCATGGCGCACGACGGCCTCACCGACGCCTTCGAGGACATCGCGATGGGCGAGTCGACCGAGAAGCACAACACACGCCTGGGCATCGGCCGCGCCGAGCAGGACGAGATCGCCGCGCTCTCCCACCAGCGGGCCGCCGCCGCGCAGAAGAACGGCCTGTTCGAGGCGGAGATCACCCCGGTGGAGATCCCGCAGCGCAAGGGCGAGCCGGTGGTCTTCGCCAAGGACGAGGGCATCCGCGCCGAGACCACGGTCGAGTCGCTGGCCAAGCTGCGCCCCGCCTTCAGCAGGGACGGCACGATCACCGCGGGCACCTCCTCGCAGATTTCCGACGGCGCCGCCGCGGTGGTCGTGATGAGCAAGGAGAAGGCCGAGGAACTGGGCCTGGAGTGGATCGCCGAGATCGGCGCCCACGGCAACGTGGCCGGCCCGGACAACTCGCTGCAGTCGCAGCCCTCCAACGCCATCGCGCACGCCCTGAAGAAGGACGGGCTGTCCGTGGGCGACCTGGACCTCATCGAGATCAACGAGGCCTTCGCCGCGGTCTCCGTGCAGTCCATGAAGGACCTGGGCGTGACACCTGAAAAGGTGAACGTCAACGGCGGTGCCATCGCCCTCGGTCACCCGATCGGCATGTCCGGCGCCCGCATCGTCCTGCACCTGGCCCTGGAGCTCAAGCGCCGCGGCGGCGGCGTGGGCGCGGCGGCCCTGTGCGGCGGCGGCGGCCAGGGCGACGCCCTGATCATCCGCGTGCCGGGCAAGTAGCCGCACACCGACAAGCAACGGAACGAATGGCGAGTGAGCCGAAGGGGAGCGGCCGGTGTCGAAAGGGAGAGCGCGCGGAGCCTGCGAGGAACGAGCAGGCGAGCACGGTCGACCGTCGACACCGGCTGAGCGAACCGGAGGCGAGCCGAGCCCGAGGAATGAGGAGTCATGGACGTCCCCACCCTGGTGGAGCAGGCGCGGCAGGGCCGCCCGCGGGCGGTCGCCCGGCTGATCTCACTGGTGGAGGGGGCGTCCCCGCAGCTCCGGGAGGTGATGGCCGCGCTCGCGCCGCTGACCGGCGGCGCGTACGTGGTCGGCCTGACCGGCTCGCCGGGGGTCGGCAAGTCGACGTCGACGTCCGCGCTGGTCGCGGCGTACCGGCGGGCCGGCAAGCGGGTCGGCGTTCTGGCCGTGGACCCCTCCTCGCCGTTCAGCGGGGGCGCGCTGCTCGGTGACCGGGTCCGGATGAGCGACCACGCCTCCGACCCCGGTGTCTACATCCGCTCCATGGCCACCCGTGGCCACCTGGGCGGTCTGGCCTGGGCCGCGCCCCAGGCCATCCGGGTGCTCGACGCGGCCGGCTGCGACGTGGTGCTGGTGGAGACCGTCGGCGTCGGCCAGTCCGAGGTGGAGATCGCCGCCCAGGCCGACACCTCCGTGGTGCTGCTGGCCCCGGGCATGGGCGACGGCATCCAGGCGGCGAAGGCGGGCATCCTGGAGATCGGCGACGTGTACGTCGTCAACAAGGCCGACCGGGACGGTGCCGACGCGACCGCCCGCGAGCTGAACCACATGCTGGGCCTGGGCGAGTCCCGCCTGCCGGGCGACTGGCGCCCCCCGATCGTCAAGACGGTCGCCGCACGCGGCGAGGGCGTCGACGAGGTGGTCGAGGCGCTGGAGAAGCACCGCGCCTGGATGGAGGAGCACGGCGTGCTCGCGGAGCGCCGGCTGCGCCGCGCGGCCCTGGAGGTCGAGCACATCGCCGTCACCACCCTGCGCGAGCGCATCGGCGACCTGCACGGCGACCGCCGTCTCGGCGCGCTCGCCGAACGCATCGTCGCCGGCGGGCTGGACCCGTACGCGGCCGCCGACGAGCTCGTCGCGGGCCTCACCGAGCAGGCCTGAGGCCCGCGCCGTCGGGCGCGGGCCGGCGGACGGCGTCAGGCCCTGCCGCGTACCGCGCGCAGATGGTCCGCGACCGGGTCGAGGGCCCTGCGCAGGGCCGCCAGGTCCGCGGCGGGGAGCAGGTCGATGAAGTGCTCCCGTACGGCTCCGACGTGGTGCGGGGCGACCTTGCGCATGGTCTCCCAGCCGTCATCGGTGAGGACGGCGTACAGCCCGCGCCGGTCGGACTCGCAGTTCTCGCGGCGGACCAGGCCCGCGGTCTCCATGCGGCTGATCTGGTGGGACAGCCGGCTCTTGGACTGCAGGGTGGCGCGGGCCAGGTCGCTCATCCGCATGCGGCGCTCGGGCGACTCCGAGAGGTTCACCAGGATCTCGTAGTCGTTGTAGGTCAGACCGTACGGCTGCAGGTCCCGTTCGAGCTGGTGCGTCAGCAACTTGCTGACCTCCAGGTGGATGCGCCAGGTGCGCTGCTCGTCGGCGGTCAGCCAAAGGGTGCCGGTCTCTGTCTCCATGCTGGAATTATACCCAGAAAGTTGAAATCCGGATTATTCGGGGTCCCGATACGTGTCGGTAGGGTCACAGACCGAAGCGGCGCTGCAGGTCCCCGAGCTGACCCGGGAGCCTCGGCGCGCCCTGCGGCATGCCCGGGGCGCCCGCCCCGCCGCCCGGGACGCCGGCCTCGTGCGGCACCGCGCCGGTGGCCTGTTCGGGCATGAGGACCTCGCTCGACTGGAGCAGCACCTGCCCCGCGCCCACGAACTCGAACTGGTGCTCCTCGCCCGAGGTGCCGCCGACGCCGGTCAGCGCCCGCAGCCCGCCCAGGACGCCGCGCATGTACCCGTGGTCGTAGTGGTGGCAGGGGGACGGGCAGTCCGCCCAGCCCACCAGGGCCTGCGGGTCGACGCGCACCGGCGGCTCGACGAAGTGCACCGCGCCGTTGGAGGCCGCCACGAACTTCCCGGTGCCGATCAGGGTCAGGAAGCCCGGGATGATCGACTGCTTGAGCGCCAGCCCCGGCTGGAAGGCCAGCAGGTTCCCCGACCGGATGGTGAGGTTGCCGTCCTCCAGGTCGTAGGAGTTCACGTCGAAGGCGCGGTCGGCGAGGATCATCTTGCCCTGGCCCTCGGCGACCACCCAGTCCGCGGCGTGCAGCGGGGAGTGGAAGTTGGCGCGGATCAGCCCGTCGAGAGCGCCGTGGCCGATGCCGTGGAAGCTGATCTGCCCGTAGTAGGCGATCATCTTCCCCTTCTGCAGGAACCACTGGCCCTTGAGGTCGACGCTGAAGGCGTACGGGTTGACGTTGTCGTCGACCGGCAGCGTGTAGGGGTCGTGGACGACCGGTCCGTTGGGGGTCACAGCTTCTCCTCGCTCGCCTGTACGTAGACCGTGCCGTGCCCCGACAGCTCCAGCTGGAACGCCTCGCCGGAGCCGCGGCCCACCATGTCGCGCCAGCCGAGCGCGGTGGACAGCTTGTTGCGCACGTCACCGCGGTGGGCGACGTACGCCTGGGGGTCGACGTGCACCGGGCGCTGCGGGGTGATCGGCAGCTCGATGACGCCGCCGTGCGCCATCACCGCGACCGCGCCCTGCCCCTGCAGGGTCGTCGTGAACAGCCCCTGGCCGGTGACCTGGCCGCGGATGACGCCCATCACGCCGCCCTGGGACCCCATGAACATCGTGCCCTGCCGCAGCGAGCCGTCGAAGGCCAGCAGCCGGTCCGCCTCGACGTACAGGGTGTCTCCGGTCAGGTCCACGCAGTGGACGTGGTGGCCGCCGTGCCCGAACATCACCGAGCCGTGGCCCTCGACGGTCATCAGCGGGGTCGCCTCGTTGGCGAGCCGGCGGCCGATCATCGAGCCGATGCCGCCCTGGCCGCCCTGCACGTTCGGCGTGAAGGTGACGTTGCCCCGGTAGGCCAGCATCGCGCCGCGCTGGCTGAACAGCCGTTGTCCCGGCAGCACCTGGGCCTCGACCATCTTCGAGTTGATGCGGGTGAACGGCATCAGACCTGCCCCCCGACGGTGTTGCGCTCGCTCGGCTGCACGTAGACCAGGCCGTCGCCCTCGAAGCGGATCTGGAAGGACTCGCCGCCCGACTCGCCGATCATCGTCCGCCAGCTGATGCCGGCCTGGAAGTGCTGCTGGAGGTTGCCGGTGTGCGCCACGTACGCGCCCGGGTCCACCTGGAGCGGCATCCCGGGGGCGACGCGGAGCACCACCGCCGGGCCGTCGGAGGTGATCGCCGCCTGGCCCATGCCCTCCACCGTGGTGGTGAACAGGCCGTTGCCCTGCGAGGCGCCGCGCAGCCCCGTGAAGGTGGTGCCGGTGCGCAGCGTCGCCTCGGTGGCCAGCAGGTTGCTGGCCTCGACGTAGAGCTTCTCGCCGTTCAGCCGTACGAGGTTGATCTCGCTCGCGCGGTCGGCGAAGAAGCAGGTGCCCTGCCCGCGCACCTCCATGACCTCCATCGACTCGCCGGTCAGCCGGCGGGTCACCATGCCGCGCAGACCCTCGCCGCCCCCGGACATCTTCTTGAAGCTCATCTGGCCGTCGTACGCGACCATCGAGCCGTTCTTCGCCTTCACGGCGTCGCCGGCCATGTCCACGGCGAGCACCTTGCTGCCCTGCAATCGAAACTGAGCCACGGGTCAGACCGTATCCGTCCGGGAGGAACCCGTCACCAGGGTCCTCGTCACTTGGTGTCCACCGGTTCCGTGCGGCGCCCCCGCCGCCTCCTCGACCTCCAGCAGCGAGGCGCCGCGGCGCTCGGCCTCGAAGGCCGCGTGGCCGCCGCGCAGCCCGAACAGCCGCTTCGCCAGCAGGATGTAGAGGACGGCGAGGACGTTGAGGACGAGTGTGCCGATCTTGAGGTAGCTCACCTTCTCGGTGAGCTCCCAGACCTCCAGCGGCAGGAAGGCCGCCGTCGCGACCACCGTCAGGTACTCCGCCCACCGCTCGGCCGCCCACAGCCCGACGGCCTCGACGATCTCGATCACCGCGTACGCGAGCAGCGCGCCCGCCACGATCAGCAGCGTCGAGTGCCGGTACTCGAAGGTGCGGCGGATGGTGTCCACGACGGGGGAGTGGTCGAGGTCGTAGTGGAAGTGCACGAAGACCGGGCGGAAGACGGTGAGGTACTCCTCGAAGAACCGGCGCACCGAGTCCTGCGAGTTGCTGAACCGCCACACCGCCCAGGCCGCGACGACGATGAACACCCCGCGCAGCAGCCGCTCGACCGCCAGGAAGCGCAGGATGAACAGGTCGCGCAGCGCCCGGCCGCGCGGCACCTCCGGCGCCCGGTCGGCCGGTCCCGAGCCGTGCGGCGCGCCCAGCGCGAAGTCGCCGCAGCGCAGGCAGCGCCAGACCTCGCCCAGCGCGGTGTCGGCACGCAGCCGCTCCCGCAGGTGCGCCTCGTCCGGCGCGTACGTGATGTGCCCGCGCCGGGCGCAGTGGCGGCGGTCCCAGTCCAGTTTCATCCCGCTTCTTCCTCGAGAGGGCGGTTCGTCGTCCGTCGAGGAGGGGGACGCGTTCGGCGCGCCGATGGTTCACCTGTTCCCCCGGAGGCCCCGGGGGCGGGGCGGCCGGAGGGCCGGGTGATAATGGGTGGACCACTTGTGATCACGTTCACAAGCGTCTCGGTCGCAGTGCCGAAGCCCGCCGCAGTCCCTGTCCCGATAGTGAGGTCCCGTGGACACCAAGACCGCCTCCGCCCTGAACCGGCTCCGCCTGGTCTCCGCCCCAGAGGCGGTGTCGTTCCTGCTCCTGCTGATCTGCTCGGTGCTCAAGCGCACGACGGACTTCGACGCGGTCCCCGTGATGGGGATGGTCCACGGCCTCCTCTTCGTCCTGTACGTCCTGTTCTGGCTGGACGCCTGGAACCGCGCCAAGTGGCCGCTCGGCCGCGCCGCGCTGTACTTCCTGCTCTCCGTCCTGCCCACCGGCGGCTTCTTCGCCGAGCGCAGGCTGCGCCGCGAGGCCGAGGACAGCGTCATCGCGGCCCGCGCGCGCAAGGAGCTCAAGGAAGGCGTGGTCGAGGCATGATCGTCGCCTTCTCCGTCACCCCGCTCGGCGTGGGCGAGGACGTCGGCGCGTACGTGGCCGACGCGGTCCGCGTGGTCCGCGAGTCGGGTCTGCCCCACCGCACCGACGCGATGTTCACCTCCGTCGAAGGCGAGTGGGACGAGGTCATGGACGTCGTCAAGCGCGCCGTGGCCGCCGTCGAGGCCCGGGCGCCGCGCGTTTCCGTCGTCCTCAAGGCCGACATCCGGCCCGGCGCCACGGACGGGCTCACCTCCAAGGTGGAGACCGTCGAGCGGTACCTCGCGCAGTAGGCCTGCCCCGCCCTTCGGGCGAAAAGACGCGGGCTGCGGGTGGGAGGGTGGCGGTCCGGGGCCGGTCGGCAGTCTGCGGCCCGGTGGATGGCCGGGGTTCAGGCGCCGGAGCGGGGCCGGTTGTTCGTCTGGTGCCGGTCTCGTTGCCGTCCGCGGGTGCAGATGGCCGGTGACCACGCCCACGGTCCGTGGGTGGCGCGCCTGCCGTAACCGGCGTCTGCGGGTGTTTTTCGACATCGGGCCCTCTTCCGACGCCTATGACGCTGAAAGCGAGCCCGATCTCCGTCCGCGCAAAGATCGGGCTCTGTTTCGACGTCCATACCGTCGAAACAGAGCCCGGTGTCGTTCCGCTCGCACGGCAGCACCTCGAAACACCCGCAGACGCGGGTTACGGCGGGCGCGCCCACCACCAGCAGTAGGCGTGGAAGCGGCCATCTATACCCGCGGACGGCAACGAGACCGACACCGCAGGAAAGGCAACCCGCTCCGGCGCCTGAACCCCGGCCACCCACCCGCCCGCACACTGCCGACAAGCCCCGGACCCCCACCCTCCCCTCCGCAGCCGGCGCTGTGCGCCCGAAGGGCGCGAGACGGCGCGACACCCGAACAACCCGCCACACCCGCCACACCCCCCACACCCCCCACACCCCCCACACCCCCCAACCGCCGTGGCCGGCAGCGCCGGTCAGTCGCCGGCGAGCGCGCTGCCCAGCGGGGTCCGCTCGTACAGCACCTGGTGCCCGTAGCGGCGCGAGGTGAGCAGGCCTGCCTCCCGCAGGACCGCCAGGTGCGCCGACACCGACGACAGGGCGAGGCCGTGCCGGTGGGCGAGCGCGGTCGTCGTGGCCGGTTCGCCCAGACCGCCGAGGATGGCGGCGCGGTTGGCCCCGATGAGCCGCACCAGGGCCTCCGAGGCGGCCTGCGGCGCCTGCCACAGCCCGCCGATGCCGCGCGCCGGGTAGACGACGGTGCCCTGCCAGGGCGGGTCGAAGCCCGCCGCGAGGTCCGGCCACACGAAGACGCTGGGTGCCAGGACCAGTCCGTCACCGCCCAGGTCCCGGTCGTGCTCGGTGGGCTTGTGCAGTGTGAGGGTGCCGTCGGCCCAGCTCAGCGACGGGTGCAGGTCGGCGAAGAGCCCGGTCAGCCCGCCGTCCGCGAGCCGGCGCGCGCGGAAGGCGATGTCCGCCTCCAGCACCGCGCGCAGCCGGGGCCAGTACGGGGCGATCAGTGCCTCCCAGGCCCGCTCGTACAACTCCGCCAGCTCCCGCACCGCACGTGCGGGGTCGGCCAGCATCGCCCGGCCCTGCGGGGTGTCGGCGGCGCCCTGGGTGTCCGCCAGTGAACGGGCCAGGTCCTGCCGGGCGACCTCCGGGTCGGTGGCCCGTACCCGGGCGAGCTCGTCCTCGATGGCCGCCGAGGGGCCCTGCGGGGGCGGGCAGAGGAAGTCCGGGCTGTGGCCGCGGCGGGGCATCAGAAGCCACAGCGGGGTGAGGTCCAGCGTCCGCGCCGCCTCACGGGTCTGCCGGAGCCAGGGCAGGTGGTACGCCTGCAGCCCGGGTTCCTTGAGGGTGCGCACCGCGCCCTCCGTCTCCCACAGCGGGGAGATCGCGAACCGGCAGCGCAGCAGGTCGTCCGGTCCGAAGCGCATGCGGAACGGCACGGCACACCTCCTGCTCCTCGGGACCGTCCGTGCCCCCGGCTGCGCCCCTGACTTTCGGCTGGAGCCGAAACACTACGGCGTGCCCCCTCCCGCCCGCCAGGCTGCGCCCATGACGCTGAACACCGACACCACCGCGGCCGGGCAGGCCGCCGGGCGCGGCTACCGCGCGGTCTTCGCCGTACGGGAGTTCCGGGCCGTCTTCGCGGCACACGTGCTGTCGCTCCAGGGCACCGTGGTCGCCGAGATCGCGCTGTCGGTGCTGGTGTTCCGGCTCACCGGCTCCCCGCTGCTGACCGCGCTCACCTTCGCGCTCGGCTTCGTGCCGTACGCGCTGAGCGGCACCCTGCTCGCCGGGATCGCCGACCGCTTCCCTCCGCGCCGGGTGCTCGTCGTCTGCGACCTGCTGTGCGCGGTGTGCGCCGCCGGGATGGTGCTGCCCGGGACGCCGATCGCCGTCCTGCTGGGGCTGCGGTGCGTGATGGCGATGATCGCCCCGGTGTTCACCGGCACGCGGGCCGCGAGCCTGGCCGACATCCTGCCCGGCGACACCTTCGTGCTGGGCCGGTCCCTGATCCGCATGGTGGCCCAGGGCGCGCAGATCGTGGGCTTCGGCATCGGCGGGTTCCTGCTGGTCGTCCTCCCGCCCCGGGCCGCGCTGGCGATCACCGTGGCGGCCTTCCTGGGCTCCGCCCTGCTGCTGCGCCTCGGTACGGCGCGGCGCCCGGCCCGCGGCGTCGACGCGGCGCGCTCCGCCGGCGGCAGCGGCCGCCTGATGCGGGACCCCCGGGTGCGGGCGCTCCTGCTGCTCTGCTGGGTCCAGCCGTTCTTCGTGGTGTTCCCCGAGGCGCTGGCCGCCCCGTACACCGACTCCATTGGCGCCGGCACGCCGGGTCTCGGCCTCTTCATGGCGGCGATGCCCGTCGGAACCGTCCTCGGCGAGCTCCTCGCGGGCGCCTTCCTGCGCCCGGCGGCGCGCGCCCGCATCACCGTCCCCCTTGCCGCGTGCTCCCTCCTGCCGTACGCCCTCTTCGCCTTCCGCCCCTCCCTGCCGCTGGCCGTCGCCGCGATGTTCACCACGGGCCTGACGGCCGCCTACACCCTCGGGCTCGACCAGTGGTTCGTGGCGGCGGTTCCGGAGGCGTTGCGGGGGCGGGCGATGACGTTGCAGTCGGCGGGGCTGATGACGATCCAGGGTCTGGGGATGGCGGTGGCGGGTGCGTCGGCGGAGTTCGTGCGGCCGCACGTGGTGACGGCGTCGGCGGCGGGGGTGGGTTCGGTGTGCGTGCTGGTGGTGCTGGCGCGGGTGCGGGGGACCGCCGCCGGCGGGAAGTGAGGGGCCGGGGGTGAACGCGTGCTCGTGGTGCCGCGGACCGTATGGGGCGGTCCGCGGCACCACGAGTGATGGGGGTGCCGGTCGGGTCAACCGGTCCTGGGTCAGCTGACGTTGACCCCGGTCCATACGGCGGCGACCGCGTTGTACTCGGCGGAGCCGCTGCCGTACAGGTCCTTGGCCGCGCTGAGGGTCGCGGTGCGGGCCTTGGCGTAGTTGGTGGACGAGGTGAAGTACACCGTCAGCGCGCGGTACCAGATCGCCGCGGCCTTGGCGCGGCCGATGCCGGTGACGGTGGAGCCGTTCTTCGTCGGGCTGTTGTAGCTGACGCCGTTGATGGTCTTGGCGCCGCTGCCCTCGGAGAGCAGGTAGAAGAAGTGGTTGGCGACGCCCGAGGAGTAGTGGACGTCGAGGTTCTTCACCGAGGACGACCAGTAGTCGGCGGAGGCGCCGTCCTTGGACGGCTTGTCCATGTACCGCAGCGGGCTGCCGTCACCGTTGATGTCGATCTTCTCGCCGATGAGGTAGTCGGGCGTGTCCGAGCGCAGGTTCTCGTAGAACTCCACCATGGTGCCGAAGATGTCGGAGGTGGCCTCGTTGAGGCCCCCGGACTCCCCGGCGTAGGTCAGGCCGGCCGTGGCACTGGTGACGCCGTGGGATATCTCGTGGCCCGCGACGTCGAGGGCGGTCAGCGGGTGCGTGTTGCCCGAGCCGTCGCCGTAGGTCATGCAGAAGCAGCTGTCGTCCCAGAAGGCGTTGACGTAGTTGCTGCCGTAGTGGGCGCGCGACAGGGAGCCCTTGCCGTCGTTGCGGATGCCGGAGCGGCTGAAGGTGTTCTTGTAGAAGTCCCAGGTCGCCGCCGCGCCGAACTGGGCGTCCACGCCGGCCGACTGGCGGTTGGTGGCGGCGCCGTTGCCCCAGACGTCGTCGGTGTCGGAGAAGGTGGTCCCGGTGCCGCTGGTGCGGTTGTTCAGGTCCGTGGTGTAGATGCCGCCGCGGCTCGCGTCCTTGAGCGTGTAGGTGCTGCCGGACTTCGTGGTGGTCAGCGGGACCGAGCCGACGTGGACGCCGGTGCCGCTGCCGGTCTGGATGCCCTCGTAGCGCTGGATCACGGCGCCGGTGGCGGCGTCGGTGATCACGTTGAGCGCGCTCGGGGTGCCGTCGGCCTGCGTGCCGTGGACCACGGTCCGGTAGGCCAGGCGCGGCGTGCCGCTGACGGCCCAGACGACCTCCTGCGGAGCCGCGGCCTCGCCCACCGCCTTCAGCGGCTCCTCGCCCTTGACGAGGGGGGTCTTCAGCAGGCCCTTGACCGTGGACGTGGCCTTCGCCCGGGCGGCGGCGGCCGTGACGGAGGGCGTGAGCGTGGCGGGAGCGATTCTCGTGGTGACCGCGCGCGAGACGGACCGGGTGGCGCCGTTCGCGTCCTGGTGCACCACCAGGTCGCCGCCGAGCACCTCCAGGCCGGCGTAGGTGCGGTCGTAGCGCAGGTGACGGGTGCCGTCCGGGTCGACGACGGCGTCCCTGACGGTCAGTTGCTCGCGGTCGCCCAGGCCGAGGCTCCCGGCGAGGCCGGCGGCCTGGCCGCGGGCGTCGGAGAGGGCCTGCGCGTGGGAGGCGGCGATGCCCTGGGCGGTGGGGGCGCTCTGGGCGGTCGCGGTGAAGGACTGGAGACCGCCGGCGAGGAGCGCCGAGGCGGCGGCGAGGGTGCCGATTGCCAGCTTCTTGCGCAATGTGACTCCTTGGGTCCCGTCGCGTGGGGGCGACGGGCGAGGACCCCGGTCGTGTGGGGGACCGGGGCGGTGTGGGGGTAGCGCGGTGTTCCGCGCGCCAAAGAGCCTCGCACCGAACGGCGGGTTGATGACAGGTGCATTTCATGTCTTGGCCGGTTCGCACGACGGCGGCCCCCGCCCATGCGGCCATCTCCCGGCCCAAAGGGTGACAACTCCGTCCGAGGAGTAGGGGAAACCCTCCCCGGGGAGGGCGGCTTTCCGGTCACGATCCGGGTCCGGGGTGGCCGAAACACCGCGGTAATACGTGTGACGGGAACCCGGCGTACGATCACCCGCACCATGGCGCCGGTGGACGGCGCCGTCCCGCCCCGCGAGACGCCGCTGCCCAGCATGTGACCGACGGGTAGGCTCGGGCCTGTGCCCAAGCCGCTGAGCCTGCCCTTCGACCCCATCGCCCGTGCCGACGAGATCTGGACCCGGCGCTGGGGGCGCGTGCCCTCGATGGTCGCGATCACGTCGATCATGCGGGCCCAGCAGATCCTGCTCTCCCAGGTCGACTCCGTCGTCAAGCCCTACGGGCTGACCTTCGCCCGCTACGAGGCCCTGGTGCTGCTGGCCTTCAGCAAGGAGGGCGAGCTGACGATGTCCAAGATCGGCGAACGGCTCATGGTGCACCCCACCTCGGTCACCAACACCGTCGACCGTCTGGTCGCCGCCGGCTTCGTCGCGAAGCGGCCCAACCCGAACGACGGCCGCGGCACGCTCGCCTCCATCACCGCCAAGGGCCGCGAGGTGTGCGAGGCCGCCACCGAGGACCTCATGGGGATGAAGTTCGGGCTCGGCGCGTACGACGACGAGGAGTGCGCGGAGATCTTCGACCTGCTGCGCCCGCTGCGGATAGCCGCGGGGGACTTCGAGGCGTGACGCGTGCCACGGCCGGGGCCGGGGGAGGCGCCGGCATCGCACCGGTTACGCTCGTCCGCATGAAGCAGAGTGTTCTGACCCGGTACCGCACGCTCGCCTACGTGACGGGTGTGCTGCTGGTGCTGCTGACCATCGGCGTGATCGCCAAGTACGTGCTGGAGGTCGACGGCGCCGCGGGCTTCACCAAGGTCGTCAGCATCGCCCACGGCTGGCTGTACGTCCTGTACCTGGTCTTCGCCTTCGACCTGGGCTCCAAGGCGAAGTGGCCGCTCGGCAAGCTGGCCTGGGTGCTGCTGGCCGGGACGATTCCCACCGCCGCGTTCTTCGTCGAGCGCAAGGTGAGCCGCGAGGTCGCCCCGCTGGTGGCCCCCGCGGGTGAACCCGTCAAGGTCTGACACCTTCCTGACCTGCGGTTCCCTCCCCTCCCTCGGCGGACGGGGGGATCCGCCGTCGACAGGTACTAGGACGTCCTAGTATTTTCGCCTTGTAGGGGTCATCCTCGTGGTACGGGGACCGGCCCGGTTGGCGAGAGAGGCGGAGACACGGCATGGACGCTGCAGCCATCGAGGAGGGGCGCAGCCGCTGGCAGGCGCGCTACGACGCCGCGCGCAAGCGCGAGGCCGACTTCAGCACGCTCTCCGGCGACCCGGTCGAGCCCGTGTACGGCCCGCCCGCGGGCGCCGACGTACCCGGCTTCGAGCGGATCGGCTGGCCCGGTGAGTACCCCTTCACCCGCGGACTGCACCCGACCGGCTACCGGGGCCGTACGTGGACGATCCGCCAGTTCGCCGGCTTCGGCAACGCCGAGCAGACCAACGAGCGCTACAAGATGATCCTCGAGGCGGGCGGCGGCGGCCTGTCGGTCGCCTTCGACATGCCGACCCTCATGGGCCGCGACTCCGACGACCCCCGCTCGCTGGGTGAGGTCGGCCACTGCGGCGTCGCCATCGACTCGGCCGCCGACATGGAGGTCCTCTTCAAGGACATCCCGCTCGGCGACGTCACCACCTCCATGACGATCTCCGGCCCCGCGGTGCCGGTCTTCTGCATGTACCTGGTGGCCGCCGAACGCCAGGGCGTCGACCCCGCGGTGCTCAACGGCACCCTGCAGACCGACATCTTCAAGGAGTACATCGCGCAGAAGGAGTGGCTCTTCGCCCCCGAGCCGCACCTGCGCCTGATCGGCGACCTGATGGAGCACTGCGCGGCGGGCATCCCGGCGTACAAGCCGCTGTCGGTCTCCGGCTACCACATCCGCGAGGCCGGCTCGACGGCCGCGCAGGAGCTCGCTTACACCCTCGCCGACGGCTTCGGCTACGTGGAGCTGGGCCTGTCCCGCGGGCTGGACGTCGACACCTTCGCGCCGGGCCTGTCCTTCTTCTTCGACGCGCACCTGGACTTCTTCGAGGAGATCGCCAAGTTCCGCGCCGCGCGCCGGATCTGGGCCCGCTGGATGCGCGACGTGTACGGCGCGAAGACCGACAAGGCGCAGTGGCTGCGCTTCCACACCCAGACCGCCGGCGTCTCGCTGACCGCCCAGCAGCCGTACAACAACGTGGTCCGCACCGCCGTGGAGGCGCTGGCCGCGGTCCTCGGCGGCACCAACTCGCTGCACACCAACGCCCTGGACGAGACCCTGGCGCTGCCCAGTGCCCAGGCGGCGGAGATCGCGCTGCGCACGCAGCAGGTGCTCATGGAGGAGACCGGCGTCGCCAACGTGGCCGACCCGCTGGGCGGCGCCTGGTACGTCGAGGCGCTGACCGACCGCATCGAGGCGGACGCGGAGAAGATCTTCGACAAGATCAGGGAGCTCGGCGCCCGCGCCGTGCCGGACGGCAGGCACCCGGTCGGGCCGATCACCTCGGGCATCCTGCGCGGCATCGAGGACGGCTACTTCACCGGCCGGATCGCCGAGGCCGCCTTCGAGTACCAGCGCGCCCTGGAGAAGGGCGACAAGAAGGTCGTCGGAGTCAACTGCCACACCGGCTCCGTGACGGGCGACCTGGAGATCCTGCGGGTCAGCCACGAGGTCGAGCGCGAGCAGGTCCGCGTGCTCGCCGGCCGCAAGGGCGAGCGCGACGACGCGGCCGTCCGCAAGGCGCTGGACGCGATGCTGACCGCCGCCAGGGACGGCAGCAACATGATCGAACCGATGCTGGACGCGGTGCGCGCCGAGGCCACCCTCGGCGAGATCTGCGGCGCCCTGCGCGACGAGTGGGGCAGCTACACGGAGCCCGCCCGCTTCTGAGGCGGCACGCGGCAGACGGCGCGCCGCACGCGACGAAGGACGCGGGGCCCGGCGGGAACACGCGCTGTTCCCGCCGGGCCCCGCTCCCGTGCCCGCCGCCCCCGGTGCCCGGGGGCGGCGGGCACACCGCTCAGAACTGCTCGACCCAGTACGGCTGCAGGGTCATCCAGCCGTTGCCGCGGGCGCCGTAGCGGGTGCCGTTGTCACTCTGCGCCAGCGTGTACCAGGAGTCGACGTAGTCCGGGTCGTCGGTCCACCAGTCGTCCGGGATGGCGTCCAGGACCGCGTTCACCAGCGGGATGTAGGTGCCCTGGTCGGCGATGGTCAGCAGGACCCCCGCGATGGCCTTCGCCAGGTCGCGGTAGTTGGTGCTGCCGTCGTCCTCCATCATCACGGCGTCGGCGAGGTTGTACTTGTACAGCGACCAGTTGACCAGGATCTGGTTGGGGCTGTACGTCGTCCCGTCGTTGTCCAGGTACGGCATGTCGACGGGGTCGACCCGCGCGACGCCGTCCTGGCCGAAGCCCGTGACGAGGGTGTAGATCTCGGCGTCGCCCTTGACCCACGGCTCCTCGTCGTCGGAGAGCCGGACCTGGGTGATGCGCGTGGTCCAGAAGCCGGCCCCGGCCGCCGAGGCCGAGGAGGACTTCGCCGCGGACCGCGGGGCGGCGGAGGTCAGGCCCTGCCGGTCCAGCTCGCCCTGGAGCACGTCCAGGCCCGCGGCCAGCGCCTTGGAGCCGTCGATGTCGACGACGTACACCGGGTGGGTGGGAGCGGTACGGGCGTCGAGCCGGTGGGCGCGGCCCCGGCTGTCGTAGGCGGTGACGGTGCGGACGTCCTCGTCCGAACTGGCCGCGGCCACCCAGGGGGTGACGCCGGAGGCCAGCGCACCGCGCATCGAGTCGTCCCCGAGGCGCAGCCGCAGCAGGGAACCGACGTCCGCGCCGAGGCCCTTGGCGGCGGCGATCCGCCGGTCGGCGTCGGCGAGCGTGGACCGCAGCCGCGGCCCGGCGAGTTCGGTGACGGCCACCTCGTCCGAGGCGAGTGCCGCGTGGCGGACACGGGTGCGCCACGAGGCGTCGGAGAGGGAGCCGGCGATGGCGCGTGCCGCCTGGTCCTCCGCCACGGTGACGGCGGACGACGGGGCGTGGGCGCGCGAGGTGGCGGTCGCCGGGAGCGCGGTGGCGCTCTGGGCGGCCGTCAGGGCGATCAGCGAGGCGGCGACGGTGGCCATGGTGGCGACGACGCCGCGCCGACCGGTGTGAGGGTGTCTCACGTGGATCGATCCTCCTGGGGGCGAGCGATCAATGGACGCGCTGACAAGGTGGAACGAGGGAACGCCGAGCAACGGCCATGCCTGACCGCCGGGTTGTCTATGCGAGTAGATGACCCGCCGGTAAGCATGACGATGACATGCCATGCGGGCAAGGGGTGTTGAGGCTTCCGTGGCGGAAGACCGGTCGAACTCCGGGCGACGGCTAGATCGCCGGGGCCGCCGCGAGGCCCCCCAGCAGGACCGTGGTGAAGCGGGCCGCCCAGTCGGCGTCCACCGGTTGGCAGCTGACGAGGGCGCGGTGCACCACGGCCCCCGCGATGACGTCGAAGATCAGGTCGACCTGCGGGGCGGGGTCGCCGTCGTCCGGCGGGATCTCCCCGCGTTCCTGCGCGCGCCGGCGGCCCTCGATGACCAGACGCTTCTGCCGGTCGACGATCGCCTCCCGGATCCGCTGCCGCAACGCCTCGTCATGGGTGGCCTCGGCGACCACCGCCATGAGCGCGGTCCGGGTGGCGGGCTGTTCCAGCAGGGCGGCGAACTGCAGGACGACGCCCTCCACATCGGCCCGCAGGCTGCCGCGGTCGGGCAGTTCCAGCTCGTCGAAGAGCGCGGCGACCGCGTCCACGACCAACTCGTTCTTGTTCGCCCAGCGCCGGTAGAGGGTGGTCTTGGCCACCCTTGCGCGGGCCGCGACGTCACCCATGGTGAGCTTGCCCCAGCCGAGCTCGACCAGGGCCTGCCGTGCGGCGTCCAGGATCGCCCGGTCGGCCTCCGCGCTGCGGGGACGTCCGGTCCTTCTGCCTGTTTCACGCGCGCACATGGCTGGGAACCCTATCCCCGTTGCGTGGGAAGCGACCGTACAGTTACGCTACGGGTCGTATCGAAATGATGGCGGCCACCGCGCGGACGGGGACCTCGCGCCGAGCGGTGCGTCATCGTTCCGCGCCGGAAGTGGCGCTTTCGGGGGGCGATTCCCCGGGAACCGCGACGAGGGGGGAGGATTGGTCTCATGCAGCCACGGAACATGTCCATGAGCGGCGTGGTCGACCTCGCCGCGGTGAAGGCGGCCGGAGAGGCCAAGGCGAAGGCCGAGCAGGCCCGCGCGGAAGCCGCCCGCCACGGGGGAGCGCCCGCCGCCCCCGCCCTGGTGACCGAGGTCACCGAGGCCACCTTCGAGAGCGATGTACTGCAGCGTTCCACCGAGGTCCCGGTCGTCGTCCACTTCTGGACCGACCGCGCGGACGCGAGTGTGCAGTTGCAGGAGACGCTGGAGCGGCTCGCCGGCTCCTACGCGGGCCGGGTCGTCGTCGCGAAGATCGACGTCTACGCCAACCAGCTGCTGGTGCAGCAGTTCGGTGTGCAGGGCATTCCCGCGGTGTTCGCGGTGCTGGCCGGCCAGGCCATGCCGCTCTTCCAGGGCGCCGCTCCCGAGGACCAGATCCGTGAGGTGCTGGACCAGCTGGTCGCCGTGGCCGAGCAGCGGTTCGGCATCACCGGTGTGCCGGTCGAGGAGGGCGCCGAGGTGCCGGTCGTCGAGGAGCGGCCGCCCAGCCCGCAGGAGATCGCGCTCTCGGCGGCGCACGACGCCCTGGACCAGGGCGACCTCGGTGGCGCGATCCAGGCGTACCGCAACGTCCTCTCGGACGACCCGGCCAACGCCGAGGCGAAGCTGGGCCTGGCGCAGGCCGAGTTGCTGCAGCGGGTGGAGGGCGCCGACGCGCAGGCCGCCCGCAAGGCCGCGGCCGACGCCCCGGGTGACGTGGCGGCGCAGATCGCCGTGGCCGATCTTGACCTGGTCGGCGGCCATGTCGAGGACGCCTTCGGCCGCCTGGTGGACACGGTGCGGCGCACCGTGGGCGAGGACCGCGACACCGTACGGCTGCGGCTGCTGGAGCTGTTCGAGGTGATCGGCGCCGATGACCCCCGGGTGACGGCCGCCCGTGCGGCCCTCGCGCGAGTGCTGTTCTGACCTGATCACATAAGGTGGCGGTGCCTCGAAAGCCATTTCGAGCCCGGTACAGGACCGGCCGCGCTTTACCAAATCTTGATGAAGCGCGGCCGCTGTTACTTCCGGTAAGAGAGTGACGGCACTCTGTCCGGAACTATCACCCGATGGGTGATTTTCACACCCTCATCGCAACTACTCAGTGTAGTGACTATGGTCTAGACCATATCTCCTGGGTTATCGCACCGTTACCCGCTAGTAACGACGCCCCTTGTGCAGCGGCGCCGAATGGACCACGATCGGCCAAGCCCGGTCCGTCGCCGAGAAGTCGGCATCCAGCCGTCCGATCGCGAGCGGGTCCCCACCGGGCCGGACCGCCGAAGCTGTGCCAGCAGCGGACGCGGACCGGGGACAGGGGGGTCTCTGCCGTCCGGCAGGGCCTGTCCAGCAGGTTGCGCGAGAGCGTGGCCATGTGGTTGTCGCTCGGGGGTGATCGCCGATTTTCGGACAGTGTCGTCCGCTCTTTCCCGCGTGACGGCCGTCGATACGGCGCTCTCCTTCCCGAGGACGTAGCACTTCTCCCATCCCGCCGCAATCCCCACGATTCCGGCCGGAGATGTACGTCCGAGAAGGAGGAAAGTCATGGAGTCGCTCATCCGCGGCGGTACCAGATGGAAGCGGTTCGCCGTTGTCATGGTCCCGAGTGTCGCCGCCACCGCGGCGATAGGCGTGGCCCTGGGTCAGGGCGCGCTCGCCGCGTCGTTCAGCGTTTCGGGCCAGCAGTTCAAGGTCGCCGCTCAGGACCTGCAGGGTGAGGGCTTCGTCCAGTACGGAGCCCTCGACATCCAGCACGGCGGCAAGCCGGTTCCGGTCGCGGTGTCCGCGTTCGACTCGGCCACGATCACCGGGCTGTGCCAGTCCGTGGTCGTGCCGACGCCGATCGGCGACGTCACGCTGAAGCTGGGCGCCGGCAACGGCGGCAAGAAGGTCGAGGCGAAGAACCTCTACATCGACCTCGACCAGCTCGACGCCGATGCGGAGTTCACCGACATCAACATCGGTGTCGCCGCCGGTGACACCCAGCAGGGCCCCGGCATCAAGGCCGGTGACAAGACCGACCCCGGTTCCTTCGCCCAGGAGGCCCGGAAGGCTCACCTCACCGGTGTGCAGCAGACCGCGTGGGCGACCAGCGCGGGCACCTTCAAGCTCAGCGGGCTGAGCATGTCGGTGAAGATGGGCTCCGGCCAGAAGCTCGAGTGCTTCTAGCCTGACCGGAGGGGGTGGGGGGCACGGGATGCCCCTCACCTACCTCACCCGTGACTCTTTCTAGAAACGCCAGTCCCAGGGAGCTGTTTTCCATGAGCGCCGAGACACACGGACTGAGGGGCCGGTTCGGCTATTGGCGGTTCCGCTTCCGCGTTTGGCGCGGACAGCGGCCGTTCTGGGCGGGTCTGCTGACACTGCTGGCCGGACTGCCCATCGCGTACTTCCCGTACGCCCATCTCTCGCTCGGCGCGCTGAGCCTGACCATGGCCACCACGGCCGGGTCCGGTTCGCTGATCATCGGCGTGCTGCTGGTCGTGCTCGGCCTGACCATGTGGTTCCAGTCGGCGGTGCGCGTCTTCTCGGGCGTCGCGTCGATCCTGCTGTCGCTGGTGTCGTTGGTGGTCTCCAACTTCGGCGGCTTCCTGATCGGCTTCCTGCTGGGCCTCGTCGGCGGTGCCCTCGCCGTCTCCTGGGCCCCGGGAGCACCGCCCGCCGAGGGCGGCGCGGACCCGGCGGAACTGCCCGGCAGCGGCACGGGCGACGACGGCGACACCGGCTACGTGCCGCCGCCCGGCTCCCCCTACGCGGCGGCCTACGGCGAGTACCCGGCGGACCCGGACGCCGGTCCGGCCGCCGACCAGGCAGGCACCGCGCCGCAGCACCCGGTGGACGGCGCCGAGACCGTAGACGCGAACGGGAGGCACAGTGCGGGGTGATGAGGTCCAGCCCGCTTCCGGGGTCGCCGCCGGCAGCGGCACCCGTGAGAGAACGGGGCCGCGGCACGCGGCACCGAGGAAGTCGCTGCTGACCAAGCTGCAGATGCCCGCGGGCAAGGCGATAGCCCTGGCCGCGATGCCGACGGCGGTCCTGATGGGCATGGGACTGACCCCGAGGCTGGCCTCTGCCGACGAACTGCCGAGGAACCCGTTCTCGGGCACGAAGTGCGTCGAGCAGCCCGACGAGCCGTCGCAGTCCGCGACGTCCGGCGCCACCCCGTCGAGCGGCGCCACCAAGACCCCGACCGCGACCCCGACCGCGACCCCGTCCGGGGACCCCTCGTCGCACGACCCCTCCACCGGTTCCGGTGACGGGGGCGGCAAGGGCGAGGAGGGCGGCGGCGGTTCCTCCGGCGGCCCGGGGACGACGGCGCCCGACCCGTCCGCCTCGCCGTCGGCGACGAAGCAGAGCGACCCGCTGGACCCGCTGGGCGTCGGCGACGCCCTCGGGGACCTGCTGGGCCTCGGCAAGAAGAGCGGGGAGGCCGCCACCGCGACCCCCACGCCGTCCACGACGCCCTCCCCGGGCGCCACGTCGGCCGCTCCCAAGCCGAGCGCCTCCACGGGCACGGTGAAGAAGAAGGCCGAGGACACCACCGAGGCGCTGAAGAAGACCGTGTCGGAGGCGGCCGACAAGCTCTCGGAGACCACCGGGAAGGCCGTGGACGCCCCGGACCCCGCCGAGAGCACCCCGGCGGTGTCCGAGGACGGCAAGACCCCGTTCCCGTGCCCGACCCACGACGCGCAGGCCCTGGCGGACGCCGCCTACCAGGAGACGCAGTCGCTGCTGCCGGACGACCCCTGGGTGCTGCGCAGCAGCCTGCTGACCCTGACCGGGCTCGACTACAAGGGCATCGTCGAGGTCAAGACCTGGAGCGGGAAGGTCAAGAAGGTCCTGAAGTTCACCGCCACCGGCGTGGACATCAAGGACCTGAAGCAGGAGGTCGTGGGGCCGAACGGCACCGTCGGGCACGTGGACGCCCGCAAGGGCAGCACCTCGACGATCCGCAACGGCACGGTGACGATGTACACCGAGTCGCTGAAGGGCAACCTCTTCGGGCTCATCCCGATCGAGTTCACCCCGGACACCCCGCCCCCGGTCAACGTGCCGGCCGCGTTCTTCACCAACGTCACGGTCGTGCAGGCCGGACAGTTCGGCGGCACGCTGAGGCTCCCCGGCATGCACGTGTACAACACCGCGGACTGAGTCCGCGAACGGCCCGGCCGCGTAAGACCCCTCCGGGAACCGCGCACGACGAAACGGCGGAGGGCGCCGTCCCCGCAGGGGGAGGTGCCCTCCGCCGTTCCCGTGTTCCGGGCGGCCCGGCGGCCGGTCAGACCGCGCGGTGGCCGAGGTGGTGGACCCGCACCAGGTTGGTGGTGCCGGGGACACCGGGAGGGGAACCGGCCGTGATGATCACGGTGTCGCCCTCGGTGTAGTCGCTGAGCTTCAGCATCTCCTGGTTGACGATCTCCACCATCTCGTCGGTGGTGTTGACGTGCGGGACGACGGTGGTCTGCACGCCCCAGGTGAGTGCCAGCATGTTGCGCGTCGACTCGTCGGTCGTGTACGCCACCACGGTCTGCGGCACGCGGTAGCGGGCCAGACGGCGGGCGGTGTCGCCGGACTTGGTGAAGGCGACCAGGGTCTTGGCGTCCAGGTAGTCCGCGAGCTCGGCGGCGGCCCGGGCGACGGCGCCGCCCTGGGTGCGCGGCTTGCGGCCGTTGAGCGGCCACATGCCCTGCTTGAGCAGTTCGACCTCGGCCGCCTCGATGATCCGCGACATGGTCTTGACGGTCTCGATCGGGTACTTGCCGACGCTGGACTCGGCGGACAGCATGACCGCGTCCGTGCCGTCCAGGATCGCGTTGGCGACGTCGGAGGCCTCGGCGCGGGTCGGACGGGAGTTGGTGATCATCGACTCCATCATCTGGGTCGCGACGATCACCGGCTTGGCGTTGCGGCGGCAGAGTTCGATCAGCCGCTTCTGCACCATCGGGACCTTCTCCAGCGGGTACTCCACCGCCAGGTCGCCACGGGCCACCATGACGCCGTCGAAGGCCGCGACGACGTCCTCCATGTTGTCGACCGCCTGCGGCTTCTCGACCTTGGCGATGACCGGCACGCGGCGGCCGACCTCGTCCATGACGCGGTGGACGTCGCGGACGTCCTTGGCGTCGCGGACGAAGGAGAGCGCCACCATGTCGACGCCCATGTGCAGGGCGAAGCGCAGGTCCTCGATGTCCTTCTCGGACAGCGCGGGCACGTTGACCGCGGCGCCGGGCAGGTTGATGCCCTTGTGGTCGGAGATGACGCCGCCCTCGACGACCAGGCAGCGGACCCGCGGGCCGTCGACGTCGATCACGCGCAGCGCGACGTTGCCGTCGTTGATCAGGACAGGGTCGCCGGCGCGCACGTCGGCGGGCAGGCCCTTGTAGGTGGTGCCGCAGATGGTCCTGTCACCGGGGACGTCCTCGGTGGTGATGACGAACTCGTCACCGGCGACCAGCTCCACGGGACCGTCCGCGAAGGTCTCCAGGCGGATCTTGGGGCCCTGGAGGTCGGCGAGCACGCCGATGGCACGTCCGGTCTCCACGGAGACCTTGCGCACCCGCTGGTAGCGCTCCTCGTGCTCGGCGTGGCTGCCGTGGCTGAAGTTGAAGCGGGCCACGTTCATACCGGCCTCGGCCAGCGTCTTCAGCTGGTCGTAGGAGTCGACGGCGGGACCCAGGGTGCAGACGATTTTCGCTCGGCGCATGACGACGATCCTATCGGGTTTGTTCCGCTCCGGAATTTTCCCGTGCGGGGGAGGCATGGACGGTGCGGACGGCGGCCATAGAGTAGAGCCTCCGGGTGGCCCCAACGAGTCACCGGCCCGTCACCAGCGAGTACGTCTGCTGTGCGATCTCCAGCTCCTCGTCGGTGGGGACGACCGCGACCGCCACCCGGCTGCCGCCGGCCGACACCACGCGGGCGGCGCTGCCGCGCACCGCGTTGCGCACCGGGTCCAGCTCGACGCCCAGGGCCTCCAGCCCGCCCATGGCGGCGGCCCGGACCGCGGCGGAGTTCTCGCCGACGCCCGCGGTGAAGGCGATCGCGTCGACCCGGCCCAGTACGGCGGTGTAGGCGCCCACGTACTTGCGCAGCCGGTGGACGTAGACGTCGAAGGCGAGCTGCGCGGCCTCGTCGCCCTCGGCCATCCGGCGGGCGATCTCCCGCATGTCGTTGTCGCCGCACAGGCCGAGCAGGCCCGAGCGCTTGTTGAGCAGCTCGTCGACCTCCGGCACCCCCATCCCCGCGACACGGGCCAGGTGGAAGACCACGGCCGGGTCCAGGTCCCCCGAACGGGTACCCATCACCAGGCCCTCCAGCGGGGTGAGCCCCATCGAGGTCTCCACGCACTCGCCCCCGCGCACGGCCGAGGCGGAGGCGCCGTTGCCCAGGTGCAGCACGATGACGTTGACCTCGGCCGGGTCCCGGCCGAGCAGCCGCGCGGTGGCGCGGGAGACGTAGGCGTGCGAGGTCCCGTGGAAGCCGTAGCGGCGCACCTGGTGGGCGTCGGCGGTCTCCCGGTCGACCGCGTAGCGGTACGCGTGCTCGGGGATCGTGGCGTGGAAGGCGGTGTCGAAGACGGCGACCTGCGGCAGGTCGGGGCGCAGTTCGCGGGCGACCCGGATGCCGGTGACGTTCGCCGGGTTGTGGAGCGGGGCGAGCGGCACGAGTTCCTCGACGGCGGCGAGCACCTCGTCGTCGACCAGCGTCGGCGCGGTGAAGCGCGTGCCGCCGTGCACCACCCGGTGGCCCACCGCGGCCAGTTCGGGGGAGTCCAGGCCGAGGCCCCGGGCGGCGAGCTCCGCCGCGACGGTCTTCAGCGCCTCGGTGTGGTCCGCGACCCCGCCCGGCTCGCCGATCCGCTCGACGATCCCGGCCGCCGGCCGGCTGCCGTCGGCCATGTCCAGCAGCTGGTACTTCAGCGACGAGGAACCGGAGTTGAGGACGAGGACGCGGGTGGCGGGCACGGTGCCTTCCTTGCTGTGGCCGGTCACCGGTCGCCCTGCGCCTGGATGGCCGTGATGGCGACGGTGTTGACGATGTCCTGGACCAGCGCGCCGCGCGACAGGTCGTTGACGGGCTTGCGCAGGCCCTGCAGCACGGGGCCGACCGCCACCGCACCCGCCGAACGCTGCACCGCCTTGTAGGTGTTGTTGCCGGTGTTGAGGTCGGGGAAGATCAGCACGGTGGCGTTGCCGGCGACCTTCGAGTCCGGCAGTTTGGTGGCCGCGACCTTGGCGTCGACCGCCGCGTCGTACTGGATCGGCCCCTCCACCAGCAGCTCCGGGCGCCGCTGCCGGACCAGTTCGGTGGCCCGGCGCACCTTGTCCACGTCGGCGCCCGAGCCGGAGGTGCCGGTGGAGTACGACAGCATCGCCACCCGCGGCTCGACCCCGAACTGGGCGGCGGTCTCGGCGGACTGGATCGCGATGTCGGCCAGTTGCTCGGCGTCCGGGTCCGGGTTCACCGCGCAGTCGCCGTACACCAGCACCCGGTCGGCCAGGCACATGAAGAAGACGGAGCTGACGATGGACGCGCCCGGCGCGGTCTTGATGACCTCGAAGGCCGGGCGGATCGTCGCCGCCGTGGAGTGGACGGCGCCGGAGACCATGCCGTCGGCGAGGCCCTGCTCCACCATCAGCGTGCCGAAGTAGGAGACGTCGGCGACGACGTCGTACGCGAGCTCGTAGCTGACGCCCCGGTGGGCGCGGAGCCGGGCGTAGAGCTCCGCGAAGTTCTCGCGCAGCGGCGAGGTCTGCGGGTCGGTCAGGGTGCAGCCGGGCACGTCGACGTTGACGCCGAGCTCGCCGGCCCGCTTGCGGATGGCGTCCTCGTCGCCGAGCAGGACGATGTCGCAGACGTCCCGGCGCAGCAGGACCTCGGCCGCGTGCAGGATGCGCTCCTCGGTCCCCTCGGGCAGGACCACCCGGCGGCGGCCGGAGCGGGCCCGCTCGATCAGCTCGTGCTCGAACATCATCGGGGTGACGCGCTCGCCGCGCACCACCGACAGCCGCTCGGTCAGCTCGGGACCGTCCACGTGCTTCTCGAAGAGCCCGAGCGCCGTCTCCGCCTTGCGCGGGGTGGCCGCGCCCAGGCGCGCCTCCAGGGCGAAGAGCTCGGCGGCGGTCGGGAAGCTGCCGGACGGCACCGACATCACCGGCGTGCCGGGGGCCAGCCGCGCCGCCAGGGCCATGATCTCCGGGCCGGGCACCTCGTCCAGGGTGAGCAGGATGCCGGCGATGGGCGGGGAGCCGGCGGAGTGCGCGGCCAGCGAGCCGATGATCAGGTCCGCCCGGTCGCCCGGGGTGATCACCATGCAGCCGGGGGTCAGCGCGCGGATGAAGGTCGGCAGCATCGCGCCGCCGAAGACGAAGCCCATCACGTCCCGGGACAGTCCGCCGTGGTCCCCGAGGAGCACCTCGGCGTGCAGCGTCTCGACGACCTGGGAGACCGTGGGGGCCGACAGCGCGGGCTCGTCGGGCAGCACGTACGCGGGCACCGGGAGCCGGCGCCGCAGCCGCTCCGCGGCCTCCTCCAGCACCTGCGGGGGCACCCGGTTGGCGATCATGGCGATGATGTCGCAGCCCAGCCCGCTGTACGCCTGGTGCGCGTTGCGGACCTCGTCCACCACCGAGTCGGCGCTCTGGTCGCGGCCGCCGACCACCGGGATCACCGAGGCGCCGAACTCGTTCGCCAGCCGGGCGTTGACGCCCAGCTCGCCGGGGAGGTTGGTCTCGTGGAAGTCCGAGCCGAGGACGAGCACGGTGGGGAACTCCGCGGCCACCAGGTGGTAGCGCTCCACCAGGCGCGCGATGAGCGCGTCCCGGCCCTGCTCGGCCTGGAGCGCGGCCGCCTCCTCGTAGCTCAGGCCGTGGGCGGTCGCCGGGTCCTGGGTGAGCCGGTAGCGGCTGCGCAGCAGCTCGAACATCCGGTCGGGCGTGTCGTGGACGAGCGGCCGGAACACCCCGACGCGGTCCACCTGCCGGGTCAGCAGCTCCATGACGCCCAGCTCGACGACCTGGCGGCCGTCCCCCCTGCCGATACCGGTTACGTACACGCTGCGCGTCACGCGCTCTCTCCGTTCCTGCCCGGCGTGATCCACCCGGACACGGGTGGCGGATACGTCTTGACATTACAGTTCGGCGTGCGTATGGCGCGCGGCGGGTGCGGTGCGGACCTACGATGCGAACAGGCGACCGTACACGCGACCGGAGGGAGCGTGGAGCGCCATGCGCATCGGAGTCCTCACCGCCGGCGGCGACTGCCCCGGACTCAACGCCGTGATCCGCTCGGTGACCCACCGCGCGCTGACCTACCACGACGACGAGGTCATCGGCTTCGAGGACGGCTTCAAGGGGCTGCTGGAGGGCCGCTACCGTCCGCTCGACCTGAACTCCGTCAGCGGCATCCTCGCCCGGGGCGGCACCATCCTGGGCTCCTCCCGGCTGGAACGCGCCCGCCTCCACGAGGCCGCCGACAACTGGCGCACCCTCTGCTCCGGCTACGACCTGGACGTCCTGATCCCCATCGGCGGCGAGGGCACGCTCACCGCGGCCCGGCTGCTCGCCGAGGCCGGCATGCCGGTGGTGGGCGTCCCCAAGACCATCGACAACGACATCTCCGCCACCGACCGCACCTTCGGCTTCGACACCGCCGTCACCGTGGCCACCGAGGCCATCGACCGGCTCAAGACCACCGCCGAGTCCCACCAGCGGGTCATGGTCGTCGAGGTCATGGGCCGGCACGCCGGCTGGATTGCCCTGGAGTCCGGCATGGCCGGCGGCGCACACGGCATCTGCCTGCCGGAACGGCCCTTCGACCCCGCCGACCTCGTCGCCATGGTCGAGGAGCGCTTCGCCCGCGGGAAGAAGTTCGCCGTCATCTGCGTCGCCGAGGGCGCCCACCCCGCCGAGGGCACCATGCCGTACGCCCACGGCGAGATCGACGCCTACGGCCACGAGCGCTTCGCCGGCATCGGCGCCCGGCTCGCCGCGGAACTGGAGCAGCGCATGGGCAAGGAGGCCCGCCCGGTCATCCTCGGCCACGTCCAGCGCGGCGGCGTGCCCACCGCGTACGACCGCGTGCTGGCGACCCGGTTCGGCTGGCACGCCGTGGAGGCCGCGCACAAGGGCGCCTTCGGCTGCATGACGGCGCTGCGCGGTACCGCGGTGGAACTGGTGCCGCTCGCCGACGCGGTGATGGTGCTCAAGCGGGTGCCCGAGGACCGCATGCAGGAAGCGGAGTCGGTGTTCTGACGAACCATCACTCACAGGCGGGTGAGCGGCGCTTGCGGTGAACGGCCGCGGGGCGCACGGCTCAGGGGCGGCGCTGCGTCGCCCAGCGGTAGGTGAGTTCGGGCCTGCCGACCTGGCCGTACTGCGGGGCGCGGACCGCGCGTCCGGTCTCCACCAGGTGCTCCAGGTAGCGGCGGGCCGTGATCCGCGAGACGCCCACCGACTGGGCCGCCGCGTTCGCCGACAGCCCGTCCGCCGCCTCGCGCAGCGCCGCGGTCACCGCCTCCAGGGTCGGCCCGCTCAGGCCCTTGGGGAGCACCGAGCTCTCCGGGCTGCGCAGCGCGGCCAGGGCGCGGTCCACCTCGTCCTGGCCCGAGGCCTCCCCGCCGGCGAGCTCGTCGCGGTAGCGCGCCCAGCGCTCCAGCCGGTCGCGCAGGGTGGGGAAGGTGAAGGGCTTCAGCAGGTACTGCACCACCCCGACCGAGACGGCCTGCCGCACCACCCCGAGGTCGCGGGCCGAGGTCACCGCCACCACGTCGGCGGTGTGCCCGGCCGCGCGCAGCGTGCGGACGACCTGCAGCCCGTGCCCGTCGGGCAGGTTGAGGTCGAGCAGGATCAGGTCCACCTGGTGGCGTTCCAGGGCGCGCAGCGCCGCGCCCCCGGAGTGGGCCACCGCGGCCACCGTGAACCCCGGCAGCCGTTCCACGTACAGCCGGTGGGCGTCCGCCGCCACCGGGTCGTCCTCGACGACCAGCACCCTGATCATGTCCGCACCTCCCCGCGCAGCGGCAACCGTACGGTGAAGGTGGCGCCGCCGCCCACCGCCCCGTCCAGGTCCACGGTGCCGCCCGCGCGCCGGGCGGTCTGCTCGACGAGGGCGAGCCCGAGGCCGTGCCCGTGGCTCTTGGTCGTCCAGCCGCGCCGGAAGACCTCGCGCACCACCGCCGGGTCCACCCCGCGCCCGCTGTCGGTGACCCGCAGCAGCAACTCGCCCTCGTCGGCCCGGGCGGTGACCTCGACGTGCGGGCGGGCGATCGTCTGCGCGGCCCCCTCGATCGCGGCGTCCAGGGCGTTGTCGATCAGGTTGCCCAGCAGGGTGACGAGGTCCCGGGAGGTGAGGGAGGCGGGCAGCACCCCGTCGTCGATGCGGCTGTCCTCGGTGACCGTCAGCTCCACACCGCGCTCGTGCGCCTCGGCCGCCTTGCCCAGCAGCAGCGCGGCCAGCACCGGTTCCGCCACCGCCGCCACCACGCGGTCGGTCAGCGCCTGGGCCAGCTCCAGTTCGGCGGTCGCGAACTCCACCGCGTCCTGGGTGCGGCCCAGTTCGATGAGCGAGACGACCGCGTGCAGGCGGTTGGACGCCTCGTGCGCCTGCGAGCGCAGCGCCTCGGCGAAGCCCCGCACGGAGTCCAGTTCGCCGGTGAGGGACTGCAGGTCGGTGTGGTCCCGAAGGGTCACCACGGTGCCGCGGCGCTCCCCGCCGCGCACCGGCGAGGTGTTGACCACCACCACCCGCTCCGCGGTCAGGTGCACCTCGTCCACCCGCGGTTCGGCCGCCAGCAGCGCGCCGGTCAGCGAGGTGGGCAGCCCGAGCCCGGCGACGTAGGAGCCGACCACGTCCTCGGGCAGGCCCAGCAGTTCGCGGGCGGCGTCGTTGCACAGCGCGACCCTGCGGTCGGCGTCCAGCAGGATCAGGCCCTCGCGCACCGCGTGCAGGGTCGCCTGGTGGTAGTCGTACATGCGGCTCAGCTCGTCCGCGGCCATTCCGTGCGTGTGGCGGCGCAGCCGGGCGTTGGCGAGGTAGGTGCCGACGCCGCCGACCGCCAGGGCCGCCGCGGCGATCCCGATGAGGACCGCCAGCTGTTCCCGGACCCGGTCGGTGATGGCCTCGACCGTGATGCCGACGCTGACCAGGCCGACGATCCGGCCGTCGTCGTGGACGGGGGTGACCACGCGCACGGACGCGCCCAGCGTGCCGGTGTAGGTCTCGGTGAAGGTGCCGCCGCGCTGGGCGGCCTCTATGTGCCCGAGGAAGCGGTGGCCTATCTGCCCAGTGTCGGGGTGCGTCCAGCGGATGCCGTCCGGGCTCATGATCGTGATGAAGGAGACGCCGGTGTCCCGCCTGACCTGCTCCGCGTACGGCTGGAGCGCGGCGGTGGGGTCCGCGCCGCGGATGGCCGCCGCGACCGAGGGGGCGTCGGCCACCGCCCGCGCGGCGGCCGTGACCCGGTCCTTCGCGGCGTCCTCCGCGCGCTCGGCGGCGTTGACGTAGACGAGCACCGCGATGCCCGCGACCACCATGGCCACGATGACCACCTGCATCGCGAACAACTGGCCCGCCAGGCTGCGCGCACGGCGGCGCGGCCGGGGGCGGAGGAGGCGGGTCGGGAGCAGCATGCCCACCAGTGTGCACAGGTGCCGCGAACACAATGAACGCAAACGTGACCTGGCTCACTGCGCGGGCGCATAGTCACCGGGACCTATCCAATCGCGGGCGTCCCGGGACGGCGTCCGGGTGGACCGAGGAGACGAAGGTGTCAGTGCCGGTACAGAGCCGTACCCAGGGTCGCAGGGACCGCACCCATTTCCTGTACATCGCGGTGCTCGTCGCCGCGGTCGCCGGCGCCGTGCTCGGGATGGTCGCGCCCGACGCGGCCGTCGAGCTGAAGCCCATAGGCACCGGCTTCGTGAACCTGATCAAGATGATGATCTCGCCGATCATCTTCTGCACGATCGTGCTCGGCGTGGGCTCGGTCCGCCAGGCCGCCAAGGTCGGCAGGGTCGGCGGCCTCGCCCTCGGCTACTTCGTGGTGATGTCCTTCGTGGCCCTCGCCATCGGCCTGGTGGTCGGCAACATCCTCCAGCCCGGCGACGGGCTGCACCTGACGAACGCGCTGGCGGACGCCGGCCAGGCGCAGGCCAAGGACGCCCCGGCCGAGACCCTGCCGGACTTCCTGCTGAGCATCATCCCGGTCACCCTGGTCTCCGCCTTCACCGAGGGCCAGGTGCTGCAGACCCTCCTGGTCGCCCTCCTGGTCGGCTTCGGCCTGCAGGCCATGGGGACGGCGGGCGAGCCGATCCTGCGCGGTGTCGGCCACATCCAGAAGCTGGTCTTCCGCGTGCTGTCCATGATCATGTGGGCGGCCCCGATCGGCGCCTTCGGCGCGATCGCGGCGGTCGTCGGCTCGGCGGGCGTGGACGCGCTCAAGGCGCTCGCCACGATCATGCTCGGCTTCTACGTCACGTGCCTGATCTTCGTCGTGGTCGTGCTCGGCCTGATGCTCCGCTTCTTCGCCGGGGTCAACCTCTTCCAGCTTCTGAAGTACCTCGGCCGGGAGTTCCTGCTGATCGTCTCCACCTCGTCCTCGGAGTCGGCGCTGCCCCGCCTCATCGCGAAGATGGAGCACCTGGGCGTCAGCCGTCCGGTCGTCGGCATCACCGTGCCGACCGGCTACTCCTTCAACCTCGACGGCACCATGATCTACCTGACCATGGCCTCGCTGTTCATCGCCGACTCGATGGGCCAGCCGCTCGCCCTCGGCCAGCAGATCACCCTGCTGCTCTTCATGATGGTCGCCTCCAAGGGCGCCGCCGGCGTCACCGGCGCGGGCCTGGCGACCCTCGCCGGTGCGCTCCAGTCGCACAAGCCGGCCCTGGTCGACGGCGTCGGCCTCATCGTCGGCATCGACCGCTTCATGAGCGAGGCGCGCGCCGTGACCAACTTCGCGGGCAACGCCGTCGCCACGGTGCTGATCGGCACGTGGACCAAGGAGTTCGACCGTGAGCAGGCCCAGCGCGTGTTCGCCGGCGAGCTGCCCTTCGACGAGACCACGCTCGTCGACGACGGCCACGGCGCGGCCCCCGAGCCCGCCGAGCCGGCCGAGCCGGCGGGCAGCGGCAAGGAGCCGGTGACGACGGCCTGACCGGCCGTCACCCCCGATACGGTCCCGCCGGGCGGATCCCCCCTCCGTCCGGCGGGACTTTTCCGTGCGGGGAAGGGGGAGTCACCCGATCGGCCGAGGACGCAGGGGTGAGTTCCGGAAAGTGCGCCGAGCGGCCCGGGGCCGGTCGGCGCGCGGGCGTACGGGGCTCGCGCGCCCCGCGCGCGGGACGTCGCGCGGGGCGCCGGAAGGCGTGCCGAGGGCGCGGTCGCCGTGCGGTGCGCGAAGGGCTTCAGAAAGTTCGTCTCGGTTCGTGGATATGGCCAATTCCCGTTCCACGTGAGGGAGATAATCGCACGGCCCGGCATTGGGGACAGGGGAGCGCAGGCGCCTGCTGCATTTGGCGTATTCGGCACCACTTGCAGCAGCGGTGACTCGTTGTCACTGCTGCGTCGCAATGTCCGGGGTGAGAGGATTTTTTTACCACATCCCGGGACATAGGGTGTGCGCCCCAATGCGCCTTACCGAACGAGGACTCGCCATGACCGCCACTCCCGCCCCGAAGATCGACACCGGCGTCCTGGCCGGACGTTCGCAGACGCCTCGGAGGTTGCCGCTGGCAGAACTTGCCACGCGTGGCAGCTCGATCGCCTCGCCCGCCCTTGGTCGGGTAATGCCGGCCTGTGCCGTCGTCAACGTCCGGGTGGCGGGCTTCCAATCCTTCGTGTGAGCGGCTGAGGCTGGGTCAAGTTCACGGCGCGTCAGTCCGATCAGGCTGCGCTCGTAAATCGTTCTGAAGTGTTGTACGGACGATGTGTTGGGCGTGCGATCGAAGCGCGCCCAAAACAGCTCGAAGTATTCGGTTCGAGGCCATCGCCGACGAGGTTGCCGTGCTGGTGGTGTATTGCCCATCCGGTCGGCTTCCGGATGGTGTTCCGCGGGGGAGTGTCCCTGCTCGCTGGTCCGGCACGTGACCGCCCTTCTGCCGCGGCGTGGCGTTGAGCAGGCGTTGGTGTTCGGTGCGCCGGGAGGCGTGACGTGGGGATGGGTGCCGCGCGCTTCGCGTCGGACCGCAATGAAGCTCGTCACGGTTGGGAGGTGGACGCCGCGATGGCTCCCTCGGTGGGGCTCTGTCGCCGCGCAAGTTGGGCTCTGCAATGGGGTAGTCGGCATATTTTGCCGCAAATAGCGCATGTCTCAGCACACTTGATGAATGAGGAACCGTGATGGTCTCACCCCTCTCAGCCATGCGTTCACAGACGCGGCGGAGGGCCCCGCTGGCCGAGTTGGCCTCTCGCGGCAGCTCCGCTGCCTCGCCGGCCCTGGTCCGCGTGTTGCCCGCCGCGTCCTCCGCTGGAACTGTTCCAGTGGCGATCTTCCAGTCCTTCATCAGTTGAGCCGGCGTACTCGGGGATCGGGGTACACAGTCGTGGAAGTGCCAGAGCAACCAAGGCCGTTGTCGCAGTTCGTGCTCAAGTTGCACAGCCGGTGCGACCTGGCGTGCGACCACTGCTACGTCTACGAGCACGCCGACACCAGCTGGAAGACGCGGGTCCGCGCCACGCCGGACGAGGTGGTCGGACGTGTGGCGGTGCGGATCGCGGAACATGCCGCGGCGCACCGGCTCCCCGCCGTCCAGGTGGTGTTCCACGGGGGGGAACCCCTGCTCGCCGGCCCGGCGCGGATCCGCCGCGCCGCCGCGGCACTGCGCGGGGCGCTGGACGGCGTGTGCGCCCTCGAACTCGGCATCCAGACCAACGCCGTCCTCCTGGACGAACGGTTCTGCGACGTCTTCGACGAGTTCGGCGTCTCGGTCGGCGTCTCCCTGGACGGCGGCAGGGCCGAGAACGACCGCCACCGCCGGTTCGCCGACGGACGCGGCAGCTACGACAAGGTGGTGGCCTCGATCGGGCTGCTCCGCGAGCCGCGCTACCGCCATCTGTTCGGCGGTCTGCTCTGCACCATCGACGTCGAGAACGACCCCGTGGCGGTGTACGAGGCGCTGATGGCGCTCGAACCGCCCCGCGTCGACTTCCTGCTGCCCCACGCCACCCACGACGCCCCGCCCGCGCGCCCCGGCGGCGCCCGGGCGCCCTACGCGCAGTGGCTGCTGACCGTCCACCGCCGCTGGACGGCCGAGGGCCGCCCGGTGCCCGTGCGGGTCTTCGACTCCGTGAGCCGCATGCTGCGCGGCGGCAGCAGCCTCGTCGAGTCGATCGGCACCGACCCGGTCGACCTCGTCGTGATCGAGACCGACGGCACCTTCGAGCAGGCCGACTCGCTCAAGACCGCCTACGACGGCGCCCCCGCCACCGGGATGGACGTGTTCGCCCACTCCCTGGACGAGGTCGCCGCCCACCCCGGCATCACGGCACGGCGGCAGGGCAAGGACGGGCTGTGCGACGAGTGCCGCCGCTGCCCGGTCGTCGACGTCTGCGGCGGGGGACTGTATGCGCATCGATACCGCGCGGGTTCCGGATTCGCGAACCCGTCCTCGTACTGCGCCGACCTGATGGAGTTGATCCTCGGCATCCGCGAGGCCGAGGAGACGGAACGGGAGAATCCGGTGAGCACCGCGTCGGGGCAGCAGCCCCAGTCCCCCTTGACGGAGGACCAGATCGATCAACTGGCCGCCGGCTACGGCGACGCCGCGACCGTCGCCGCGCTCGCCGCCGAGCAACTGGAGATCACCCGCGGCCTGCTCACCGCCGTCTGGGAGCGCGCTCCCCGGGGCGGCAGGACGGCCGCGGTCTGGCGGGTGCTCGCCGAGGTCGACGAGGCCGCGCCGCAGGCCCTGGACGAGGTGCTCGCCCACCCGTACGTCCGGCCCTGGGCCCGGCACTGCCTGGAGACGGGCGGCGACGGCGGGGCGGACGTGGCCGGGCTCGCCGAGGTGGCGGCCGCCTCCGTGGTGCGGGCCGCCGGCCGGTATCGCGCGACCGTACGGGTCCCGGTGCGCGACGGAGCGGTACGGCTGCCCGGCCTCGGCCGTGTCCTGGTCGGCGCCCCCGACGGCGAGGAGGCCGAAGTGACCGCGGACGCCGACGGGTTCGGCGTGCGCGCCGACGGCCGGACGCTGCGGATCGCCGCGCACGACCAGGGGGACGCGCGCTGGCACCCGGTACGGCGGGTCGGCCCGGCCGGCTGGAGCGTGGCGCTGGAGGACGCCGACCCCTACCGCAACGCCCACCAGTGGCCCCCGGTGCCCCGGCAGGACGAGGCCGAGGTCAAGGCCTGGCACGAGGACCTGGTCGCCGCCTGGGACTTCCTCGGCCGTGAACTGCCCCGCTACGCGCCGGGACTGGCCGCCGGACTCGGCACCGTCACCCCGCTGGTCCCGCCGGACGACGGCAGCGACGTCAGCGGCGCCGCCCGGCAGGCCTTCGGCGCGGTCGGCATCGCGCGGCCCGCGGCGCCGGTCACGCTGGCCCTGCTCCTGGCCCACGAGTTCCAGCACGTCAAGCTCGGTGCCGTACTGGACCTGATGGATCTGTACGACCCGCGGGACACCCGCCTCTTCCACGCCCCGTGGCGCCCCGACCCGCGCCCGCTGGAGGGGCTGCTCCAGGGGACGTACGCGCACGTCGCCGTCGCCGAGTACTGGCGTGCCCAGGCCCGCCGGGGCGCCCCCGGGGCGGCCGCGCCCTTCGCCCGCTGGACCCGCGAGACCGCGGAGGCGGTCGACCGGCTGGCCGGCAGCGGATCCCTCACCCCGCTCGGCGAACGGTTCGCGGACGGCATGGCCCGCACCGTCGCCCCCTGGCTCTCCGAACTGAACGGAATCTGACGTGCACACCCTGCAAAGCCTGACCCGGGACCTGCGCGCGCTGGGCGTCGAGCCGGGGGAGGTGCTGCTCGTCCAGGGCTCGCTGAAGTCGATCGGCCCCGTCGAGGGCGGCGCCCGCACCGTGATCGCGGCCCTGCGGGCGGCGCTCGGCGACCACGGCACCCTCGTGGCGTACGCGGCGACCCCGGAGAACTCGGTCACCTCCAGGGTCGACCGGCAGCACACCGAGGGCATGGACGAGGCGGAACTGGCCGCGTACCGCGCGGCGATGCCCGCCTTCGACCCGCTGACCACGCCCGTCTCGCCCAGCGTGGGACGGCTCGGCGAAGAGGTCCGGCTGCTCGCGGGCGCGCTGCGCAGCGCGCACCCGCACACCTCCTTCACCGCCTTCGGTCCGGCCGCGCGCTTCGTCACCGACGGCCACGCGCTGGAGAGCCCCCTGGGCGAGGACTCGCCCACCGCACGCCTCTACGACCTGCGGGCCCGAGCCCTGCTGATCGACGTGGACCCGTGGGTCTGCACCGCCTACCACCTCGCCGGCTACCGGGCGGTCCCGCCGCCAGACTGCCCCTACCAGGCCGTGGTGCGCACGGAGGACGGCGGCAAGGAGTGGGTGCACTTCGAGGCGCCCGACATCGACGACCGGCACTTCCCGGGGCCGGTCCCGGTGGTGGCGAGCGAGTGCACGGTGCTGGACGGTCCCCTCGGCGGCGCCGCCTGCCATCTGGTGCCGATCGCCGATGCCGTGGACGTCATCGCCAAATGGCGGCTGAGCAACGGCCGTTGACGAAATCCCGGCAACATTGATGGTCATGCGCTATTCCGCCGGAGAATTGGCGGTTCCTACACTGAGGTTCCCTCACGAGGGGTGGAGCGGAGTCGTGTAGGTCGGGCGGGGGAGATGGCGCATGGCATTACCCGTGGGGCAGGGCGACGTCTCGGACAAGCCGTACTTCTTCCTCAGCTATGCGCACACCCCCAGGAACGAGCCTTCCGACCCCGACCCCGACCTGTGGGTCGTCAAGCTCTACAACGACCTCTGCGCGCACATCCTGCAGATGACAACTCTCCCCGCCGGGGTGAGGGCAGGCTTCATGGACCGGGGGATGAACGTCGGCGAGGGCTGGCCGGAATCGCTCGCAGAGGCGCTCGCGCACTGCCGGGTCTTCGTCCCGCTCTATTCCCCCCGGTACTTCCGCAGTCCGCAGTGCGGAAAGGAGTGGTATGCCTTCTCGCTGCGTGCCCTCCACCACCGGTCCCGGTACGACCGCCCGATATCCGGCATCGTGCCCGCGCTGTGGGTGCCGGTCCCCACCCGCGACATGCCGGGCCCGGCGGAAGGACTGCAGTTCAACCACGCGGACTTCGGTGAGGACTACGCCGCCGAGGGCTTCTACGGGCTGATCAAGCTCAGTTATCTGAAGCACGAGTACGAACGGGCCGTGTACCGCCTGGCCCAGCGCATCGTGCAGGTCGTCGAGGACACCAAGATCACCACAGGTCGCCACCTCGACTACCACCACGTCCCCAGCGCCTTCGGGCCCCCGGGTGCCAGTCGGCCGCTGCGCGTGACCGTGCTCGCCTGCTGCGACACCGAGGAATTGCCCGCGGGCCGTAGCGCCACCTGCTACGGGTCCTCGCCGCGCGATTGGAATCCGTACTGCCCGCAGAGCAGCCGGCCGCTCGCCGACCACGCGGCCGACCTGGCGCGCAACCTCGACTACCGGGTCAGCGTCGGGGTGTTCGAGGAGGAAGTGGACCGCCTGCTGGACCCCACCCCCTCGGCTCCCGGCCTGCTGTTGCTCGACCGCTGGGCCCTGGAGTCGTCCGACCGACGGGAACTGCTGAGCCGCTTCGGCAGCGAGCGCCGACCGTGGGTCAGCGTACTGGTGCCGTGGAACCGCGCCGACCCGGAGTCCAACGGCCGCGAGGAGACACTACGGCGCCTCGCTGAAGATGCCCTCGACCCCGGCTCCGCCGATGGCCCGGGCGGGCGCTACATCCGCAACGGCATCCCGAGTCTCGAGGCGTTCAGCGACGACGTGGTCCGGGCTGTACGACACGCGGCCAAGCACTACGCCGCCCATGCTCCGGCAACCCCGCCACAGGGCCCGCAGGCCCAGCGCCCGAGGTTGCGGGGTCCGTCCGTGGGAGCGTACGGACCCGAGCGTTCCTCCTCGCACGACGGCCGCGGTATCACGGAACCCGACAAGCCGGAGGGCGAGGATGACCGAGAGCCGTAACGGACGTGTGATCACGTTCTATTCCTACAAGGGCGGAACCGGACGGACCATGGCCCTGGCGAACACCGCGTGGATCCTCGCCGCCAACGGCCACCGGGTGCTGACGGTCGACTGGGACCTGGAGGCCCCCGGCCTCTTCCGCTTCTTCCACCCCTTCCTCGACTCCTCCGCGCTCGCGGCCACCACCGGCATGATCGACCTGATCACCGAGTACCGCGAGGAGGCGCTGCGCGACGTGCCGCGGCCCCCCGACTGGCACCGTCAGTTCGCCCGGGTCCGCCCGCACGCCATATCCCTCAACTGGGCCTTTCCCGACGGCGGCAGCCTGGACTACCTGTCCGCCGGCCGGCAGGACCGCAACTACTCCACCGCGCTCACCGGCATCGACTGGGACGTCTTCTACGACCGCTTCGGCGGCGGCCAGTTCCTCGACGCCATGCGCGCGGACATGCGGCGCCACTACGACTACGTCCTCATCGACAGCCGCACCGGCCTCAGTGACATCGCCGACATCTGTACCGTCCACATGCCCGACGAACTGGTGGTCTGCTTCACCCTCAGCGACCAGAGCATCTACGGTGCCGCCGCCGTCGCCCGGGACATCCACGAGCGCTACAACGGCCGCGGCATCCGCATCTTCCCGGTGCCGATGCGCATCGACGACGGCGAGAAGGAGAAGGCGGACGCCGGGCGGGCGCTGGCCCGAGCCCAGTTCGAGGGCCTGCCGGCCGGGATGCGTCACGACGAACTCGTCGCGTACTGGGGGTCGGTGGAGATCCCGTACCGCCCCTTCTACGCCTACGAGGAGATCCTGGCGACCTTCGGGGACGCCCGGGGCCTGTCCAGCTCGATGCTGTCGGCCTGCGAACGCCTCACCTCCGTCGTCTCCGGCGGCTTGGTGACGTCGCTGCCCCCCATCGCGGAGTCCGAGAGGCTCCGCTGGGCAGCGGAGTTCACCCGGCGCAGGCCCGTCCCGCCGCTCTCCGTGGTGCTGGCGTACGTGCCCGAGGACCGCATGTGGGCGGACTGGATCGAGTGGATCCTGACCCGGGCCGGCTTCCGGGTCGTCCCCTGGGACGTGGAGACCCACACCGCCCCCGCGGAACAGCCTGCCGTGGCCGGGGCCTCCTCCCGCACCCTCGTCGTGCTCTCCGCCGCCTACCTGCGCTCCCGGCGGGCCGTGCGGGTGTGGGAGTCGAGCGCCGGCACCGACCCCTCGGGTCCGCAGCACCAACTGCTGCCGATCCGGGTCGGCGACGTGCGGCCGGGCCCGCCGCTGGCCCAGCGCAGCCCGGTCAGCCTGGTGCGGCTCGACCACGCCGCGGCCGCCGGCACGCTGCTGCGGGCCCTCGGACGTGACGAGGCGGACCTCGCCGGGACCGCCATGTCCGGCGGCCCGCGCTACCCCGTCGGCGACCCCAAGGTGTCCAACCTCAGGCCCCGCAACACCGTCTTCACCGGGCGCTCCACCGTCCTGGACCGGCTCCGCGACCGCCTGGGCGGCGGCAACCCGTCCGTCCAGCCGTTCCCGCAGACGCTCCACGGCCTCGGCGGCGTCGGCAAGACACAGGTGGCGCTGGAGTACGCGCACCGCTTCAAGGCCGACTACGACCTGGTGTGGTGGATCGAGGCGGAGCAGGAGGACCGGATCGCGCCCTCCCTCGCCGAACTGGCCCGCCGCCTGGAACTGCGCGTCGGCGACAGCGTCTCGGAGGCCGCCGAGGCGGCCCGCGACGAGCTGGCCACCGGCACCCGCTTCCCGCGCTGGCTGCTGGTCTTCGACAACGTCGACGACCCCGAGCGGGTGCGCCGCTTCTTCCCCGGGGGGCGCGGCCACATCGTCGTCACCGGCCGGAACAAGCCGCCGACGGGTGCCACCGAGCCCCTGGAGATCGAGGTCTTCAACCGTTCGGAGAGCGTGGAGCACCTGCGGCGCCGGGTCGGTGGCATGGGCCGGGAGGACGCCGGGCAGGTCGCCGAGGCCGTCGGTGACCTGCCCCTGGCCGTCGAGGTGGCCGCCGCGTGGCTCGCCGAGACCGCCACCCCCGTCGACGTGTACGTACACCAGCTCAAGGAGCAGACGACCAGGACGCTGTCGGTCAACACCGCCGCCGGCTACCCCCAGGAGTTGGGCGCGACCTGGAGGATTTCCATCAGCCGCCTGCGGGACCAGTCCAGGGCCGCCGCACGGCTGCTGGAGCTGTGCGCGTTCTTCGCGGCCGAGCCGATCTCGATGACCTTGATCACTGGCGACTTGATGATCCAGGCGCTGCTGCCCCATGACCCCGAACTGCGCGACCGCTACATGCTCGGCAAGGTCATCCAGGCGCTCAACCGCTTCGGCCTGGCCAAGGTCGACCCCGCCGACAACAGCATCCAGGTGCACCGGCTGGTGCAGGCCGCCGTGCGCTCGGAGATGTCGGAGGCGGACCGGCAGGACACGATGCACGAGGTCCACCGCATCCTCGCCGAGGCCCGGCCGCCGGAGGACGCCATCAACGACCCGGCGAACTGGCCCGGGTTCGAGCTGATCTGGCCGCACCTCGCCCCCTCGCAGGCCGAGGCTTGCCGGGAGGAGAAGCCGCGTCAGCTGCTGGTCGACCGCGTCCGCTACCTGTGGAAGAGCGGTGAGCTGGAGCAGGCCCGGCTGCTGGCCGAGCAACTGCTCGGCATGTGGAAGCAGTCCCTTGGTGAGGACGACCTGCAGACCCTCAACCTGCAGTTCGAGCTCGCCAATGTGCTGCGCTCGCAGGGCAGGTACCAGGAGGCCCGGCGGTACGACGAGGACACCCTGGCCCGGCAGAGCGCGTTGCTGTCCCCCGGCCACCCGTACACCCTGATCACCGGAGGCAGCCTCGCCGCCGACCTCCGGGGACTTGGCCTCTTCCAGGAGGCCAGGGAACGCGACGAGGAGATCCACGCCGGCTTCAAGGACATCTTCGGCGAGCAGCACCCGCGCTCGCTCGTCGCGGCCAACAACCTCGCCATCGACTACCGGCTCACCGGGGACTCCGAACTCGCCCGCCGCCTGGACCAGGAGACCGTGGACCGGCGCACCCCGATGCTAGGCGACCGGCATCCGTACACCCTGTCCACCAAGGCCAACCTCGCGCGCGACCTGCGGGAGATCGGCGACTACACCGGTTCCGTCGCGATGCTCGAGGAGGTGATGGACGTCTTCCAGGACGTCCTCAACCCCGACGTGCCCGAGATTCTCCGCAACGCCAAGAGCCTCGCGGTCTCGCTGCGCAAGGCGGGTCGTGCCCCCGAGGCGATGCGGCTCACCCAGGTGACCTACGACCGCTACCTGGAGCGGTACGGACCCGATATGCCCGACACGCTCGCCTGCGCCCTCAACCTCGCCGCCGACTACTCGGCCGCCGGCGACAAGCAGAAGGCCCGCGACCTGGCCACGGACGTCCTCGCCGCCTACCGGCGGATGCTCGGCGACGACCACCCGTTCACCCTGGCCTGCCGCAACAACCTCGCCATCTACCTGCGCGGCAGCGGCAACGCGGAGGAGGCGGTCGCGGTCGGCAACGACACCCTGGCCCGCCTGGAACGCGCCGTCGGCCCCCGCCACCCGTACACCCTCAACTGCACGATCAACCTGGGCAACGCGACGGGCGAACTGGGCGACAGCGACCGGGCCGTGACCCTCCTGGAGACCGCCCTGCGCGGGCTCACCGAGCGCTACGGCCCCGAGCACCCGGACGCCCTGGCCTGCGAGATCAACCTCGCCTACGCCCTGCGGCAGTCCGGCCGGCACGCCCGGGCGCAGGCGATCCGCGCCAAGGTGCTCCCCGAGTGTGCACGGCTGCTCGGCGAGGAGCACCCCCTCAGCCGCGCCGCCCGCGAGTGGTACCGGGTCAACCGGGACCTGGAACCGCAGCCGGTGTGAGCGGCGCTCAGGCGGGCACCGAACGCTCCCGGCCGCCCCCGGCGGCCGCCCACGCCAGCACCCGGGGCAGCACGGACAGGGCCGCGAAGTGCGCGGCCCCCGGCTGCACCACCATGGTCGCGCCGGGGATGTGCTCGGCCAGCCAGCGGGAGTGCGCCACCGGCGAGAACACGTCGTCCTCGCCGTGCCACAGCAGCACCGGCGCCGTGATGCGGTCCAGGCCGAACCCCCAGCCCCGGTTGAACGCCAGGGTGTCGTCGATCCAGCCGTCCGCCGAGGTGCGCAACGCCTCCGCGTAGGTGCGCAGCAGCATCGTGCGCAGACCCGCGTCGGCGATCACCCGCTGGTCCGGCACCGGCATCTCCTCCCGGAGCACGGCGAGCAGGCTGGCCGGGTCGTCGCGGATGGTGCGCGAGCGCAGTTCCAGCCGGGCGGCGAGCCGGCGCTGCGCGGCGTCGGCGGTCGTGTGGTCGCGGACGTTGGAACGGGTCATCCCCGCGTACCAGGCGAGCCCCTGCGCGTCCCGGGGCGCGAGCCCCACCAGCACCGCCACCCGCGTCACCCGGTCCGGCAGCAGAGCCGCGCACGCCAGCGAGTGCGGGCCGCCGCCCGAGCGGCCGACCACCGCGAAGGCGTCGAGGCCCATGGCGTCGGCGATCGTCGCGACGTCCGCCGCGGCATCCGCGACCCGTCGGCCGGGCAGCCGCTCCGAACCGCCGTACCCGGGACGGTCGAAGGAGATCAGCCGCACCCCCAGCCGGTACAGCACCGCACTGCGCGGCACCGGGCCGAGCCGGCTGCCGGGCGTTCCGTGCAGCAGGAACACGGGCCTGCCCCGCACGTCGCCCCGGGTCTCGACCGCCAGTTCCCGCCCGTCCCCCGCCCGCACCACACGCACCCGAGCGCCCCTCTCGTGTGTCCTCCGGCCCGTCCCGTCCCCGTCCTCACACCCGCATCTCGCGCCTCGCCTGCCAGGTGGTGTGCTCCCGGGACACGGCGTCCTCCGCGTCCCGGGTCAGCTGCGACCACAGGTGCTCGGCATGCGGGTCCTCCAGGTCCAGCGACGCCAGCTGCACCCGGATCAGCTCCAGTTCGTCCGCGGCCACCCGGTACGCCGCGGCCAGCGGGCTGTACTGGCGCAGCTGCGCCCAGGCCGCGACCGAGGCCGTGATGGCCGACACGAAGCCCAGGGTGTCGAAGGGGGACCAGCCGCCCGCCCGCAGGACCAGGAAGAGGACCCCGAGCAGCGGGAACGCCATCGCCAGGCGTCCCGCCCGGCGCCCGTTCACCTCGCAGCGGGCCGCCTTCATCGTGTACCACTCGTGCTGCACCCGGATGCGCTCCCGCAGGTACACGTCGTGCCGTACGCGCAGCGGCGCGTCCCGCAGCCGCCGCATCCCCGGGGTGATGCCCGTGTCGACGCGGGAGGGCAGGGCCCTGCTGCGGCGGAAGGTGTGCAGGACGTCGCCGAGCTGCAGCCGGTACAGGGCGTCGGGGTCGCGTTCGTCGCCGGGCGGCGTGAAGGGGTCGGCGCGCACCGAGTACTTCCAGGCGAGCGTCTTCATCGACTCCGCCAGCGCCCGGCCCTCGTACCAGAGGGCCTGCGGGTTCTGGCGGTGGATCACCCAGGTCGTCCACGCGGCGTACGCGAACAGCGCGGCCGCGAGCCACGAGGCCCAGTGCAGACGGCCCGCGGTGACGTCGAACGAGCTGAAGACGGAGGCCACCGTGAGCAGGCCGAGCTGCTGCCGCGACAGCCGTACGGTCTGCCACTGACCCCGCAGCGACGCCCGGTCGGCGGCCCAGAACAGGTCCGGCAGCAGATCCCGTTCGCTCACCATCGTCCGCGGCCCCCCGGTCCTCGCTGAATCCCGCAGTGACCCCAGTATGGGCGTGCCGGGGGCGGCCGCCCAGTAGGCGTCCGGCCGAACTCCCGCTCCCGGCGGGCCCCGCCGGTGCTCCGGCCGTCACGCCCTCGGCGAACGCGCGGCGCACCGCCCGGGACGACGGGCAGGGTGAGGGGTGTGCTGAGACGAGTCGCGGTCCTGTCCGACGTCCACGGCAACCTGCCGGCCCTGGAGGCGGTGCTCGCGGAGCCCGACGTCCGCGCCGCCGAGCGGGTGGTCCTCACCGGGGACCACGCGGCGGGGCCCATGCCGGTGCCCACGCTCGACGCGCTCCGCGGCCTCGGCGAGCGCGCCCTGTGGATCCGCGGCAACGCCGACCGGGAACTGGTCGAGCACCGCCGCACGGGTACGACCACCGGCCACCCGGAGTCGGACTGGGCGGCGGGGCGGCTCCGTGAGGACCAGGTGACCCTGCTGGCCGGACTCCCGGACACCGTGGAACTGGAGGTGGAGGGCGCGGGCCGGACGCTGTTCTGCCACGCCACCCCGCGCGACGACGAGGAGATCGTGCTCGTCGACTCCCGCGCCGGGCGCTGGGCCGAGGTGATGACCGGTGTCGCCCCGCAGGTGGAGACCGTCGTCTGCGGCCACACCCACATGCCCTACGCCCGGATCGCCCACGGCCGCCTGGTCGTCAACCCCGGCAGCGTCGGCATGCCGTACGGCCGCCCCGGCGCCCACTGGGTTCTCCTGGGCGCGGACGGCGTCCAGCTGCGGCGCACCCGCTACGACCGCGAGTCCGCGGCCGCCCGCATCGTCGCGGAGTCGGGCTTCGACGGCGCCGAGGAGTGGGTGGGGGAGTACGTCCTCGGCTGCCACCCGGCCGAGGCCGTGATCGACGCCTGGGGCCCGCGCGACGGTCGCTGACCCCGCCCCGGAGGACCGGTCCCCGGCAGGGGCGCGCCTGCCGGCGCCCGCTCAGTCCCACCACACGACGACGTACAGCCCGCGCCGCGAGGCCTCTTCGCAGAAGGCCCGCAGCGCGGTGAAGTGCTCCGTCAGGTATCCCCAGGGGTCCCGGACGCCCGGCATCCCGTGGTCCGCCCCGTGCGCCCGCACCGCGGCCCAGTCGATCGCCGCCAGGCCCTCCGCGACCAGGCCCACGCCCGCCGGGGCGGTCGCGGCGGGAGGCGGCCCGAACACGCCCACGGCGTTCGGGTGGTCCAGGAAGGCGACGTCGACGGCCGGATCGCCGTTCAGTGCGCGGTCCAGCGCGGCCAGGGCCGGCGCCGCGACGCCCGCGGCACGGCACACCTTCAGGAGCGTGGCCGGTGCCCAGTCGAGGTCGAGGAGGTCCTCCCGGGGCGGGTCCCACCCCGGGTCGGCGTCCGGGGACTCCCGGGCCGCGACACGGCACCGGGCCAGGAACTCCGCGGTCACCCGCGCGAGTTGCTGTGTCACTGCCATAGGAACCATGGTGTCCCGCCCGGCGCCTGTGGTGGGAACGCCGCCTGGACGCGGGGACGTTCACCGCGCCGGCCTGCCCGCACCTGGTGTGGTGCAGGCAGGCCGCGCGCGCCGCAGGCCGGGACGCCCGGTCAGGCGGGGCGCAGCCAGACCGTCGCCAGCGGGGGCAGCGTGAGCTGCACGCTCTGGCGCCGGCCGTTCCAGGCGACCGGTTCGGACTTCAGCGGCTCGGGGTTGGTGACGTCGCTCCCGCCGTACGCGGCGGCGTCGGTGTTGAGCACCTCCCGCAGCGCCTCCACCCCGTCGGGCACGCCGATCCGGTAGCCGTGCCGGACGACCGGCGAGAAGTTGCTGACCGCGACCAGCGGCTTCCCCCCGGCGTCCAGGCGCACGAAGGAGAAGACGTTGTCCTCGGCGGCGCCGCCGTCGAGCCAGGCGAAGCCGTCCGGGGTGGTGTCGCGCTGCCACAGCGGAGGCGTCGCCCGGTAGAGGGTGTTGAGGTCCCGGACGAGGTCCCGTACGCCGCGGTGGTCGCCCGCCGCGGAGTAGGTCTCGTCGAGCAGCCACCAGTCCGGGCCGTGGTCGTGGGACCACTCCGCGCCCTGGGCGAACTCCTGGCCCATGAAGAGCAGTTGCTTGCCCGGGTGGGCCCACATGAAGCCGAGATAGGCGCGGTGGGTGGCGCGCTGCTGCCACCAGTCGCCGGGCATCTTCGCCACCAGGGCGCCCTTGCCGTGGACGACCTCGTCGTGCGAGATCGGCAGGACGTAGTTCTCGCTGTAGGCGTACACCATCGAGAAGGTCATCTCGTTGTGGTGGTACTTGCGGTGCACCGGCTCGTGCTTGATGTACTCCAGCGAGTCGTGCATCCAGCCCATGTTCCACTTCAGGCCGAAGCCGAGCCCGCCGAAGCCGGCCGGGCCGACGTGGTGGGTGGGGCGCGTGACGCCGTCCCAGGCGGTGGACTCCTCCGCGATCGTGACGACGCCCGGGCAGCGCCGGTAGACGGTCGCGTTCATCTCCTGCAGGAAGGCGACGGCGTCCAGGTCCTCGCGGCCGCCGTAGGCGTTCGGCGCCCACTCGCCGTCCTCGCGCGAGTAGTCGAGGTAGAGCATCGAGGCGACCGCGTCGACCCGCAGGCCGTCGATGTGGAACTCCTCGCACCAGTAGACCGCGTTGGCCACCAGGAAGTTGCGGACCTCGGTGCGCCCGAAGTCGAACTCCAGCGTCCCCCAGTCGGGATGGTCCCCGCGCCAGGGGTGCTCGTAGAGGTTGGTGCCGTCGAAGTCCGCCAGTGCCCAGTCGTCCTTGGGGAAGTGGGCCGGCACCCAGTCCATGATGACGCCGATGCCCGCCCGGTGCAGTGCGTCCACCAGGTACCGGAAGTCGTCCGGGGTGCCCATCCGGGCGGTCGGCGCGTAGTACGAGGTGACCTGGTAGCCCCAGGAGCCGCCGAAGGGGTGCTCGGCGACCGGCATCAGCTCCACGTGCGTGAAGCCCAGGTCGCGCACGTACGCCGGGAGCTGCTCGGCCAGTTCGCGGTAGGACAGCCCCGGCCGCCAGGAGGCGAGGTGCACCTCGTACACCGAGAAGGGCGACTCGTGCACGGGCAGCCGGCCGCGCGAGGCCATCCACTCGGCGTCCTGCCACACGTACCGGGACGCGGTGACGACGGAGGCGGTGGCGGGCGGCTCTTCCGTGCGGCGGGCCATCGGGTCGGCCTTCAGCCGCCGTCCGCCGTCCGCGCCGCAGACCTCGAACTTGTAGCGCTGCCCCTCGCCGACCTCCGGCAGGAACAGCTCCCACACGCCGGACGAGCCCAGCGAGCGCATCGGGAAGGCGGTGCCGTCCCAGTAGGTGAAGTCGCCTACCACGCGCACACCGCGCGCGTTGGGCGCCCACACCGTGAACCGGGTGCCGGTGACGCCCTCGTGGGTCATGGGCTCGGCGCCCAGTGCCTGCCACAACTGCTCGTGCCGCCCCTCGTGCACGAGGTGCAGGTCGAACTCGCCGAGCGCGGGCAGGAAGCGGTACGGGTCGTCGACCTCGTGCTCGTCGCCGTCGTAGGCGACGGCCAGCCGGTACGCGGGGACCTCCGTCAGTGGCAGCACACCGCTGAACAGCCCGTCGCCCTCGTGGTTCAGCACCGTCCGCGTACCGCCGGTGAGGACGGCCACGCTGCGTGCGTACGGCCGCAGCGCCCGGAAGGCCAGGCCGTCCGCCACACGGTGGACGCCGAGCAGCCCGTGCGGGTCGTGGTGGGCGCCGTCCAGCAGCCGCCGGCGCTCGCCCGGGTCGAGTTCGGGGGCCGGTGGGACGTCGCCGGTCACGGGGCCCGCGACCGGAGCGACCTCGGGCGCGGGCGGCGGCGCCTGGTGGCCGACCCCCGCGGGGGGCGCGGTGCGCGGAGCGGTGCCCGAGGCGGGCGGGCGCTCGGACCCGGCGGGGTCGTAGCCCCGCGCGACGGCCTCGGAGGAGCCGGACGCGTCCGGCTGCGGGAGGTCCGCGGCGGCCGGGCTGCCGCCCTTCGCCGCGGGTCGCGCGCCGGCCGCCTTCCCCCCGCGTGCCGGTTTCGTGCCCGCGGCCTTCGGCGGCCGGGTGGCCGGGGCCGGCGGGGTCGGCGCGGCGGCGGGGGGCGGCGGGGGAGCCGAGCCCTCGGACCCGGTGCCGCGGGCGGGACGTTCGGTACGGGCCCTCCCGTTCCCGCCCGCGCCGGGGGTGCCGGGGGTGGCGTCGGGGAGCGGCTGGCGATCGGTCACGATCAGGTCCTCCTCGGATGGGGCGTGGGGGTGCCCGGTCAGGGGGTGCGGCCGTGCGGCGGCTGCGCCAGACGGCGCACCGCGGCCATGGGGATGGGGAGCCAGGCGGGCCGGTGCCTGGCCTCGTAGAGCACTTCGTAGACGGCCTTGTCCGTCTCGTGGGCTCGTATGACGACGGGCTCGTCCCGCGGATCGGTCCCGGCGGCCTCCGCGTAGCCCGCGCAGAAGGCGGCGCGTTGCGCCTGAGCCCATTCGGGCGCCCCGGAGGCGGACGGGTCGTGGTGCCGGGCGGCGTAGTCGAAGGAGCGCAGCATCCCGGCGACGTCCTGCACCGGGGGCGCGGGACGGCGGCGTTCGGGCAGCGGCCGGGCCGGCTCGCCCTCGAAGTCGATCAGCACCCACTCTCCGGGAGCCGTGCGCAGGGCCTGGCCGAGGTGGAGGTCGCCGTGGATGCGCTGCGCGGCCAGCGTGGTGCCGCGCGTGCCGAGGGCGGCGAGGTCGTCGTAGGCGGCCCGCAGCGCCGCGCGGTACGGCCGCAGGGCCGGCACCGCCGCCGCGGCGGCGTCCAGCCGTCCGGCCATCGCGGCCGCGAGCAGTTCGATCTGCGGACGGCGCAGGGTGCTCGTCGGCAGGGCGCGCGCCAGCGCGAGGTGGACCTCGGCGGTGGCGCGCCCCAGCGCGTGCGCCTCGCCGGAGAAGTCCGAGCCGTCCTCGACGGCCTGCAGGGCGAGTTCCCACGCCCCGGCGGAACCGGGCAGGAAACGCTGCAGCACCCCGAGCGTGGCGGGCTCGTCGTACAGGCCGAGCGCCTCGAACCAGGCGGAGGGCGCGGCCACGCGCCGCGACCCGGCCCGCGCCAGGGCGAGGGAGAGCTCCAGGTCCGGGTTGGGGCCGGGGGCGACCCGCCGGAACAGCTTGAGGATGAAGGCGTCGCCGTAGATGACCGAGCTGTTGGACTGCTCCGCGGTGGACAGCCGGGGCGCCAGCCCCGCCGGGATCGCCGCGCCCGGCTCGGAGCCGAAGCGCAGGTGCCCGGTACGGCCGGGCGCGCGTAGCCGTTCCAGCAGCAGGGACGTCAGACGCGGGTCGTGCAGCGCCTCGTAGATCGTCAGGCCGTCCAGCGGCCCGCCGACCGCGTGCCCGACGAGGGCGGGCGCGAGCGCGGGCGGCAGCAGCGCCCGGGTGCCCAGCAGCAACTGGTAGGTGTCGGCCGGCTGCCCGTGCCCGGTGCCGGGCATCCGCTGCTGCACGTCCTGGTGGACGTCGAGCAGCAGATGGAGCAGTCCCGGGGTGCCCAGCCGTCCGTCGGCGGGCAGCAGTTCGGTGGCCGAGACCAGTCCGAAGCCGCTGATCGGCCGCCCCTTCCCGGCGAACCACCGCTGCCGGGGCAGCCACTCCCGCAGCATCGGGACGAGCGCGGAGAGCAGCCCCGGCGCCGGGGGCACGGTGGTCCCCGACCGGACTGCGGAGGTGCGAAGCCACGAGGTGTCCGACATGACGTCCTTTCCTCGGGTGCCGGGCCTGCTGGTTCCCTAAGTGAAGGGGGGCGCTGCGGCGATGGTCCGACGAGTGGGACGTGTCGGACGAATATCATCCGAGCCGGTGGAGCAATTGGCGTACTTGGCGTACGAGGGACAAGGGCCCGTACAGCATCCGATATGACGCTGGATCCGGCAGGGGGAGCCTGCCCCCGCGGCCCGGCACGAAACCGTGCCGGGCCGCCGGGTCGCCGTCACCCGGCGGGTCCGCCTACACCGTTTCGCGGCGCAGCCGGAACCAGTAGAAGCCGTGACCGGCGAGGGTGAGCAGGTAGGGCCATTCGCCGACGGCCGGGAAACGCACCCCGCCGATCAGCTCGACGGGGTGCCGGCCGGTGAAGGCCCGCAGGTCGAGCTCGGTGGGCTGGGCGAAGCGCGAGAAGTTGTTGACGCACAGGACGAGGTCGTCCTTGTACTCGCGCAGGAAGGCCAGGACGGCCGGGTTGGTGGAGGGCAGCTCGGTGTACGAGCCGAGGCCGAAGGCCGGGTTCTGCTTGCGGATCTCGACCATCCGGCGGGTCCAGTGCAGCAGGGAGCTCGGGGAGCTCATCTGCGCCTCGACGTTGGTGACTTGGTAGCCGTAGACCGGGTCCATGATGGTCGGCAGGTAGAGCCGGCCCGGGTCGCAGGAGGAGAAGCCCGCGTTGCGGTCCGGGGTCCACTGCATGGGGGTGCGCACCGCGTCGCGGTCACCGAGCCAGATGTTGTCGCCCATGCCGATCTCGTCCCCGTAGTAGAGGATCGGCGAGCCCGGCAGGGAGAGCAGCAGGGCGGTGAACAGCTCGATCTGGTTGCGGTCGTTGTCCAGCAGCGGGGAGAGCCGGCGGCGGATGCCGATGTTGGCCCGCATCCGCGGGTCCTTGGCGTACTCCGCGTACATGTAGTCGCGCTCTTCGTCCGTCACCATCTCGAGCGTCAGCTCGTCGTGGTTGCGCAGGAAGATGCCCCACTGGCAGTTGCCCGGGATGGCCGGGGTCTTGGCCAGGATCTCCGAGACCGGGTAGCGCGACTCCCGGCGCACCGCCATGAAGATGCGCGGCATGACGGGGAAGTGGAAGGCCATGTGGCACTCGTCGCCGCCCTTGGCGTAGTCGCCGAAGTAGTCGACCACGTCCTCCGGCCACTGGTTGGCCTCGGCGAGCAGGACCGTGTCCGGGTAGTGGGCGTCGATCTCCTCGCGCACCATCTTCAGGAAGTCGTGGGTGCGCGGCAGGTTCTCGCAGTTGGTGCCTTCCTCCTGGTACAGGTACGGCACCGCGTCCAGCCGGAAGCCGTCGATGCCGAGGTCCAGCCAGAACCGCAGGGCGGCCAGGATCTCCTCCTGGACCTTGGGGTTCTCGTAGTTGAGGTCCGGCTGGTGCGAGAAGAAGCGGTGCCAGTAGTACTGCTTGCGCACCGGGTCGAACGTCCAGTTGGAGCTCTCGGTGTCCACGAAGATGATCCGGGCGTCCTGGTACTGCTTGTCGTCGTCCGCCCAGACGTAGTAGTCGCCGTAGGGGCCGTCCGGGTCCGTGCGGGACTGCTGGAACCATTCGTGCTGGTCGCTGGTGTGGTTGACGACGAAGTCGATGATCACCCGCATCCCGCGTTGGTGGGAGGCGTCCACGAATTCCACGAAGTCGGCCAGGTCGCCGAACTCCGGGAGTACGGCCGTGTAGTCGGCGACGTCGTAGCCCCCGTCCCGCAGCGGCGAGGCGAAGAACGGCGGCAGCCACAGGCAGTCGACGCCCAGCCACTGCAGATAGTCCAGTTTGGCGGTGAGTCCCTTGAGGTCGCCGATGCCGTCGCCGTTGCTGTCCTGGAAGGACCGTACGAGCACTTCGTAGAAGACGGCCCGCTTGAACCAGTCGGGGTCCCGGTCCTTGGCCGGGGTGTCTTCGAACGTGTCAGGTACGGGTTCGTTGACGATCAAGTGGGTGACCCTCCTGTCGATGGAGTAGGTCGCAGGGTGAGGATGTGCGCGGGCGCGCGGCCCGGCTCGAGGCGCACATAGTTGTCCCTGCCCCAGTGGTAGGTCTCGCCGGTGAGCTCGTCGCGCACCGGGATGGACTCGTGCCATGCGAGGCCGAGTTCCGGCATGTTCAACGAGACGGTCGCCTCCTGGGTGTGGTGCGGGTCCAGGTTGACGACCACCAGTACGACGTCGCTGCCGTCGCCCGAGCGCTTGGAGTACGCCAGCACCGCGTCGTTGTTCACGGGGTGGAAGCGCAGGTCGCGTAGCTGCTGGAGCGCGGGGTGGCGGCGTCGCAGCCGGTTCAGCGTGGTGAGCAGCGGAGCCAGCGAACGGCCGTCGGCCTCGGCTGCCGCCCAGTCGCGGGGCTTGAGCTCGTACTTCTCCGAGTGTAGGTACTCTTCGCTTCCCTCGCGCACCGGCGCGTTCTCACAGAGCTCATATCCGGCGTACACCCCCCATGTGGGGGAAAGGGTCGCCGCCAGGACCGCACGCGCCTCGAACGCCGGGCGGCCGCCGTGCTGCAGGTAGGCGTGCAGGATGTCCGGGGTGTTGACGAAGAAGTTGGGCCGCATGTAGCTCGCGGTCTCGCCGGACAGCTCCGTCAGGTACTCCGTCAGCTCCTGCTTGCCGTTGCGCCAGGTGAAGTACGTGTACGACTGCTGGAAGCCGATCTGGGCCAGCGTGTGCATCATGGCCGGACGGGTGAACGCCTCCGCCAGGAAGATGACGTCGGGGTCGGTGCGGTTGACCGCGGCGATGACCTTCTCCCAGAAGACCACCGGTTTGGTGTGCGGGTTGTCGACCCGGAAGATCCGCACCCCGTGGTCCATCCAGTGCCGCAGCACCCGCTCGGTCTCCTGGACGATGCCGGCGAAGTCGGCGTCGAAGGCGACCGGGTAGATGTCCTGGTACTTCTTCGGCGGGTTCTCGGCGTACGCGATCGAGCCGTCCGCCCGGGTGGTGAACCACTCGGGGTGCTTGCCGACCCACGGGTGGTCGGGCGAGCACTGCAGCGCGAAGTCCAGGGCGATCTCCAGCCGCAGCTCGCGTGCCCGCTCCACGAAGAAGTCGAAGTCCTCGATCGTCCCGAGGTCCGGGTGGACGGCGTCGTGACCGCCCTCCGCGGAGCCGATTGCCCAGGGCGAGCCCACGTCGTGGGGGCCGGCGTCGAGCGTGTTGTCCGGTCCCTTGCGGAACGCTGAGCCGATCGGGTGGACGGGCGGCAGGTAGACCACGTCGAAGCCCATCGCGGCGATCGCCGGCAGTCGCTCGGCGGCCGTGCGGAAGGTGCCGGACCTCGGTGGTCGCCGGCCCGTGGGGTCCACCACGGCGCCCTCGGACCGGGGGAACATCTCGTACCAGGACCCGAACAGCGCCCGCTGCCGCTCCACCTGGAGGGCGGCCGGACGGGAGGCGCTCACCAGGTCGCGCAGCGGGTGCCGGCCGAGGACCTCCAGCACGTCGGGCGCGAGGGCGGCGGTGTGCCGCTCGGCGGGGGTGCGGGAGGTGTCGCGCAGGGCGTCGACCGCGGCCAGCACCACGGCGCGGCCGTCCTTCTTGGGTACCCCGGCCGCCGCGCGCTCGTGCAGTTCGGCCCCCTCCGCGAGGACCAGTTCGGTGTCGATGCCCGCCGGGACCTTGATGCCCGCGTGGTGCCGCCAGGTGGCCACCGGATCGCTCCAGGCCTCCACCGTGTACGTCCAGCGGCCCTCCGCGGTGGGCGTCACCTCGGCGCCCCACCGGTCGGTGCCGGGGGCGAGTTCGCGCATGGGGATCCGTGGCCCGGAACGTCCGGCGGGGTTGCGCAGGACCACGTTCGCCGCCACCGCGTCGTGTCCCTCACGGAACACCGTGGCGGTGACCTGGAAGGTCTCGCCGACCACGGCCTTGGCGGGGCGGCGGCCGCAGTCGACCAGCGGGCGGACGTCCAGTACGGGGATGCGACCGATCATTGCGCCTCACCAGTTTGTGCGGGTGGCCGGACGGGTACCTTCCGCTCTTTTTATCTGCTCCTTCGGATGCCTGCCTGTGGGCATGACCGCTCCTGTCCGCGTTCACTCGGGTGGGCGGATACGAGTTGTGGTGGGGGAGGGTTCGGCGCCGCGTCGCGCAAGGTTGAGCCTGCCCATTGGATGACGGTCGAATACTCCCGGGGAAGGGGTACTGGCGCGTAAGTTGCGCTCCGGGGGCCCCGGCGGCGCCCGGACGCAGACAACCGGCCACCCTCCGGCGGGCCGGCGCGCGTCCCCCGCCGGGGCGCCGGGCCGCCCTCCGTGGCCCCGTCCCGGCCGTCCGTCGTAGCCCCCGCGGTGCGCTCCGGCCGACGGCCCTGCAGCGCCGGTCGTAGCCGCCGCCCGACACGCTGACGAGGCGTCGGCGGGACCGCGCGCGGGGGCCCCGGGGCGCCCGGGACGTGCCGGTACGCCAGGGCACGGGTGCCGCGCGGCGCCGCCCGGCTTCGGGATGTTGGGTCCCCGGTTGTCACCACCGCACCGAAAGATGCCGCTACCGTCGGAGATGTGAAGGCTATTCGTCGATTCACCGTGCGAACCGTCCTGCCCGAACCACTACGTCCCCTGGGGGAGCTCGCGCAGAATCTGCGCTGGTCCTGGCACAACGAGACCCGGGAGCTGTTCCAGTCCGTCGACCCCGAGGGCTGGAGAGCGGCGGCCGGCGACCCGGTGCGGCTGCTCGGCGCCGTCTCGAAGGACCGGCTGAACGCCCTCGCCAAGGACCGCAGGTTCCTCCGCCGGCTCGGCACCGCCGTCGAGGACCTCCACGACTACCTCGGCAACCCGCGCTGGTACCAGGGCGCGGCCGAGGCCGGGGAACTACCGGCCGCCGTGGCGTACTTCTCCCCGGAGTTCGGCATCACCGCCGCGCTGCCGCAGTACTCCGGGGGCCTCGGCATCCTGGCCGGCGACCATCTCAAGGCGGCCAGCGACCTGGGCGTGCCGCTGATCGGGGTCGGCCTGCTCTACCGGCACGGCTACTTCCGCCAGTCCCTGTCCCGGGACGGCTGGCAGCAGGAGCACTACCCGGTGCTCGACCCCAACGAGCTGCCGCTCTCGCTGCTGCGCGACGAGGACGGCGGTCCCGTCCTGATCACCCTGGACCTCCCCGGCGGACGCGGCCTGCGCGCCCACGTGTGGCTGGCCAGGGTCGGCCGCGTCCCGCTGCTGCTGCTCGACTCCGACGTCGAGGAGAACCACCCCAACGAACGGGACGTCACCGACCGCCTCTACGGCGGCGGCAGCGAGCACCGGCTGCTCCAGGAGATGCTGCTCGGCATCGGCGGCGTCCGCGCCGTACGCACCTACTGCGCGCTGACCGGGCACCCGGAGCCCGAGGTCTTCCACACCAACGAGGGGCACGCGGGCTTCCTGGGCCTGGAACGCATCCGCGAGCTCGCCGCCGAGGGAGAAGGGCTGGATTTCGACTCCGCCCTGGAGGCCGTGCGGGCCGGGACGGTCTTCACCACCCACACCCCTGTGCCGGCCGGCATCGACCGCTTCGACCGCGAGCTGGTCGCCCGGCACCTCGGCGACGAGGGCGAGCTGCGCGGCGTGGACGTCCAGCGGGTGCTGGAGCTGGGGATGGAGACCTACCCCGGCGGCGACCCCAACGTCTTCAACATGGCGGTGATGGGGCTGCGGCTCGCGCAGCGCGCCAACGGCGTGTCCACCCTGCACGGCGGGGTCAGCCGCGAGATGTTCGCCGGGCTGTGGCCGGGCTTCGACCCGGAGGAGGTGCCGATCACCTCCATCACCAACGGGGTGCACGCACCCACCTGGGTGGCGCCCGAGGTGTTCCGGCTCGGCGCCCGCCAGGCCGGTGCCCAGAACGCCGAGGACGCCATGACCACCGGGCTCGCCGACACCTGGGAGAGCGTCTTCCGCATCCCGGACGCCGCGATCTGGGAGCTCCGCCGGGACCTGCGCGAACAGCTGGTGCGGGAGGTGCGCCGCCGGGTGCGCGCCTCCTGGCGGCAGCGCGGCGCCGGTTCCGCCGAGCTGGGCTGGGTCGACGACGTCCTCGACCCGGACGTGCTGACCATCGGCTTCGCGCGCCGCGTGCCGTCGTACAAGCGGCTCACCCTGATGCTGCGCGACCAGGACCGGCTGATGGAGCTGCTGCTGCACCCGTCCCGGCCGATCCAGATCGTCGTCGCCGGCAAGGCGCACCCGGCCGACGACAGCGGCAAGCGGCTGGTGCAGGAGCTGGTGCGGTTCGCCGACGACCCCCGGGTGCGGCACCGCATCGTCTTCCTCCCGGACTACGACATGGCCATGGCGCAGCACCTCTACCCCGGGTGCGACGTCTGGCTGAACAACCCGCTGCGGCCGCTGGAGGCCTGCGGCACCTCGGGGATGAAGGCCGCGCTCAACGGCTGCCTCAACCTGTCCGTCCTGGACGGCTGGTGGGAGGAGTGGTTCGACGGCAACAACGGGTGGGCGATCCCCACCGCCGACGGGTTCGGCGCGGCCGGCGACCCCGACCGCCGCGACGACATCGAGGCCGCCGCCCTCTACGACCTGATCGAGAACCAGGTCGCGCCCCGCTTCTACGACCGCGGCGCGCACGGTCTGCCGGTCCGCTGGATCGAGATGGTCCGGCACACCCTGAGCACCCTGGGGCCGAAGGTGCTCGCCGGGCGCATGGTCCGCGAGTACGTGACCCGGCTGTACGCGCCCGCCGCGCGCGCCCACCGCCTGGCGGGCGGCGGGGAGTGCGTCGAACTCGCCGCGTGGAAGCGGCGGGTGCGCGAGCAGTGGCCCCTGGTCGGGGTCGACCACGTGGAGACCGGTGCCTCGGTCGGCGGCTCGCCCGAGCTCGGCACCACGCTCACCCTGCGGGTCCAGGTGGCCCTCGGCGGCCTGGAGCCCGGGGACGTGGACGTCCAGGTGGTGTCCGGGCGCGTCGACGAGTCCGACCGCATCGCCGACCCGACGGTGGTCTCCCTCAAACCGGGCGGCCGGCCTGACCTGGAGGGCCGCTGGCTCTACGAGGGCCCGCTCGCGCTCGACCGGACCGGCCCCTTCGGCTACACCGTCCGCGTCCTGCCGATGCACCGGCTGCTCGCCTCGGTCGCCGAACTCGGGCTGATCGCCGTACCGCCCGAGGCGGCGGGGATGACGGCCGGCGTGCTGCGCTGAACCGTACGCCCGCGGGAACCGGAGCGGACCGGGCCCCGGCCGTCGCTGTCGACGGCCGGGGCCCGGCGTGTGCGGTCAGCCGACGGGGATCAGCTGCTGGTGTTCACCGCGGTGTCGTCGACCACGAAGCTCGTCTGCAGCGAGGAGTCCTCGGTGCCGGTGAACTTCAGGGTGACGGTGGAGCCCGCGAAGGAGTTCAGGCTGAAGGACTTCTGGGTGTAGCCCGAGGCCTTGTTGAGGTTGGAGTAGGTGGCCAGGGTGGTCGACCCGGCGGTGACCGTCAGCTTGTCGTACTGGGTGCTGGTGGTCGTCTCGGCGGAGTCGATGTGCAGCCAGAAGGTGAAGGTCGCCTTGCAGCCGGCCGGGATGGTCACCGACTGGGTGAGCGTGTCGGTGTGGGTCGAGCCGTAGCCGTCCAGCCACGCCTTGTACGAACCGCCGTGGGCGGCCTGGCCGCTGTCATTGGTGATCACACCGCTGCTCGCCGTCCAGGAGGCGCTGCCCGACTCGAAGCCCGGGTTGCCGAGCAGTTGTGCCGAGGCGCAGCTGCCGGGCGTGGTGACGGTCCACGTGAACGAGGCGGTGCCGGTCTTGGCCGCGGAGTCGGTCACCGTGACCGTGGTGTTGTACGTGCCCGCGGCGGTCGGGGTGCCGGAGATCAGGCCCGTGGAGCCGTTGATCGACAGGCCGGCCGGCAGACCGCTCGCCGCGTAGCTCAGCGCGCCGCTGTTGGTGCTGCTCGCCTGGACCTGCAGGCTGACCGCGGTGCCCACGGTGCTGCTCTGGTTGCCCGGGTTGGTGACCGTCACGCCCGACACGGGCGCGTGGCTGCCGACGCCGATGCCCGCGAAGGCGTTCTGCACGCCCGCGTACTGTGCGGAGCCGGCGCCGTACAGCGCCTGGGCGGCGTTCAGGGCGGCGGTGCGGGCGCCCGCGTAGTTGGTGCTGCTCGTCATGTACGAGGTCAGCGCCTTGTACCAGATCTGAAGCGCGGCGGCGCGGCCGATGCCGGCGACGGCGATGCCGTCGGCGGTCGGGCTGTTGTAGCTGACCCCGTTGATGACCTTGGCGCCGCTGCCCTCGGAGAGCAGGTAGAACATGTGGTTCGCCGGGCCCGAGGAGTAGTGGACGTCCAGGTTGCCGATGCCGGAGTACCAGTTGTCCGGCGAGGTGCCGTCGCGGGACGGCTTGTCCTGGTAGCGCAGCGGGGTGCCGTTGCCGTTGATGTTGATCTCTTCACCGATGAGGTAGTCACCGATGTCGTTGCTGTTGTTGGCGTAGAACTCGACGCCGGTGCCGAAGATGTCGGAGGTCGCCTCGTTCAGGCCGCCCGACTCCCCGGAGTAGTTGAGGTTCGCGGTGGCCGAGGTGACGCCGTGGCTCATCTCGTGGCCCGCGACGTCCAGCGAGGTCAGCGCGTGGGTGTTGCCCGATCCGTCGCCGTAGGTCATGCAGAAGCAGCTGTCGTCCCAGAAGGCGTTGACGTAGCCGCTGCTGTAGTGGACCCGCGAGTACGCGGCGACACCGTCGTTGCGGATGCCGCTGCGGCCGAAGGTGCTCTTGTAGAAGTCCCAGGTGGTCTGGGCGCCGTAGGCGGCGTCGGCGCCGGCGGTCTGGGTGTTGGAGCCCGTGCCGTCGCCCCACACGTCGTCGGCGTCGGTGAACAGCGTGCCGGTGCCGGAGGTGCCGCGGTTGAGGTTGTACGTCTTGTGGCCGCCGCGGGTCGTGTCGTACAGCTGGTACGTCGAGCCGGACAGCGTCGTGGACAGCGTCACCTGGCCGCTGTACTGGGTGTTGCCGGTGCCGGTCTTGATGTCCTGGAACCGGTACAGCTCCTTGCCGGTCACGGCGTCGGTGACGACGTGCAGCCGGCTCGGCGTGCCGTCGTCCTGCAGACCGCTGACGACGCTCTCCCAGGCCAGCTTCGGCGTGCCCTGCCCGGCCCAGACGACCTTGCGGGCGCCGTCCGTGGCGGGTGCCTCGGCCTTCAGCGACTTGGCGGTCTTCAGCGCGGCGGTGGTCGCGGCGGACTCGGCGACCTTCGGCGTCGTCGAGGGGACCGTGATCCTCCGGTCGGTGTTGAACGTCGTGCCGACCGTGCCGGCGCCCTTGGCGGGCGTGTGCACCACGAGGTCGCCGCCCAGCACCGGGAGGCCGGCGTAGGTGCGCTCGTAGCGGGTGTGCAGCGTGCCGTCGGTGTCCTTGACGACGTCCTTGACGACCAGCTTCTCCTTGCTGCCCAGACCCAGGGACCCGGCCGTGACGGCCGTCCTTTCGCCGGCGCTCTTGATCAGCGCGGTGCGCTGGGCGGGGGTGAGCTTCGCCTCGAGGGCCCCGGTGCGGAGCTGGCTCGTGTGGGGGGCGGCGTTCGCCGTCGCGGACGTGGCCGGTATGCCGACGGCGATGAACGCGGCGGTGGCGACCACACTGGCGGCCGCGACTGCCTTGCGGGGGGATCGTCTCACTCGGACTCCTACTGCGTCGGCCGCGGTTGGCGGCCGGGGACAGCCGGGCAGACGGGGTGTGCTGCCCGGGCGGAACTAGCCGTGCGGGTGGGACGTGCGGAGTTCGGCCGGTGCGTCAGCACGAGGTGGTGCGGTGTGTGGGCGTACTGACGGCCGACCGGGGGAAGAGTGCCACTGTTCATGGCGTCGTGTCATGTACGTGACGAGAAGTTGGCCGAATTCGTCCTTTGAGGGGAACAGCGGGTTCGCATATCGGACAGGGTGGGGCGAAGTGCCGCTCCGGAGGCGGGGCCGAGGCGGGTGGGGGGTGGTGCGGCGGTGGGGGTGGCGCGGCGGTGGGTTGTTCGGGTGTCGCGCCGTCTCGCGCCCTTCGGGCGCAAAGATGCTGGCTGCGGACGGGAGGGTGGGGGGCCGGGGGCGGTCGGCAGTGTGCGGGCGCGTGGGTGGCTGGCGTTCAGGCGCCGGAGCGGGTTGCCTTTCCGGTGGCCTGGGGTCCCGTTGCCGTCCGCGAGTACAGACGGCCGCTTCCACGCCCACTGCCGGTGGTGGGCGCGCCCGCCGTAACCCGCGACTGCGGGTATTTCGGGGTGCTGTCGCGCGGTCGGTGGGAGATCGGGCCCGCTTTCGGCGGTATATCCGGCGGAACAGAGCCCGATCTTTGAGCGGACGGAGATCGGGCTCTCTTTCAGCGGTATAGACGTCGAAACAGAGCCCGATGTCGGGGAAGCACCCGCAGACGCCGGTTACGGCGGGCGCGCCACCCACGAACGGTGGGCGTGGTCACCGGCCATCTGCACCCGCGGACGGCAACGAGACCTCCGCCACTGGAAAGGCACCCCGCTCCGGCGCCTGAACCCCAGCCGACCACCGGGCCGCACACTGCACACAAGGCAAGCCCCCCCACCCTCCCCTCCGCAGCCAGCGCTGTGCGCCCGAAGGGCGCGAGACGCCGCGAAAGCCGAACAACCGGCCCGGCACCCACGGGCCCCAGCCCGGCACCCACCGGCCCCGGCCCCGCCCCGCCCCTACACGAGGCTGTCGCGCCAGGCCTGGTGGAGATCGGCGAAGCGGCCCGCGCCCGAGACGAGTTCGTCCGGGGTGCCGTCCTCCACGATGCGGCCCTGGTCCATCACCAGGACCCGGTCCGCGATCTCCACCGTCGACAGCCGGTGCGCGATGATCACGGCCGTGCGGCCGCGCAGCACCTCGCGCATCGCCTGCTGCACCGCGCGCTCGCCCGGTACGTCCAGGGAGGAGGTCGCCTCGTCCAGGATGAGCACCGCAGGGTCGGCGAGCAGCGCCCGGGCGAAGGCCACCAACTGGCGCTGGCCCGCCGAGATGCGGCCGCCCCGCTTGCGCACGTCGGTGTCGTAGCCCTCGGGCAGCGCCGCGATGAAGTCATGGGCGCCGATGGCCCTCGCGGCCGCCTCGATCTCCTCGCGGGTGGCCTCGGGGCGGCCGATGGAGATGTTCTCGGCGACGGTTCCCGAGAAGAGGAACGCCTCCTGGGTCACCATGACCACCCCGCGCCGCAGTTCGGGCAGGGCCAGGTCGCGCAGGTCCACCCCGTCCAGGGTGACCCGGCCGTCGGTCGGGTCGTAGAACCGCGCCAGCAGCTTGGCCAGCGTCGACTTGCCCGCGCCGGTGGCGCCGACCACCGCGACCGTCTGTCCGGCGGGCAGCCGCAGGTCGAAGCGGGGCAGCACCTCGCCGCCCGTGCGGTAGGCGAAGCGGACCCCCTCGAAGACGACCTCGCGGCCCGGGATGTCCTTCTCCGTGGCCGGCAGCGCCCGCGGCGTCTCCGGCTCGGGCACGGACGGCCGCTGGGCCAGCAGACCGGCGATCTTCTCCAGCGAGGCGGCCGCCGACTGGTAGGAGTTGAGGAACATGCCGAGCGGGTCGATCGGCGCGTACAGCCGCCGCAGGTAGAGCACGAAGGCGGCCAGCACACCCAGTGCGAGGGAGCCGGAGGCCACGCGGTACGCGCCCCACAGCACCACCAGCGCCACCGAGGTGTTGGCGATCAGCCAGGAACCGACGGTGAAGCGGCCCATCTCCAGGATCGCGTCGCCGTTGGCCTGCCGGTGGGCGGTGTTGAGCTCGTCGAACGCCTCGTCGTTGGCCTTCTCGCGGCGGAAGGCCTGTACGGGCCGGATGCCGTTCATCGTCTCGGTGAAGCGCACGATGACGGCGGCGATCGCCGCGGAGCGGCGCGTGTAGACCTTCGCCGACCGGCGCCGGAAGATCCGCACCGTCACCACCAGCGGCACGGCCGTGGCGAGCGCGAACAGGCCGAGCCCCCAGTCCAGCCACAACAGTACGGCCGAGATGTACAGCACCGACAGCCCGACGTTCAGCAGCTCCTGGAGGCCCTCGGTCAGCAGCTCCCGGATCGACTCCACGTCGGAGGTGGCGCGGGCGATGATCCGGCCCGAGGTGTACCGCTCGTGGAAGTCCAGGCCGAGCGCCTGGGCGTGCCGGAAGATCCGGCCGCGCAGGTCGACCAGCACGTCCTGGCAGACCCGGCCGGCCTGCCGGATGAACGAGCGCTGCAGCAGACCGCCGACGACGGCGCAGCCGATGTAGGCGACCGCCACCGCGATCAGCGGGCCGTGGTCGTCGCGGCGCAGCGCCGGGATGGCCCGGTCGATCGCCACGGCCACGATCAGCGGGCCCGCCTGCACGGCCGCCTGCTGCAGGAGAAGGAGTACGGCCGCCAGCCACACGCGCCGCCGGTGCGGTCCGACCAGTTCCCGGAGCAGGGCGCGTGACGCCCCCTCGGGTGCCGGCAGCCGGTCCTGGTCGAAGGGGTCGTCCGCCCGGCCGTCCCGGCCCTCCTGAGCCTTCCCGGTGTCCGGGCGCCCCGCCGGTTCCTCCTCGGCCGCCTGCTCGGCAGGCTGCGACTCCGTGACGGAGGTCATCGGGTGCTGCTCCCTTCGAATTGCGGGCGGTCCGGCCCGGCGGGCGTGCTCCCGTCCCGGCCGGACATCAGGCGGCGGTAGGCCGCGGAGGAGGACAGGAGCTCCTGGTGGGTGCCGACCGCCGTGATCCGGCCCTCCGACAGCAGCGCCACCCGGTCGGCGAGCATCACCGTGGACGGGCGGTGGGCGACCACCAGCGCCGTGGTGGTGGCCAGGACCTGGCGCAGGGCCGCCTCGACGAGGGCCTCGGTGTGCACGTCGAGGGCGGACAGCGGGTCGTCCAGTACCAGGAAGCGCGGGCGGCCGACGACCGCGCGGGCCAGCGCGAGCCGCTGCCGCTGACCGCCGGACAGGCTCAGGCCCTGCTCGCCGACCTGGGTGTCCACACCCTGCGGCAGCTTGTGGACGAAGTCGCACTGGGCGATCTCCAGCGCCCGCAGCAGGTCGGTCTCGTCGGCGTCGGGCGCGCCCATCAGCACGTTCTCCCGGACGGTGGCGGAGAACAGGGTCGGTTCCTCGAAGGCGGTCGCGACCAGGGAGCGCAGCGCGGACCGGGTCAGCAGCGCCGCGTCGGTGCCGTCCAGCGTGATGCGGCCGCCGGTCGGCTCGTACAGCCGTGGGATGAGCGAGGTCAGGCTCGTCTTGCCGCTGCCCGTGGCGCCGACCAGCGCCACCGTCTCGCCGCTGCGGATGTGGAGGTCGATCCCGGTGAGCAGGTCGGGGGTGCCCTCGGGGGCGTCGGGGTAGCGGAAGCGGACGGCGCCGAACCGGATGCCGTCGGCGGGCCGCCCCTCCTCGCCGGAGTCCGTTCCCGCCGCCGTTCCCGTACCGGTCTCCGGCGGGACCTCGGTGTCCAGGACCTCGAAGACGCGGTCGGCGGCGGTGGCCGCCTCGTTGCTGAAGGACAGCAGCCAGCCCAGCGACTCCACCGGCCAGCGCAGCGCGAGCGCCGTGGAGAGGAAGGCGACCAGGGTGCCCGCCGACAGGTCGCCGTCGGAGACCTGCACCACGCCGAGGACCAGCGCCGCCCCGAGCGCGACGTCCGGCAGCCCGACGATGACCATCCACAGGTCGGCCAGCAGCCGCGCCTTGCGCAGCTCGGTGCCGCGCAGCTCGCGCGACTGCCGGCGGAAGGCCTCGGCCTGGCTGCGGTGGCGGCCGAAGGCCTTGATGATGCGGATGCCGAGCACCGACTCCTCGACCAGCGTGGTCAGGTCGCCGACCTGGTCCTGCGCGGCCCGGGAGGCGAGCTGGTAGCGCGACTCGAAGTAGGAGCAGAGGATCACCAGCGGCACGACGGGGACCAGCAGGATCAGCCCCAGCGACCAGCGCTGCACGAACAGGATGCCGAAGCCCGCCACGATGGTGGCGGTGTTGACCACGAGGAAGACCATCGGGAAGGTCAGGAACATCCGCAGGATCTGCAGGTCGTTCGTGGCGCGCGAGAGCAGCTGCCCCGATCCCCAGCGGTCGTGGAAGGACACCGGCAGCCGCTGCAGCCGCCGGTACAGGTCGGCCCGCATCGTCGCCTCGAGACCGGCCATGGGCCGGGCCACCAGCCAGCGCCGCACGCCGAAGAGCCCGGCCTCCAGGAGACCGAGCAGCAGCACCAGCCCGCCGCCGAGCCACACCCCGGACGGGTCGTGGTGGGCGACCGGGCCGTCCACGATCCACTTCAGGACCAGCGGGATCAGCAGTGCCAGGCAGGAGGCGACCACGGCCACGCCCGCGGAGCCGAACAGCCGGTGGCTGACCGGCTTCGCGTACGGCCACAGGCGCAGCAGCGAGCGCACCGCGGATCGGGAACGTTCGGGCTCGGGTTGGTTGGTCGACTCAGGCATCGTTCCAGAGACTACGTGGCGCCGCCGACAACGCTCATCCGGATTTTCGGCCGAGGTCGCGCACGGCCGGCACCGCGAGCAGCGCCACGCACACCAGCAGGGTCACCGCACCCCCGGCGAGCAGCACCGGGCGCGCCCCGAACACGCCCGCCGCCGGCCCGGCGAGGGCCTGGCCGACGGGCAGCATGGCGACCGAGCCGGCGACCTCGTACGCGTGGATCCGGTTGAGGATCTCGCCGGGCACCTGGGTCTGGACGCTGGTGGCCCACATCACACTCCAGAACGCCCAGGCCGTCCCCGCGACCAGCACCGCCGCCGCGACCGCCGGCACCGGCAGCCCCGCGCCGACCGCCGCCGGGTAGAGCGCGAACCCGAACAGCGCCACGGCCCCGCCCCGCAGCGGCCGGGCCGGCCGCAGCCGTATCGCCAGCAGCCCGCCGAGCGCGGTGCCCGCCCCCAGCGCGGAGGAGACCAGGCCGTACGCCTTAGGACCGTGCTCCGGCAGGATCTCCCCGGCGGCCAGCGGGGTCACCGGTCCCATGACGAGGATCATGAAGCCCATCCAGATGACGATCACCGACCACATCCAGGTGCGGGCCCGGAACTCCCGCCACCCCTCGACCAGGTCGGCCCGGAAACTGCTGCGCGCGGCGGCCCCCCGCGCCTCCCGGGCGGTGCGCCCCGGCAGCCGGAGCAGCAGCAGGCAGACGGCGCTCACCGCGTAGGTGCCCGCGTGCACGGCGAACACCCCGCCCGCCGAGGTGAAGGCCACCAGCACTCCGGCGAGCGCCGGGCCGGCCAGCGCCATCAGCGACTCGGCGGTGCGCACCACCCCGTTCGCCTCCTGGACGTCCCGGGCCACCTGGGGCACCGTGCTGGCCACGCCCGGCTGGAACATGGCGCCCGCCACGCCGTTGACCGCGCCGATCACGCAGATCTGCCAGAGCACGACGTGGCCGGAGAAGAAGAGCCAGGCGGCCAGCGACTGCGTGCCGACCCGCGCCAGGTCCGCCCCGATCATCAGGCCGCGGGCGCTGAAGCGGTCGGCGAACACCCCGCCGAGGACGACCAGCCCGGCGAAGCAGGCGGTGAAGGAGGCCATGGCGTAGCCGATGTCGCCGGCGCCGTAGCCGTGCTGGAGCAGTCCCGCCGACAGCGCGACGGGCAGCATCGAGTCGCCGAGCATGGCGACGCTGCGGGCGGTGAAGTACAGGCTGAACCCCCGTGACCACAGGCGGTCCCGGGGAACGGCCGGCGTGTCGAGGCCGGAGGCGCACGGCGGCGAGGGCGGAGATGCGGAGGTCACGGACGACGAGTGTGGACTGGACCAATCGGCCGAGTCCACACCTTTGCCGCCGCGTCTCGTCCCTCAGACGGCGCGCAGCAGCAGCACCGTCCTCCCCGGCACGGTCAGCGCCCGTCCGCCGCGGTGCCGGGTCCCCGGCGGTTCGGCCTGGTCCTCCCGCGAGGTGTCGAGCAGCAACTCGTACTCCCGTGCCCACGGCCCGCCCGGCAGGGTGAAGCGGACCGGGCGGTGCGAGGCGTGGAAGACCGCCAGGAAGCTGTCGTCGGTGACCGGGCGGCCGCGCGCGTCGCGGTGCGGGATGTCGGCGCCCGACAGGTACATCCCGAGCGTGGACGTGGGTCCGTACCAGTCGGCGTCGGTCATCTCCCGCCCCTGCGCGGTGAACCAGGCCAGGTCCCGCAGCCCCTCGGCGGACTGCGGCCGGCCGGAGAAGAAGGCCCGCCGGCGCAGTACGGGGTGCGCGCGGCGCAGCGCGATCAGCCGGGCGGTCAGTTCGCGCAGCGAGGCCCAGGCCGGCTCCTCCGGCAGCGACCAGTCCAGCCAGCTGATCTCGTTGTCCTGGCAGTACGCGTTGTTGTTGCCGCCCTGGGTGCGGCCCGCCTCGTCGCCGGCCACCAGCATCGGCACACCGGTCGACAGCAGCAGGGTCGAGAGCATGTTGCGCAGCTGGCGGCGGCGCAGCTCGCCCACGGCCGGGTCGTCGGTCTCGCCCTCGTGGCCGCAGTTCCAGGCCCGGTTGTCGTCGGTGCCGTCGCGGTTGTCCTCGCCGTTGGCCTCGTTGTGCTTGCGCTCGTAGCTCACCAGGTCGCGCAGGGTGAAGCCGTCGTGCGCGGTGATGAAGTTGACCGAGGCGTACGGACGGCGACCGCCCCACGCGTACAGGTCGCTGGAGCCGGACAGCCGGTACCCCAGGTCGCGCACGTCGTGCCGGCTGCCGCGCCAGAAGTCCCGGACGGTGTCGCGGTAGCGGTCGTTCCACTCCGTCCACAGCGGCGGGAAGGCGCCGACCTGGTAGCCGCCGGAGCCGACGTCCCAGGGCTCGGCGATGAGCTTGACCCGGCGCAGCACCGGGTCCTGGGCGATGACGGCGAGGAAGGGGGAGAGCATGTCGACGTCGTGCATCGACCGGGCGAGCGCCGCGGCGAGGTCGAAGCGGAAGCCGTCGACGCCCATCTCGGTCACCCAGTAGCGCAGGGAGTCGGTGATCAGCCGCAGCACCTGGGGCTGGACGACGTGGAGGGTGTTGCCGCAGCCGGTGTAGTCCGCGTAGCGGCGCGCGTCGCCCGCCAGCCGGTAGTAGCCGCGGTTGTCGATGCCGCGCAGGGAGAGGGTGGGCCCGAACTCGCTGCCCTCGGCGGTGTGGTTGTAGACGACGTCCAGGATCACCTCCAGCCCCGCGTCGTGCAGGGCGCGCACCATGCGCTTGAACTCGCCCACCTGCTGCCCGCGGGTGCCGGTGGCGGCGTAGCCGGCGTGCGGGGCGAAGTAGCCGATCGAGTTGTAGCCCCAGTAGTTGCGCAGGCCCCGGCGGAGCAGGTGGTCCTCGTGCGCGAACTGGTGCACCGGCAGCAGTTCGACCGCCGTCACGCCGAGGCCGGTGAGGTACTCGATCGCCGCCGGGTGGGCCAGCCCGGCATAGGTGCCGCGCAGTTCGGGCGGGATGCCGGGGTGGCGCATGGTGAAGCCGCGCACGTGCAGTTCGTAGATGACGGAGTCGGCCCAGGGCGTCTTGGGCCGGCGGTCGTCCGTCCAGGGGTCGTCGTCGTCCACCACGACGCCCTTGGGCACGTACGGGGCCGAGTCGCGGTTGTCCCGGACGGTGTCGGCGACCGACTGCTCCGGCCAGTCGCGGACGTGGGCGTACACCTCGGGGGGCAGTGTGAAGTCGCCGTCGACCGCCCGCGCGTACGGGTCCAGCAGCAGTTTGGCCGGGTTCCAGCGGGCACCGGTCCACGGGTCCCAGCGGCCGCCCACCCGGTAGCCGTAGCGGTGGCCGGGCAGCACCCCCGGCACGAAGCCGTGCCAGATCTCGTGGGTCAGCTCGGTGAGCGGGACCCGGGTCTCGGTCCCCTCGTCGTCGAACAGGCACAGCTCGACCGCCTCGGCGCCGCCCGCCCACAGGGCGAAGTTCGTGCCCGGTCGTCCGTCCGGGCCGGTGTGGAAGCGGGCCCCCAGCGGCTGCGGGCTGCCCGGCCACACCACGGCGTCCCCGGCGGGCCCGGGCACCGCCGGGGCGGTCTCCGGGCGCGGCAGCGGCACGGCCACGGGGGCGGTCCGGTGGCCGTTCGGGCGCAGCTGTCCGGCCCGGTCGACCGATTCGTCCTCGCGCGTCTCCGACACGTGCTCGCCTCCTGCGGCTCGGGGGACGCCGGACCCGGCCGGCGCCGGCCGTGCCCGTGCGCGGCGCGGTGTCCCTCCGCGCGCGCGTCGCGCCCTCCCGCTTTACCTTCCCGTTCACCCTGCGGCGTCACACGCGTGATCGATCGGACGCATCGCAGACGTTTCCCCGGGGCCGTCCGGTCGTTGACCGAGCGTGACGACTGCGGTGCGGCGCGCTCTGCGCGCGGGGGCGGGGCTTGCCACCGCCATGTGGCTGACCGGGATGCTGACGGCGTGCGGGCTGGGGTTCGGGCCCGCGGACAGCGGGGCGCCGGCCGACGACACCCCGAAGGTGTCCGAGGCGAGGATCAGGATCATCCCGGTGGACGGGGCCGAGGACGTGAAGGCGGACGACCCGCTCACGGTCGAGGCCGAGGACGGCCGGCTCACCTCCGTCAACGTCGAGGACGGGGACGGGGAGGTGGTCGAGGGCGTGTTCACCGCCGACCGGTCGCGCTGGCACGCCAGGTCCCGGCTGTCGCTCTCGGAGAAGTACACGGTGGACGCCGTCGCCGAGGACACGGGCGGCCGGCGCGCCGCCAAGCACGCGGTGTTCACCACCCTCGTCCCCAAGAACACCCTCATCGGCTACTTCACCCCCGAGGACGGGCAGACCGTCGGCACCGGCATGATCGTCTCGCTGGACTTCAACCGGCCGGTCGCCGACCGCGAGGCCGTCGAGCGCGCCGTCGGCGTCACCTCCTCGCCCGCGGTGGAGGTCGCCCCCCACTGGTTCGGCGACCGCCGCCTCGACTTCCGTCCCCGCGAGCGCTGGGTGCCCGGTACGAAGGTGACGCTCTCGCTGCGGCTGCGCGACATCGAGACCGCCCCCGGTGTCTACGGGGTGCAGTCCAAGGACGTGACCTTCGACATCGGCCGGGACCAGACCAGCACCGTGGACGCCGCCGCGCACACCCTGACGGTGAGCCGCGGCGGGCAGGTCACGCGCGTCCTGCCGATCTCGGCGGGCGCCCCGTCCAACCCGACGTACAACGGCGCGATGGTGATCTCCGAGAAGCTCCGGCTGACCCGGATGAACGGGGACACCGTCGGCTTCGGCGGCGAGTACGACATCCCGGACGTCCCGCACGCCATGCGGCTCACCCGCTCCGGCACCTTCGTGCACGGCAGTTACTGGGCCGCGCCCGGCACCTTCGGCGCGGCCAACACCAGCCACGGCTGCGTCGGCCTCTACGACGTGAAGGGCGGCGGCACCGCCACCCCGGCGGGCTGGTTCTTCGCGCACTCGCTCGTCGGCGACCTCGTCACCGTGGTCAACTCCCACGACCGCACCGTCTCCCCGGACAACGGCCTGGGGGGCTGGAACATGTCCTGGGAGCAGTGGGCGGCCGGCGCCTGAGACCCGTACCGTCGACTGGGACGGAACGGTGACAAAACCGGGATCCCCAACACCGGTTCCGTGTGGTTCGCTAGCGCAAGGTGAGGGGGACTCACACGTGGGCAGCGGGCCACGGGCCGGTTTTGGGGAGACGACAGTTGAAGGCGATACAGGGCGCGCCGGGCGCGAGGCGGACCACCTTGGCCCTGGCGGTGGGGGCGATGCTGCTCCTGGTCAGTGCGTGCGGGGGCAGTGCCAACGGCGACAGCAAGGGCGGGGACAAGGCCAAACCCGGTGCCTCGGCCTCACAGGGCGGCAAGGGCGACACGACCGAGTCGCAGGCCGTCGTCACCATCGCGCCGGAGGACGGCGCCGACGAGGTGGCCACGACGGGGGACCTGAAGGTCACCGCCGGCAAGGGCAAGCTGACCTCGGTCGTGGTGAAGAGCGGCAAGGGCGACCCGGTCGAGGGCAAGATATCCGCCGACGGCGGCAGTTGGGAGCCGACGGAGACGCTGGGCACCTCCACCGAGTACTCGGTGGACGCGATAGCCAAGGACGGCGCGGGCCGTGAGTCGGCGAAGCACGCGAGCTTCACCACGGTCACCCCGAAGGACACCTTCATCGGTTTCTTCACCCCCGAGGACGGCCAGACGGTCGGCGTCGGCATGCCGGTCTCGCTCAAGTTCAACCGGGCGATCACCGACAAGAAGGCGGTCCAGGACGCGATCGAGGTGACCGCGAACCCCTCGGTCCCCGTCGTCGGCCACTGGTACGGCGACCAGCGCGTCGACTTCCGTCCCGAGAAGTACTGGGCCAAGGGCACCAAGATCACGCTCTCCCTGCGGCTGAACGGGGTCGAGGCCGCCAAGGGCGTCTACGGCACCCAGTCCAAGGACGTGCACTACACCATCGGGCGCAGCCAGGTCAGCATCGTCGACGCCGCCAAGCACACGATGAAGGTCTACCGCGACGGCAGCCTGCTGAAGACCATCCCGATCACCTCGGGCGGGCCCGGCACGACGACGTACAACGGCAAGATGGTCATCACCGAGCGGTACAAGGTGACCCGCATGAACGGCGACACCGTCGGCTTCGGCGGCGAGTACGACATCAAGGACGTGCCCAACGCCCAGCGGCTGACCACCTCGGGCACCTTCATCCACGGCAACTACTGGGCCTCGCCCGGTACCTTCGGCAACGCCAACGTCAGCCACGGCTGCGTGGGCCTGCGGGACGTGCGCGGCGGCAACGGCGACACCCCGTCCTCGTGGTTCTACAACAACTCGATGATCGGTGACGTCGTGCAGGTCAAGAACTCCCACGACAAGACGGTGCAGTGGTGGAACGGGCTCAACGGCTGGAACCTGCCGTGGAGCGAGTGGACCCCCGCCTCCTGACGCGCCCCGTGAGGCACGTCGCAGCGTAAACGGGCGTTCACGGATACCCTCGTCGGCCATGACAGTTAATCTCGAGGTCGACGAGGGTGTCGGCACCATCCGCCTGGACCGCCCCCCGATGAACGCCCTGGACGTCGCGACCCAGGACCGGCTCCGCGAGGTGGCGGAGGAGGCGTCCCGGCGCGAGGACGTACGGGCCGTCGTGATCTGGGGCGGCGAGAAGGTGTTCGCAGCGGGCGCGGACATCAAGGAGATGCAGGTCATGGACTACGAGGCCATGGCCGTGCGGGCCCGCGCACTGCAGGACTCCTTCACGGCGGTCGCCCGGATCCCCAAGCCGGTGGTGGCCGCCGTGACCGGTTACGCCCTCGGCGGCGGCTGCGAACTCGCGCTCTGCGCCGACATCCGGATCGCCGCGGAGGACGCCAGGCTCGGCCAGCCCGAGATCCTGCTCGGCCTCATCCCCGGCGCGGGCGGCACGCAGCGGCTGTCGCGCCTGGTGGGCCCCGCCAAGGCGAAGGACCTCATCTTCACCGGCCGCATGGTCAAGGCCGACGAGGCGCTCACCATCGGCCTGGTGGACAAGGTGGTCCCGGCCGCGGAGGTGTACGCGGCGGCCCGCGCCTGGGCCGAGCGGCTGGCCCGCGGGCCGGCCCTGGCGCTGCGCGCCGCCAAGGAGGCCGTGGACGCCGGTCTGGAGACCGATCTGGAGACCGGCCTGACCATCGAACGGAACCTGTTCGCAGGGCTGTTCGCCACCGAGGACCGTACGACGGGCATGCGCAGCTTCGTCGAGGAGGGTCCCGGCAAGGCGAAGTTCCGCTAGATCCAACCCGGTTGAGTGACAGCCGGCACCCGTCGGGTCGCCTTAAGCCGACCTTAAGAGGACCTTAAGGCGACCTGCGCCGAATTCACCGGCCGTTCCTCTCCGACCCCCTCTTCGTGCAGGTGGGAGGGGTCGTGTGAGATCCATCATTGCCCTTGACATATGCCGGTACGGCAACTCGGAATGACGCGTTCCGCCCCGTCAATTCCCCCGATCCGCCCCGAACCCCCGTCGCGTACGGCCATCATGAGAGCATGGCGGGGCAGCAGGGAGCATCTGAGCAGCCGCAACGGGTGACGATCCCGGCGGCGGGGTGGCCGCCCACGGCGGTCGACGATCTGGCGGCGACGTCCCTCGATCTGTTGGGGAATCCCTCCGTGGACGAGGTGCGGCTCTCCTCGCGCCCGGAGTCCGCGGCCACGGCGCGCCGGCTCGCCCGGTCGGTGCTGCGGCTGTGGGGCCTGCCCCAGTTCGACGACGTCGTGGAGTTACTCGTCTCCGAACTCGTGGGCAATGCCGTGCGTCACACGGGGGCCCGCACGTTCGGTCTGCGCATGCTGCGCCGCCGCGGCTGGATCCGGGTGGAGGTGCGCGACCCCTCCCGGGCGCTGCCCTGCCTGATGCCGGTCCGCGAGATGGACGTGAGCGGGCGGGGGCTCTTCCTGGTCGACAAGCTCGCCGACCGCTGGGGCGTCGATCTGCTTCCGCGCGGAAAGACCACCTGGTTCGAAATGCGGGTCATGGACCGCTGAACGGCAAATGAACAGCTAGCCTGCGTTTGCAAGGTCAGTGTCCCACCTCACTCCCACATCGTGAGGTTTCAGCTGCGATGTCTCGTATAGTTGTGAAGCAACGGCCCCCATGACCCGGGCTCGGCCGTCCCAAGGCGTCGTGGATCACACCCCCTGGCTCCACGGCGAATCGAGAGGCCCCGGCAGCGTCGCACAAGGACGCGCAGGGGCCTCTTTCGCTTTCCGGCGGGACACGCCGACAAGGGTGACCATTCCGGCGACCGGGCGATATGGGGGTGATCGTGGGCATATGATCGCACTGCGCATGCTGCGCCGGCTCTGCGCCGCCGCCCTTCCGCTGGGGGTGCTCGCACTCCCCGTCTGCACGGCCGCCGCGGCCGTCGACCCGGGTCTTCCACGCGACCCGGCCGTCCCCGAATGGTGCCCCGTCGTCCCCGACCGGCTCTACGCCGCCGCGGACCCCGGAGTCGACCTCGACCGGATCAGGCCCGACGAACCGGCCTGGCGCTCCAACTGCAACGCCCTCTTCCGCGGCGACGACCGCCCGCCGGAGTCCGTGTTCAAGGACGGGTTCCGCCCCGAGGACGTGGGCGACGGCGAGTACGACCTCCAGGCCTACGCCCGGCGGGAGCAGCCCTCGCCGTTCGTGGCCACCACCTACGACCGTTCGACCCTCGCACAGCACACGACCGCCTACCACTACTACATCGACGCCCCCGGGGGCATCGAGCTCGACGAGACCCTCGGAACCCGGGAACTGCGTTCGGCGCGCACGGGCGTGGTCTTCCCCGGGGGTGTCGCCCGGCAGTTCATCGTGAAGGCCTGCCCGGTGGACAAGGCCACCAAGGCCGAACTCACGGCCCGGTGCGTGCCCAACCCGGCGTACTCGCCGTGGCGCGGCTGGCCCGCCCCCGACTGGACGGGCGTCAAGGAGCCCGCCGCACCACCCGCCCAGCCACCCGCCGCCCAGCCACCCGCCGCACGGCCGCCCGCCGCCCCCCCGGCCGCGCGGCCGGGTACGCAACCGGGTACGCAACCGGGCGTCCGTCCGTCCGCGCCGCCGGCCGTCCAGCAGGGCACGCCTCCGGCCGCACGGCCGTCCGCGCCGCCGGCTGCCCGGCCGGGTACGTCACCGGCCGGCCGGCCCGCGGCACCGCCCGCCGTCCAGCAGGGCACGCCTCCGGGCGCCCAGCAGGGGGCGCCCCGGACCCCGGCGGAGGGCGGAGGCGGGGGCGGCCCGGTGGGCTGACCCCGCCCGCGGCGCCTCCTTCGCCCCGGGTGCGGCGACCGGTTCCGGCCGGTCACCGCACCCGGGGCCAAGGCCGTTGTCCTCGCGGGGCGTTCTGTCCGATCCCGGTCCCGAAGCCGGCCGGCCCGGGGAGCCGGGGTGCCCGGGAAAGCCGACGGCGGCCACCAGCGCTCCGGGGAGCGTGGTGGCCGCCGTTCGTCCTGTGCGGCGGCGTGGCCCTCAGCCGAGCCGCAGCACCGTGGTGAGCACCTCGGTCAGCGTCGCCGTGGGGTCCTCCACGGCGTCACGGCTCCGCCATGCCACGAAACCGTCCGGGCGGACCAGGATCGCGCCGCTCGGCGTCATGCCGTGCACCGCCGTCCAGTCCGTGCCCGCCTCGGGCACCAGGTCGGCCTGCGTGGACTCGCCGAGCCGGTAAGACTCCAGTGGCACCCCGAGGCGTTCCGCGACCGCGCGGGCCGCGTCGTGCCAGGCCGTGCCCTTCGGCCCGTCGCCGGTGAGCAGCACCATGGAGCGCTCGTACAGGTCCAGCGTGGAGCGGCGCTCGCCCTCCCGGGTGGTCACCCACACGTGCGGCGAACGGCCGCCGGGCTCGGCGACCGGCCGGAAGTCCTCGGGGACGACGGGCCGTCCGGGGTCCGCGCCGAGGAAGGCGCCTTCCGGGTAGCGGTAGCCCAGCGCGACCACCAGTACGCCCTTCTGGGGGCCGCCGCCGGCCGGCGGCGCGTAGCCCGGGTGGGCGTGCTCGGCGGAACGGGCGGAGGCCCGCTCGCCGGTGGCCACGGCGACCGGGCGGCGCTCCGCCTCGTACGTCTCCAGCAGCCCCGGTCCGGCCCAGCCGCCGGTCACCGCGGCGAGTTTCCACGCCAGGTTGTGGGCGTCCTGGATACCGGTGTTGGAGCCGAAGGCGCCGGTGGGGGACATCTCGTGGCACGAGTCGCCGGCCAGCAGCACCCGCCCGCGCCCGTAGGAGTCCGCGACCCGCTCCGCGGCCCGCCAGGGGGCCCGGCCGGTGATCTCGACCTCCAGGTCCGGCACGCCCACCGCGGTGCGGATGTGGGCGGCCAGCCGCTGGTCGGTGAAGTCCTCCGGCGTCTCGCCGCGCTCGGGGTGCCAGGGCGCGTGGAAGACCCAGTTCTCCTCGTTGTCGACGGGCAGCAGCACACCGTCGGCGTCCGGATTGGTCAGGTAGCACGCGATGAAGTAGCGGTCGCCCACCGCGTCGGCCAGCCGCTTGGCGCGGAAGGTGGCGCTGATGTTGGCGAAGAGGTCGCCGCGGCCGGAGTGCCCGATGCCCAGGGCGCCCCGCACGGGGCTGCGCGGGCCGTCGGCCGCCACCAGGTAGTCGGTCCTGACGGTGCTGCGCTCGCCGGTCTCCCGGTCCATCAGCTCGCAGGTGACGCCGTCGTCGTCCTGGGTGAACGACAGCAACTCGGTGCTGAAGCGCAGGTCGCCGCCGAGCGTGCGGGCGTAGTCCAGGAGCACCGGCTCCAGGTCGTTCTGGCTGCACAGGCACCAGCCGCTGGGGCTGATCCCGGACAGCCGTCCGCCCGGGTCGATCTCCCGGAACAGCCACTCCGCGTTGTCCGAGGTCAGCGATTCGGCCTGCAGGATGCCGTGGTTGTCGGCGAGTACGGAGGCGGCCCGCCGGATCAGCGGCTCCGCCCCGGCCGTACGGAACAGCTCCATGGTCCGCAGGTTGTTGCCGCGGCCACGGGGGTGGATGGAGGTACCCGGGTGCTTCTCGACGAGGACGTGCCGGACGCCGAGCCGGCCCAGGAAAACCGAGCTGGAGAGCCCGACGAGGGAGCCCCCCACGATGAGGACCGGAACCCGGTCTTCGGCCTGTGGAGTCATAGCTCCCTTGATGCCCGATTACCGGGGGTATTTTCGCCCGTCACCCAATTGGATCACATATCTCGCACCGGTTGGGCCACCACAGCACGATCGTTGGACGACGGACCTCGGGGGTTGCTCGCTCTCGGAAGAGGTGGAATATGCCGGCCCAGGCCGAAAAGGTCTCGCAGTCCGCGCTCGATGGCAATCGCCTGCGCGTCGTCCTCATGCTTGAAGTCGAGGACGGCGCCGAGCAGCGGTTTCTTGATGCGTATGACCAGATGTGCCGCCGTGTCGCTGCCGTGCCCGGACACGTCAGCGACCAGCTTTGCCAGTCGATCGAAAATCCCTCGCAATGGCTGATCACCAGTGAGTGGGACAGTGCCCTGCACTTCCTCGCCTGGGTGGACAGCCCGACCCATCTGGAGATGGTGCAGCCGATGCACGGCTGCGTGAAGGACACCCGCTCGCTCCGCTTCGGGGTGCTGCGGGAGACCCGTACCTCCTACGAGTCCGGTCGCATGCAGACCGTGCCGCGGGTCGGGGACGGGATCATCCGCCACGCCATCACCTTCACCGTGAAGCCCGGCAGCGAGCAGAAGGTGGCGGACATCCTGTCCGGCTACACCTCGCCGCAGGCCGTGGTCGACGAGAACACGCGGCTTTGCCGCACCTCGCTGTTCATGCACGGCAACCGTGTCGTGCGCGCCGTGGAGGTGGAGGGGGACCTGGCCAGGGCACTGCGCCACGTCGCCCGCCAGCCCGAGGTGCGGGCGGTCGAGGAAGCCATCAACCCCTACCTGGAGGTGGACCGGGACCTCAACGACCCGGGCTCGGCACGGGAGTTCTTCGCCCGCGCCGCGCTCCCGGCCGTGCACCACGTCGCCATGGGCGCCGACCGGCCGGAGGGCCTGAGCCGGCACGCCCTGATCTACCCGGCCAAGGCGGGTTCCGGCCCGGCGGTCGCCAAGATGCTCGCCCAGCAGGACGAGGAGGCCGTGGACGTCCCCAAGGGGCCGCTCGCGCGCAGCACCGTCTACCTCCGCGAGGACATCGTGGTGCGGCTGGTGGACCTGCGGGTCCCCGTCGAGGAGGCGCCGCTGGTCGCGGTGGGCACCGCCGGCAAGCACAAGGCCGGCGTCCTCGCCCGGCTGCTCGACCTCGGTCCCGACTGGGACCTCGGTGACGAGCAGGGCCTGAAGCGGTTCCTCGTCGAGTGCGACATGCGCATGGTCACCGACCGCAGCGCGACCACGTCCTGACCCGTCGAGCCATTGGCAGCCGGCAGGTACCGGCCGGTCCGGGGTGCGCCCCGGACCGGCCCCCGCCGGAGGAGGCAAGCTATGGATGATCTTCTGACCAACGAACGGAACGTCCCGTTCACGCCGACCGTCGTGAACCTGGCGGACACCCCGCACAACCGCCGCCGCGGCGGCGACCTGCGGGCGATGCTCACCCCGACCACGTGCGGCGCCACCAGCGGCTTCATGGGCGTGGCGCTCGTGGAACCCGGTGACCGGATCGGCGAGCACTACCACCCGTACTCCGAGGAGTTCGTGTACGTGGTCTGCGGCGCGCTGGAGGTGGACCTCGACGGTGAGCCCCACGTGCTCCGCCCGGAGCAGGGGCTGATGATCCCGCCGTACGTCCGCCACCGCTTCCGCAACGTGGGCGACACCGAGGCCCGGCTCGTCTTCCACCTCGGTCCGCTCGCGCCCCGCCCGGAGCTGGGCCACGTGGACACCGAGGTCACCGAGCAGACCGAGGACGCGGCGTCATGACCCGCCGGGTGGCGGTCACCGGGGCCGGTGTCGTCGCCCCCGGCGGTGTCGGGGTCCCCGCTTTCTGGGAACTGCTCACCGCCGGCCGGACGGCGACCCGAGGGATCACGCTCTTCGACCCGACGGGCTTCCGGTCCCGCATCGCCGCAGAGGTCGACTTCGACGCGGCGGCCTGCGGGCTCGGCCCGCAGGACGTGGAACGCGCCGACCGGTACGTCCAGTTCGCGCTCGTCGCGGCCGCCGAGGCGGTCCGCGACGCCGGGCTGGAACTGGACGAGGAGGACCCCTGGCGGGTCGGGGTCTCCCTCGGCACCGCCGTCGGAGGCACCACCCGGCTGGAACACGACTACATACGAGTCAGCGAACACGGCGCCCGCTGGGACGTCGACCACCGCCAGGCGGGGGCGCACCTGCACCGGGCGTTCGCGCCCAGCGCGCTCGCCTCGGAGATAGCCGAACGGCACGGCGCCCGCGGCCCCGTGCAGACCGTCTCCACGGGCTGCACCTCCGGCCTCGACGCCGTGGGCTACGCGTTCCAGACCATCGAGGAGGGACGCGCCGACATCGTCATCGCCGGCGCGTCCGACTCCCCGATCTCACCCATCACGGTGGCCTGCTTCGACGCCATCAAGGCCACCTCCCCCAACAACGACGACCCGGCGCACGCCTCCAGGCCCTTCGACGCCCGTCGCGACGGCTTCGTCATGGGCGAGGGCGGCGCCGTGCTCATCCTGGAGGAACTGGAGCACGCCAAGGCCCGCGGAGCCCGGATCTACTGCGAGATCGGGGGCTACGCCACGTTCGGCAACGCCTACCACATGACCGGGCTCACCACCGACGGCCTGGAGATGTCCGAGGCCATCGACCAGGCCCTGGACCACGCCAGGATCGACCCGGGCGACGTCGACTACGTCAACGCGCACGGCTCGGGCACCAAGCAGAACGACCGCCACGAGACCGCGGCGGTCAAGCGCTCGCTGGGCGCGCACGCCTACTCCACGCCCATGAGCTCCATCAAGTCCATGGTCGGCCACTCCCTGGGTGCGATCGGCGCCATCGAACTGGCCGCCTGCACCCTGGCCCTCGCCCACGGCGTGGTGCCGCCGACCGCCAACTACGAGACCCCGGACCCGGAGTGCGACCTGGACTACGTCCCGCGCACCGCCCGTGAGCTGAAGCTGCGCACCGTGCTGTCCGTCGGCAGCGGGTTCGGCGGCTTCCAGTCCGCGGTGGTCCTCAACCGACCGGAGGGGAGCCAGCGATGAACACGCAAGCGGTGGTCACCGGCATCGGCGTCGTCGCACCGAACGGCATCGGAGCCGACGCCTTCTGGAAGGCGACCAGGGAAGGTGTCGCCGTCCTCGACGCGGTCAGCCGCGAGGGCTGCCGGGACCTGCCGCTTCGCGTCGCGGGAGAGGTCCGCGGCTTTGACGTGTCGGCGGTCGTCGAGGACCGCTACACCGTGCAGACCGACCGGTTCACCCACTTCGCGATGGCGGCCGCCGACCAGGCACTCGCCGACTCCGGACTGCGCTTCGACGAGGAGGCCCCCTTCGACATCGGAGTGGTGACCGCGGCCTGTTCGGGCGGCGGCGAGTTCGGGCAGCGCGAGCTGCAGCACCTGTGGGGCAAGGGGCCACGCTTCGTCGGCCCGTACCAGTCCATCGCGTGGTTCTACGCCGCGAGCACCGGCCAGATCTCGATCCGCGGCGGCTTCAAGGGCCCCTGCGGTGTGGTCGCCAGCGACGAGGCCGGAGGTCTCGACGCCATCGCCCACGCCTGCCGCAACATCACCCGTGGCAACGGCACCCGGGCCGTCGTCGTCGGCGCCGCCGAGGCGCCGCTGGCGCCGTACTCGGGTGTCTGCCAGCTCGGATACGAAGAACTCAGCCTGGAGGAGGACCCCGAACGGGCCTATCTGCCCTTCACCCGGCACGCCCGCGGCTTCGCCCCCGCCGAGGGCGGCGCGATGCTCGTGGTCGAGGACCCGGCGCACGCCGCCGGCCGCGGGGCCGAGGTACAGGCCGTCATCGCGGGGCACGGCGCCACCTTCACCGGTGCCTCACGCTGGGCGGAGTCCCGCGAGGGACTGGGCCGCGCCATCCGCGACGCCCTCGCGGAGGCCGCGTGCGCCCCCGGGGACATCGATGTCGTCTTCGCCGACGCGCTCGGCACCCCGGAGGCGGACCGCGCCGAGGCACAGGCGCTGGCCGACGTGTTCGGCAAGCGCGCTCCCAGCATCCCCGTGACGGCCCCCAAGACCGGCACCGGCCGTGCCTACTGCGGCGCCCCGGTGCTCGACGTGGCCGCCGCCGTGTTCGCCCTGCGGCACGGAGTCGTGCCCCCCACCCCCAACATCACCGACATCTGCCTCGACCTCGACCTGGTCACCGGCCGGCCCCGGCCGGCGGAACTGCGGACCGCGCTGGTGCTCAGCCGCGGCCTGATGGGTTCCAACTCGGCCCTGGTCGTCCGGACATGACGCAGGCGCAGTGAAGGAGAGCTCTTCCATGAGCAAGGAACTGACCTACGGCGAACTCGCCGCCCTGATGAAGTCCAATGCCGGGATCACCGTCGACGCCGGCCTCCTCGACGGCCACCCGGAGACACCTTTCGCCGAGTACGGACTGGACTCGCTCGGCCTGCTCGGCATCGTCGGCGCCCTGGAGAACGACCGGGGCATCCCGATCGCCGGCGACGCCGACTCGTGCAAGACCCCCGGCGCCTTCATGGACGTCGTCAACAACTCACTCAAGGCAGGAGTCTGACCATGCCCGGCCACACCGAGAACGAGATCACCATCCCCGCCCCCATGGACGTCGTCTGGGACGTCACCAACGACGTGGAGGGCTGGCCGGACCTGTTCAGCGAGTACGCCTCCGTGGACATCGTGGAGCGCGAGGGCGACCGGGTCGTCTTCCGGCTCACCATGCACCCCGACGAGCACGGCCAGGTCTGGAGCTGGGTCTCCGAGCGGGTCGCCGACCGCGCCACCCGCACGGTGCGCGCGCACCGGGTCGAGACCGGCCCCTTCCAGTACATGGACATCCACTGGGCGTACGAGGAGGTCCCCGGCGGCACCCGGATGCGCTGGACCCAGGACTTCGCCATGAAGCCCGGCGCCCCCCTCGACGACGAGGCGATGACCGACCGCATCAACGACAACTCCAAGATCCAGCTGGAGCTGATCCGCGAGCGGATCGTGCAGCGCCACGGCGGCGCGGCATGAAGACCTACCGCAGCCTGATCGTGGCCAGGATGAAGCCCGGCGCCGATGAGCAGGTGGCGCAGGTCTTCGCCGAGTCGGACCGGGGCGAACTGCCCGGTCTGATCGGGGTCACCGGACGCAGCCTGTTCCAGTTCGGCGACGTCTACCTGCACCTGGTCGAGGCCGACCGGCCGCCCGGCCCGGAGGTCGGCCGGTACAAGGACCACCCGGCGTTCCAGGACATCAGCCGGCAGCTGTCGTCCTTCATCTCCGCGTACGACCCCGAGACCTGGCGCGAGCCCAAGGACGCCATGGCCCGGGAGTTCTACCGCTGGGAGCGCAGTGGCTGACGAGGCCACCGCCGAGCCGGACTGGGTGCGCTGCGAGCGCTGTGCCGCGCTCGTCTACGGCAAGCGCTACACCCGTACGCTGCGCGTCTGCCCCGAGTGCGGCGCGCACGGCCGGCTCACGGCCCGGCAGCGTCTGGACCAGCTGCTGGACCCCGGCTCCCGCAAGCCGCTCGCCGCGGAGCGCGGCGAGCGGCCGGCGGAGCCCGACCCGCTGGGCTTCACCGACACCCGCCCGTACGCCGAGCGGCTGCGCGAGGCCCGGGCGGCGACCGGGATGGACGAGGCCGTGGTGTGCGTGCACGGCACGATCGAGGACCAGCCGGTCGTCGTCGCCGCGATGGACTTCCGCTTCCTCGGCGGCAGCCTCGGCCTCGGGGTCGGTTCGCAGATCACCCGGGCCGCCCGGACCAGTCTGCGACGGCGCGTCCCCCTGCTGCTCGTGACCGCCTCAGGCGGCGCCCGCATGCAGGAGGGCGCCCTGTCGCTGATGCAGATGGCCAGGACCGCCCAGGCGCTCGCCGAACTCGACGAGGCGGGCGTCCTGGTGGTGTCCCTGGTGACCGACCCCACCTACGGCGGCGTCGCCGCCTCCTATGCGACCCTCGCCGACGTCATCCTCGCCGAGCCCGGCGCCCGGCTGGGCTTCGCCGGGCCGCGCGTCATCCAGCAGACCACCGGCCGGCGCCTCCCCGAGGGCTTCCAGAGGGCGGAGTTCCTCCTCTCGCGCGGCCTCATCGACGACGTCGTCCCCCGCGCGGCCCTCCGCCCGACGCTGGCCCGGTTGCTGCGGCTGCGCTCCGGGGACGGCGTCCCGCGGGCGGGGGCACGCCGCCGGGCCGAGCAGCCCCGGCCGGCGACCGTGCCGCGCGGACCGGCCGTCCGCGTCGTCCGTACGGCGGACGAACTGCCCGAGCGGGACGCCTGGGAGGCGGTCCGCCTGGCCCGGCACCCGCTGAGGCCCACGGCCGCCGACTACGCGACCCATCTGCTCCAGGACTTCCACGAACTGCACGGCGACCGGCTGGCCGCCGACTGCCCGGCCGTCATCGGGGGGCCGGGGCTGCTGCACGGCAGCCCCGTCATGCTGATCGGCCACCACAAGGGCGGCCCCGGGCTGGAGGAGCGCCGGCGACGGCACTTCGGCATGGCCACCCCGGCCGGCTACCGCAAGGCGGCACGCCTGATGCGGACCGCCGCCAAGCTGGGCATGCCGGTGGTGACCCTCATCGACACCCCGGGTGCCGACCCGGGCCCGGAGGCGGAGAGCGGCGGCCAGGCCCTCGCCATCGCCGAGAACCTGCGCCTGATGGCCCGGCTGCCCGTACCGGTCGTCGCGGTGATCACCGGCGAGGGCGGCAGCGGCGGGGCGCTGGCGTTCGCCGTCGCCGACCGGGTCCTGGTCAGCGCCAACGGCATCTACTCCGTGATCAGCCCCGAGGGCTGCGCCGCGATCCTGTGGAAGGACCCCGCTGCCGCCCCCGCCGCGGCGGCCGCGCTGCGGCTGCACGCCCGCGATCTGCTCCGGCTGGGCATCGTCGACGGTGTGGTCCCCGAGCCGCCCGACGGCGCCCACGCGGACCACGCCCACGCGGCCGCCCTCGTCGGCGGCGCGCTCTCGGCCGCTTTGGACGAACTGCGTCCCCGGCCCCCTGACCGGCTGCTGGCCGAGCGCCGCGACCGGTTCCACCGTTTCGGCCGACTGGAGGAGGAGGCAGCACCGTGACACTCCACGGCGACGACAGGACGGCCCGCCCCCCGGGCGCGGGCAAGAGCCTCAACGGATCGTCACCCGGCAGCGCGGCGGCCGCGCTCCCGGCGCTGGAAGCGGTCTGCCGCAGCGCCACCGAGCTGGCCCGCTCGATGCCGGTCCCGCCGCGGCGGATCAGGCTGCGGCACGGGCAGACGGCGGTCGAGATCGAGTGGCCGGAGCCGCGGGCACAGGACCGCGCGCACACTCGGGCGCCCGACCCGGCCGCCGAGGCCGCCGCGGTACCGGCGACCGCTCCCGCGGCGGCTTCCGCACCGGCTCCGGCGTCCGCCGCCGGACACCCGCGGGGCGCCGGCGCACCGGAGGCGCAAGAGGCGCACGGAGCGCGTGATTCCACATCACTTCACTACGTATGCGCCCCCACCGTGGGCACCTTCTACCACGCCCCCGACCCCGGCGAGCGCCCCTGCGTGTCCGTCGGCGACCTCGTCCGCCCCGGCCAGCCCGTGGGCGTCCTGGAGGTCATGAAGATGATGAGCGTCGTCGAGGCGGACGCGGTCGGCCGGGTCGTGGAGGTCGTCGTCCCCGACGGGCAGCCCGTCGAGTTCCAGCAGCCGCTGATCGCACTGGAGCCCGTACCGGTGGGGGAGTGAGGCCCGTGTTCTCCACCGTCCTGGTCGCCAACCGCGGCGAGATCGCCCTGCGGGTCGCCCGCGCCTGCCGGGAACTGGGCATCCGGACGGTCGCGGTGTACTCCACCGCCGACCGCGACTCGGCCGTCGTCCGCTTCGCCGACGAGGCCGTGCACATCGGGCCGCCCCCGGCGAGGGCGAGCTACCTCAACATCCCCGCCGTCGTCGAGGCCGCCCGTCGCACCGGCGCGCAGGCCGTCCACCCCGGTTACGGATTCCTCTCCGAGGACCCCGACTTCGCCGAGGTCTGCGAGGCCAACGGCCTCACCTTCATCGGGCCCTCCTCCGAGGTGCTCTCCCGGCTGGGCGACAAGGCCGCCTGCCGCGCGCTGATGGCCGAGGCGGGACTGCCCGTGCTGCCCGGCAGCGCCGGCCCGCTGGCCGGGACCGCCGACGCGAAGGAGGCGGCGCAGCGGACCGGTTACCCGGTGATCCTCAAGGCCGTCGCGGGCGGCGGGGGACGCGGCATGGCCGTGGTCACCGACCCGGACCGGCTGCTCGACACCTACCGGCGCACCGCGGCGCACGCCCGGTCCGTCTTCGGCGACGACCGGCTCTACCTGGAGCGCTTCGTCGAGCGGGCCCGCCACGTGGAGGTGCAGGTGCTCTGCGACCGGCACGGCGCGGTCGTCCACCTCGGCGAGCGCGACTGCTCGGTGCAGCGGCACCACCAGAAACTGGTCGAGGAGACCCCCGCCCCGGACCTTCCGGCGCGCCTGAGGTCGGCGATGTGCGACGCCGCCGTGCGCGGCGCCCGGGCGGTCGGCTACACGGGCGTGGGCACCTTCGAGTTCGTGCTCACCCCGGAGCGCGACTTCCACCTGATGGAGGTCAACTGCCGGCTCCAGGTGGAGCACCCGGTCACCGAGATGGTCACCGGGATCGACCTGGTCCGGGAGCAGATCCTGGTCGCCGCAGGCCATCCGCTGACCCTGCGCCAGGAGGACGTCGTGCACCGCGGGGTCGCCGTGGAGTGCCGGGTCAACGCCGAGGATCCCGCGCGGGACTTCGCGCCGACCCCGGGCCTGCTCACCGGCTTCGAGGTGCCCGGCGGGCCCTTCGTACGGGTGGACACCCACGCCTTCCCCGGCTGGCGGATCGGCCCCGACTACGACTCGCTGCTCGCCAAGGCCGTCGTCTGGGCCCCGGACCGGGACCGGGCGCTGGCCCGGATGGACCGCGTCCTGGAGGAACTGCGGGTGCGCGGCGAGGGCGTGTGCACCACGGCCGGCTTCCTGCGGAAGGTGCTGGCCCGCCCGGAGTTCCGGGCGGGCCGGCACACCACCGGTCTGGTGGCGGAGATGACCGGCTAGCGGGTCACTTCGCCCCGCCGACCGTGCTGTGCAGGGCGTGCAGGTAGGCGTTGACGGGGGCCACCTCGGCCACCTGCAGCCCGGCCTCCGTCATCAGCTTCACCATGCTGTCCCGCGTGTGCTTCTGGCCGCCGACGTTCAGCAGCAGGAGCAGGTCCATGGCGGTCGTGAAGCGCATGGACGGCGTGTCGTCGATGAGGTTCTCGATGACGATCACCCTCGCGCCGGCGCCACCCGCCGCGACGACGTTGCGCAGCGTCCGCCGCGTGCTGTCGTCGTCCCACTCCAGGATGTTCTTGATGATGTACATGTCGGCGGCCACCGGGATGTCCACCCGGCAGTCCCCGGGCACCAGCCGGGCGCGCGCGGCCAGCGGACCGCCCTCGCGCAGCCGCGGGTCGGCGCCGGCGACGACCTTCGGCAGGTCCAGCAGCGTGCCCTGCAGGTCGGGGTGCTTCTCCAGCAGCGCGGCCAGCACGTGCCCCTGGCCGCCGCCGATGTCGGCGACCGAGCTGACGCCGGTGAGGTCCAGCAGCTCGGCGATGTCCTCGGCGGACTGCCGGCTGGAGGCGGTCATGGCGCGGTCGAAGACCCGGGCGCTGTCCCGGGCGTCGTCGTGCAGGTACTGGAAGAACTCCTTGCCGAAGACCTCCGGGAAGACGTTGCGGCCGCCGCGCACCGCCTCGTCCAGCCGCGGCCAGACCTCCCACGTCCACGGCTCGGTGCACCACAGCGCGATGTAGTGCAGGGTGTTCGGGCTGTCCTTGCGGAGCATCCGGGACATCTCGGTGTGGGCGAAGCGGCCGTCGGCCTGCTCCTCGAAGACCCCGTACGAGGCCAGGGCGAGCAGCAGCCGGCGCAGCTGGCGCGGCGCCGTGCCGACCATGGCCGCGAGCTCGTCGACGGGCGACGGGTCCTTGCCGAGCGCGTCCGGTACGCCGAGTTTGACCGCGGCCCGTACGGCGGCGGCGCAGGCGGCGCCGAAGACGAGCTCGCGCAGCCGCATCGCCGGCGGCGTCGCGGCCTCGGCGGCCGCCGCGTTCGCGGTGCCGTCCGCGCTGGTGGTTTCTGTCAAGGTCATTCCTCGCACAACCCCTTCGGTTCGGAGACGCGGCACGTGTTGTCACGGAGGACATTCGCGGTGCCCCGGTCACGGTCGGCCAGGTCGGCCGGGCTGTTGCCCAGGGCCGTGTTGCCCCGGACGGTGTTGCCGGTGTCGGGGGCGCCCACCACGCTGCGGAAGAGGACGATCCCGCCGGACATCGGTGAGGTGCCGTGGTTGTCCACGACCCGGTTGCGGACCACCAGGGTCCGTTCCGCCCCCGTCAGCACGATCCCGGCGCCCTGGATGAACGGGAGCCGGGCGTCGGAGGGGCAGTACTTGTTGTTCGCCGCCACGAGGTTGTCGGAGACGGTCAGGGCCCCGGCGCGCGGCGTGCCCTCGTCCCCCACGACGAAGACGCCGCCGCAGTTGGCGGTGATGTGGTTGTCGACGACCCCCAGGTTGCGCACCCGGCGCAGCACGACCCCGATCCGGTTGCCCGTCAGCTCGTTGCCGCTGACGCGGGTGCGCCGGGTGTCCAGCGCGCCGCCCTCCCCGTCCGCGGTGTTGGCCAGGAAGATCCCCGACTCGCCGTTCTGCCGGGAGATGTTGTCGCGCAGCAGCGTGCGCACCGAGTGCTGGACACCGATCCCCTGGCGCCCGTTGTGCTCGGCGGTCACGTCACTGACCTCCAGGCCCTCGGTCCAGGAGGCGTCGACCCCGTTCTTGCGGAAGCCGGAGACCGACAGCGACAGCAGCCGGACGCCGCCCAGGCCGCTCTGCTCCGTTCCGGTGACGCACAGCCCGCTGCCCGCCCGGCCGCAGGTGTTCGCGCCGGGCCCCGCGCCCGGGGTGAGCACGGTGTCCGTGCCGTGGCCGACCAGCGTCAGCCGCGGCTTGGTCACGTCGACGCTGCCCGGGTAGGTCCCGGGGAGGATCCTGATGACGTCGCCGGGGCGGGCCCGGTCCACCGCGGCCTGGACGGACTCCCCGGGCCGGACGACCAGCGTGCCGCCGGGTGACGCGGCCTCGGCCGGGAGGAACGCGCACAGCCCCAGCACACTGACGACCGCGGCCGCGGCGGCCGCGTGGGGCCGACGAAGTGTCATGACTGCCGTACCTGCTTTCCGGGTGACGTCCCGAGTCACCCGAAATCTGACGCTATGAGTGGTTCTGTCGGATCGCCACTCTGCCGGGGCATCAGAGGCGGCAGCGGGCCGCGGGCCGCACGGGCACCACCACCCGGTGACCGAGCACCCCCGCGTCCACCGTTCCGTCGGCCGCCGCGTACCAGCGCCAATGGGCGCCCGGGACATGGCCGACCGTCAGGACCGTCCAGCCGCCGCCCTTCGGGCCCGCCAGCCCCGCCAGCAGGCGGGCCTCCTCGGCCTCCGGCCGGTGCAGCAGCACGATCAGCCCGGCCGCGGCCTGCGGCGTCCCCGCCCCGCGCAGCGCGGGGATCTGACGGAGGGTCCGGACCCGGAGCACCGCGGGCGGCCCGGGCAGGTCACGGGCACCGGGACCCACGGCGACCACCACGGTCCGGGGGACGGGCGCCACCTCCAACACCCCGTCCACCAGGGCGAGCACGGCGTCCCGTGCGACGGTGGGATCCCCGAGCACACTGAGGACGCCGCCGATCCGCGCGAGGTTCACCAGCACCTGGCCCCGGCCGACCGCGCCGAGCCTGGTCAGTTGGGGGAGCGGCCCCGGCCCGGCGGCGGGACCCTCGCCCGGTACGAGACCCGTGCGCTCCCAGCGGGTCGGCGTCAGCGCCGTCCACGGCGCCGGGGCCGGCCCGCACGCCGAGACCGTCGCCAGCACCCGGCCGGGCTCGGCGAGCACGCCCCGTACCCGGACCGGGCTGTCGGGCCGCCCCGCCAGGGCCAGTTCGCACAGCGCGTGCCGGACCAGCAGCGGGGTACGGGTGTCCGCGGCGAGCCGCCGTCCGAGCGCCGCCCGCCGGTGCCGCCGTGCCGCCCGCAGCAGCGGACGCCGCCCCGCGGCGAGACCGGCCAGCAGCACCACCGCCCCGATCGCCGCGGCCGTCGCGCCCTGGGACGGGGCACCCGCGGCCACGTCACGGGACGGCCGGGAGGCGGCGGACCCCGGTCCCTCCGGTGCCGGCCGTACGGGGGCGGCGGGCGGAGCGGGGGAGCGGTCCGCGGCGGCGCCGGGGGACGGGGCGACGGCGAACAGCACGGCGGCCGCCGCCAGCAGACGGACCGTCCTCTTCGCGGGGCTGTACCGCATCGTTCGTCTCCTCCTGTGGACCGGCCCGGGCGGGCGGGGGCGTGTGACCAGACACGGCCCGTGCCGCCCGGCGGTTCAACCACGGCCCGCGCGGTGTGAGGCGGCTCACCTGAACCCGGCCCGGGCGGGGGCCGTGTCTGCGTCGAGGCACCGCGGCACGGTCGGTGGGCGGACGGAGTGGGCGGATGGCGGCAATGCGGCCCCGTACCCGGCAGAGCCGGGGCACGAGCGACGAGGCGCTCGTCAGGGCGCTCTACGAGGAACACGGCAGGGCACTGCTCGCGTACGCGACCCGCCTCACCGGCGACCGCGCCGCGGCCGAGGACGTCGTCCAGGAGACCCTGATCCGGGCCTGGCGCCATCCCGACGCCCTGCTCAACGGCAAGGGCTCGGTGCGGGGTTGGCTGCTCACCGTGACCCGCAACATCATCACCGACCGGTACCGGGCCAGGGCCGCCCGCCCCACCGAGGTCGCCGCATCGACGGCGGCGCCACCGGTGCAGCGCGACCACGCGGAGGCGGTGGTGGACGCCGTGGTCGTCATGGAGGCACTGGAGCGGCTCTCCGCGGACCACCGCGACGTGCTCTACGTCCTCTACTTCCGCGGGCAGAGTGTCGCCGAGGCCGCCAGGACCCTGGGCATCCCCCCGGGAACGGTCAAGTCCCGGTCGCACTACGCGCTCAAGGCGCTGCGCGACTTCTGCCGCCACCGGCCCGTCGAGATGGGGGAGGTCGCCGCATGAGCGCGCCGGAGCGACACGGAGGGGAGGCGCTCACCGCCCGCGTCCTGGGCGCGCTGAACGAGGAGGAGGTCCGCGCCGTGGACGAGCACGCCGGGTCCTGCGAGTCCTGCCGGACCGAACTTGGCGAGCTGCGCGCCATGGCGCGGGCCCTCGGCGGCGTCCCGCCGGAGACCTTCCTCGACGGCCCGCCCGAGGGCGGTGACCTGCTGCTGCAGCGGACGTTGCGTCAGGTGCGCGCAGAGCGGGCGGGCGCACGGCGCCGCCGGCGGGCGGCCGCCGCGGTCGCGGCCGTGGTGGCGGCGGCCGCGCTCCTCCAGGGCGGTGTGCTCCTCGGGGAGCACCGGGCCGGCCGGGCGTCCCGGCCGCCGGCCGCGGCCTCGCCCCTGGGGCCCGTCCGTACCGCCTCGGGCGCCGACCCGTCCACCGGCGCCCGCTTGACCGTACGGCTCACCCCGGCCACCGCCTGGGTGCGGGTGCACGCCCGGGTCGGCGGCATCCCGCCGGGGGAGCACTGCCTGCTGGTGGTGGTGGCCCGGGACGGCGCCCGGACGATCGCCGGCAGCTGGGTGGTGTCGCCGGGCGGCGAGGGCCGCGGCGTCAGCCTGGACGGCTCCGCGGCGGTGGCCCCCGGTGAGGTCGCCGCGGTCGTCGTGGAGACCGCCGAGGGCAGGGCGTACGTGTCGGCGAAGCCGTGACCGCCCGCGCGAAATATTGGATCGTGCAATCCATATCGCGGGTCGGGCGGAGCGCGATCGGCGGTCGGTCGCCCCGCTACGGTAGGGGAAATGTCATTGAAAGATAAATTAATGAGGGTTCAATCACCCTCCGGAAGGGTGTGCGGGTTCAGGGTCGCCAGCATGCGCTGCAGGTCGGCGCGGACGCGTGCCCGCTCCTGGGCGCCGAAGGGGGAGAGGGCCTCCTCCTCGGCGGGGGCGATGGCCTGCTCGGCGCGGACCGCCAGCTCCTCGCCCTGCGGGGTGACGCTGATCTCGATGATCCGGCCGTGTGTCGGATGGGCCCGCCGCTCCACCAGTCCGCGCTCGGTCAGCCCCTGGACGGCGCTGCCCATGGACTGCGGTGTGACCCCGCAGCGGCGCGCCAGTTCGGCGCTCGACATGGCCCCGTAGGTGCTCAGGTGCATGAGGGCGCTGAACTGCGCCTGGGTCAGTCGGAGCGGGCGCATCGCCTGCTCGATGCGGATCGCGTAAGCCTGCGAGAGCTGCCAGATCAGATAGCCGATGTGCTCGCGGGGTTCGCGCGGGGGCATACCGGATGCCTTCCTTTTGTCTGTTAACTTATATAAGTCAGCTTACATTACAGGAGGGATCCGCCCTGGTGGACACCGTGATCATCACCGATGCGCAGCCCCCCGCGGACGAGCCTCCGTCGCACCACCGGCACCGGCACCGGCACGTCCCGGGACCGCAGACCGACGCACCGCCCGCCCGGGTGGGACTGACCGGCCCCAAGGCCGTGATCACCCCGGTGATCACGGTGCTCGTCGTCGGGCTCTCCTTTGTGAGCGTCTTCCTGGCCGCCTTCCACACGCCCACGGCGCACCGGCTGCCGGTGGCCGTCGTCGCCTCGGACCACTCGGCGGCCCTGTTCGACGTCCGCCTCCAGCGCATCGCGCCCGAGGCCTTCCAGGTCGACCGGTATCCCGACGCGGCCTCGGCCCGGCACGCCGTGGAGCACCGGGAGGCCTACGCGGCCTATCTGTCCGAGGGCGGCAAGCCCAAGGTCGTCTACGCCGGCGCGAACGGCCCGGCGGTGTCCGCTCTGCTCACCCCCCTGGCGTCCGTTCCGCACGGCGAGAGCCACAAGATCCCCGTGGTCGACATCCTGCCGCTGTCGTCCGGTGACAGCAGAGGGCTGTCGGTCTTCTACGCCTCCTTCGGGCTGATCCTGGCAGGTTTCCTGTTCGGCCAGCTCACCTACCAGGTCGCACCACGGCTCTCCTTCAACCAGCGCGTCCTGAGCATCGGTCTCTTCGCCGTCCTCGGCGGCCTGGCCACCACCCTCATCGCCAGTACGGCCTTCGGCGCGATACCCGGTTCCTTCTTCGGGATCTTCGGCGTCGTCACCCTCATGGCCGGCGCGGTGGCCGCCGCCACCGTCGCGCTCATCCGCGTCTTCGGCCCGGCCGGGGTGCTCCTGGGCTCCATCTTCATGCTCATCATCGGGAACGCCACCAGTGGCGGCGTCCTCCCGCCGTACTTCCTCCCGGGCTGGCTGGAGCCACTGACCTCCGTCATGCCGGCCGGGGTGGGCGTCCGCGCCATGGACGGAATCGCCTACTTCCACCACGACGGCCTGACCCGCGGGATCGTCATCCTCTGCAGCTGGATCGTGGCGAGCGTCGGCACCATGTTCCTGCTCGACCGCATCGCGGCGACCTCGGGCATCGTGCACGCTGCCACCCGCTGACGGGAACGGCTGCTCCCGGGGGCGCAGCCGGCCGGCCTCCCCCCGGACGACGACCGGCCGCGCCACCCACGGCAGCCTGGGGCCATGGCGACGACCACCACCCCCGCGGCCCCGGGACGGACCCTCGGCGGCCCCCGCACGGCAGACCGCCTGTGCCACGCGACCGGCGCCGTGCTGATCCTCTCGGGCCTGTTCCACCTCGCCGTCCTCGCGGTGGACGGCGGCCCCTGGGAGGGACCGGTGTCCTGGCGCAAGCCGGTGACCTTCGGGCTCTCCTTCGGCCCGACCCTCCTCGCCGTCGCCTGGGTCACCTCGTACCTCGACGTCGGCGCGCGCCTGCGCGCGCTGCTGCTCACCGTGTTCGCCGCCGACTGCGTCGTCGAGGTCGCCGGCATCACCCTGCAGGCGTGGCGGCACGTGCCGTCGCACCTCGACATGGAGACCGGCTTCGACACCGCGGTCTCCATGACGCTCGCCGCCGGCGGCGCCGTGCTGGTGGCCGTCCTGTCGGTCTTCGCCGCCGCGTCCTTCCGGCGCCGCCCCGGCGGGCCCACCGGGATGCCCCTCGCCCTGCGCGCCGGCTTCGCGATCCTGCTCGTCGGGCTGCTCTCCGGCGCGGCCATGATCGCCCGCGGCGTCTACCTCACCCGTACCGGCCACCAGGCCGCCGCGTACGCCTCGACGGCCCCCCTCAAGCCCCTCCACGGCGTCAGCCTCCACGCCGTCCTCGTCCTCCCCGCCCTGGCCTGGCTGCTGTCCCGCACCCGCCTGTCCGCCCGGGCGAAGCTCCGCCTCCTGCACGCCGCCACCGGCTGCTACGCCCTCGCGGTCGCGGCGACGGCGGTGTGGGCGGCGGCCACGTACCGCTGACGCGGGGTCCGGTTCCGGCGGCGCCTGGCATCATGCGGGGCATGGGCAGGCAGGACAGCGACGAGGCGTACGTACTCGACCTGTGCGACGAGGTGTTGGCCGAGCGCGGTAAGCGAGAGCACCGTTTCGACTGGCTGGTGGGCGATCCGAGCCCGTCGGGACGGAGAACACGCCTGCCGGTCGACTCCTACTGGCCGGGCTACGGCCTGGTGGTGGAGTACCGGGAGATCCAGCACGACCAGCCGGTCGCCTTCTTCGACAAGCCCGACCGCCTCACGGTCAGTGGCGTCCACCGGGGTGTCCAGCGCGCCCTGTACGACGGGCGGCGCGAGGCGCTGATCCCGGAGAACGGCCTGGACCTGCTGGTCATCCGCCCGGGGGACCTGGCGGCCGACGCCAGGGGACGATTGCGCCGGTTCCGCGAGGCCGACCTCGCCGCGCTGCGCGGACTCCTCGCCACGGCCGAGCACCGCGTGACCACCGACGAGGACCGTGTGGTCGCGGCCTTCCGCCGTTGGCTGCGCTCCGAAGGGTGGACGCCGGTGCTGCCGACCGACGAGTACGCCGACATCGAGGCCGTGCGGGACGGCGGGCGGATCGTGGGGGAGGCGAAGGGCCGCACCAAGGACCCGGGCATCGACGCGGACGTCGCGTACGGGCAGCTCCTGCGGAGGATGACCGACGCGTCGGCAACCACGCGCTACGCACTGGTCGTTCCCACCTGCGGCCTCGCTGCCGCCCGACGTGTGCCCGCAGCCGTGCGCCACGCGCTCAGGATCGACGTGTACGAGGTCGGCGACGACAACGCGGTACGGCCGGTCGGCGACTGACCTCCCCCGTGGCAGGGTTCAGGGAACCTCGGGTTCCGCTCAGGGGGACGGGAGGTCGCTGCGGGTACGGCGGGGCCCCGGCCGCCCGGAGGTCCGGGGCGGCCGGGGCGGCCGGGGCCCGCGACGTCAGCACTCGATGACGTTGACCGCGAGCCCGCCCCGCGCGGTCTCCTTGTACTTGACCTTCATGTCGGCCCCGGTCTCCTTCATGGTCTTGATGACCTTGTCGAGGGAGACGTGGTGCCGCCCGTCCCCGCGCATCGCCATGCGGGCGGCGGTGACGGCCTTGACCGCGGCCATGCCGTTGCGCTCGATGCAGGGGATCTGGACGAGCCCGCCGACGGGGTCGCAGGTGAGGCCCAGGTTGTGTTCCATGCCGATCTCCGCGGCGTTCTCGACCTTCTCCGGGCCGCCGCCGAGGACCTCGGCGAGCCCGCCCGCGGCCATGGAGCAGGCGGAGCCGACCTCCCCCTGGCAGCCGACCTCGGCGCCCGAGATGGAGGCGTTCTCCTTGAAGAGCATGCCGATCGCGCCCGCCGCGAGCAGGAAGCGGACGACGCCGTCCTCCTTCTCCGCCTCCGTCGACTGCCCGGCCACGAAGTTGACGTAGTAGTGCAGCACGGCCGGGATGATGCCGGCGGCACCGTTGGTCGGGGCGGTGACGACGCGGCCGCCCGCGGCGTTCTCCTCGTTGACGGCCATGGCGTACAGGGTGACCCACTCCATGGCGTGCGCCGCCGTGTTGCCCTCGGCGCGCAGCTGGCGGGCGGTGGCCGAGGCGCGGCGGCGGACCTTGAGGCCGCCGGGGAGGATGCCCTCGCGGGTCAGCCCGGCCTTGACGCAGTCCTGCATGACGCGCCAGATCTCCAGCAGGCCCGCGCGGATCTCCGCCTCGGTGCGCCACGCCTTCTCGTTCTCCAGCATCAGCCCGGAGATCGACAGCCCGGTCTCACGGGTGAGCCGCAGCAGCTCGTCGCCGGTGCGGAAGGGGTACCTCAGCACGGTGTCGTCGAGCTTGATGCGGTCCTCGCCGACCGCGTCCTCGTCGACGACGAAGCCGCCGCCCACCGAGTAGTAGGTCTTCTCCAGCACGGGTGCGCCGGTCTCGTCGTACGCGGCGAGCGTCATGCCGTTGGCGTGGTACGGCAGCGAGCGGCGCCGGTGCAGCACCAGGTCGTCGTCGGCGGAGAACGGGATCTCGTGGGCGCCGAGCAGGTTGATGCGGCGGCTTTCGCGGATCTGCTCGACCCGCTCGTCGGCGGTGTCCACGTCGACCGTGCGGGGGGAGTGCCCCTCCAGGCCCAGCAGCACCGCCTTGGGGGTGCCGTGGCCGTGGCCGGTCGCGCCGAGCGAGCCGAACAGTTCGGCGCGCACGGAGGCGACGCCCGCCAGCATGCCGTCGTTCTTCAACCGCTGGACGAACATCCGCGCGGCGCGCATCGGGCCCACGGTGTGGGAGCTGGAGGGGCCTATGCCGATCGAGAAGAGGTCGAAGACGGAGATGGCCACGGTGCGATGACTCCTCGGGTTCGCGGACCCCGTTGTCCGCGGGCGGCCGGCGGGTTCGCCGCCGGGTGGTACGTGGGCGCGGCGTGGGTGCGCCGCTTGTGTTCCAGTGTGCGGGACCGTCCTCACGGAGCGGCCCCGCACACCGGGTGACACTCGCTACTTCAGGCCGGGGTACAGCGGGTGCTTGCCGGCCAGGGCGGTGACCCGGGCGCCGAGCGCCTTGGCGGTCTCCGCGTCGAAGCCCGGCTTGAGGGCCTCGGCGATGACGTCGGCGACCTCACGGAAGTCCTCCGTGCCGAAGCCGCGGGTGGCCAGCGCCGGGGTGCCGATGCGCAGGCCGGAGGTGACCATCGGCGGGCGCGGGTCGTTCGGGACGGCGTTGCGGTTGACCGTGATGCCGATCTCGTGCAGCCGGTCCTCGGCCTGCTGCCCGTCGAGCTCGCTGTCGCGCAGGTCGACCAGGACCAGGTGGACGTCGGTGCCGCCGGACAGCACCGAGACGCCGGCCGCCGCGACGTCGTCCCGGGTCAGCCGCTCGGCGAGGATCCGCGCGCCCTCCAGGGTGCGGACCTGGCGGTCCTTGAACTCCTCGCTCGCCGCGATCTTGAAGGCGACCGCCTTCGCGGCGATGACGTGCTCCAGCGGGCCGCCCTGCTGGCCGGGGAAGACCGCCGAGTTGATCTTCTTGGCGAGTTCCGCCTTGCACAGGATGACGCCGCCGCGCGGGCCGCCCAGCGTCTTGTGCGTGGTCGTGGTGACGACGTCCGCGTACGGCACGGGGGAGGGGTGCAGGCCCGCGGCCACCAGACCGGCGAAGTGCGCCATGTCGACCATCAGGTAGGCGCCGACCTCGTCGGCGATCCGGCGGAAGGCCGCGAAGTCCAGCTGCCGCGGGTACGCCGACCAGCCGGCGATGATCAGCTTCGGCCGGGACTCCTTGGCCAGGCGCTCGACCTCGGCCATGTCGACCTGACCGGTCTCCTGGTCCACGTGGTAGGCGACCACGTCGTACAGCTTGCCGGAGAAGTTGATCTTCATGCCGTGGGTCAGGTGCCCGCCGTGGGCGAGGTTCAGACCCAGGATCGTGTCGCCGGGGTTCAGCAGCGCGAACATCGCGGCCGCGTTGGCCTGCGCGCCCGAGTGCGGCTGGACGTTGGCGTGCTCGGCGCCGAAGAGCGCCTTGATCCGGTCGATCGCGAGCTGCTCGACGACGTCGACGTGCTCGCAACCGCCGTAGTAGCGGCGGCCGGGGTACCCCTCGGCGTACTTGTTGGTCAGCACCGAGCCCTGGGCCTGGAGCACCGCGACCGGAGCGAAGTTCTCCGAGGCGATCATCTCGAGGGTGGACTGCTGACGGTGGAGTTCGGCGTCGACGGCGGCGGCGACGTCGGGGTCGAGCTCGTGCAGTGAGCTGTTGAGAAGCGACATCAGGGGGTCATCCGTCCGGAGGTCGGAGTGGACAGGGCGGAGCTGCCGGGAGGTCCCGAGCGGTCAGTTGCCGGTGAAGGCGGTGTACTCGTCCGCGGAGAGCAGGTCGCCCGGCTCCTCGGAGATCTTCACCTTGAACAGCCAGCCGCCCTCGAAGGCCGCCGAGTTCACCAGCGAGGGGTCGTTGACGACGTCCTCGTTGACCTCGGTGACCTCACCGGAGACCGGGGCGTACAGGTCGCTGACCGACTTGGTCGACTCCAGCTCACCGCAGGTCTCGCCCGCGGCGACCGTGTCGCCGACCGCCGGGAGCTGGACGTAGACGACATCGCCGAGGGCGTTCGCCGCGTGCTCGGTGATGCCCACCGACGACACGCCGTCCGCGTCGGCGGCCGAGACCCACTCGTGCTCCTTGCTGTACCGCAGCTGCTGGGGGTTGCTCATGGCGTGAATTCTCCTGGATGACGGTATGTGCTGGTGAACGGCTGTCTTGACAGGTGGGACGGGTGTGCCGGATGTGACCGGGAACTCAGCGCTGCCGCTTGTAGAACGGCAGGGCCACCACCTCGTACGGCTCATGCGTACCGCGGATGTCCACGCCCACACCGGAGGTACCCGGCGCGGCGTGCGCGGCGTCCACGTACGCGATGGCGATCGGCTTGCCCAGGGTCGGGGAGGGGGCGCCGGAGGTGACCTCGCCGACCACCTCGCCGCCCGCCACGACCGGGTAGCCCGCCCGGGGGACGCGGCGGCCCTCGGCGACCAGGCCGACCAGCTTGCGCGGCGGCGTGGCCTCGGCCTTGGCGGCGGCCGCGGTCAGCGCCTCGCGGCCCACGAAGTCACCCGGCTTGTCGAACTTCACGACCCTGCCGAGCCCGGCGTCGAAGGGGGTGAGCGCGGTGGTCAGCTCGTGCCCGTACAGGGGCATGCCCGCCTCCAGGCGCAGCGTGTCCCGGCAGGACAGGCCGCACGGCACCAGGCCGGCGTCCGCGCCCGCCTCGGTCAGCGCCTGCCAGAGCTTCTCCGCGTCGGCCGGGGCGACGAAGAGTTCGAAGCCGTCCTCGCCGGTGTAGCCCGTGCGGGCGATCAGCGCGGGGACGCCGGCCACGGTGCCGGGCAGGCCCGCGTAGTACTTCAGCCCGTCGAGGTCGGCGTCGGTGACCGACTTCAGGATGGCGGGGGAGTTCGGCCCCTGGACGGCGATCAGCGCGTAGGCGTCCCGGTCGTCGCGGACCGCGGCGTCGAAGCCGGCGGCGCGCTCGGTCACCGCGTCGAGGACGACCTGGGCGTTGGAGGCGTTGGCGACGACCATGTACTCCTCGTCGCCGAGGCGGTAGACGATCAGGTCGTCGAGGATGCCGCCGTCGGGCGCGCAGATCATCGTGTAGCGGGCACGGCCCACGGCCAGCGCCGAGATGTGGCCCACCAGCGCGTGGTCCAGGGCCTCGCCCGCACCCGGACCGGTGACCGTGATCTCACCCATGTGGGACAGGTCGAAGAGACCGGCCCGGGTCCGTACGGCGGTGTGCTCGTCGCGCTCGCTGGCGTACCGCAGCGGCATGTCCCAGCCCGCGAAGTCGGTCATGGTGGCGCCGAGGGCGCGGTGCAGCGCGTCCAGTGCGGTACGGCGGGATTCACTCATCGGGCGGGCTCCCAAGGCAAGGAAGAGACAGGTAGGGCGATGACGGGGCAGGTCCTCCCCATCTGTCATCGGAACCTGAGAGGTTCACCTGGACCCTCCGTGCGGAGGAGTCCCGGCTTGCACCTTGGGTGGGGCGGCACCCCCGTGGCCGGGAGGGCTCGCCCGCTTTTCAGATGTGCCTCGAACGCGCGGTATCTGTGCCTGAGAGATTCAAGGGAGGACTTGCTCCTTCGGCGTCCCGCCCGCCGCAGCGGTGCGGAAACTCTCCCGCGCGGCCTCGAACGGCCTATATGCGATTGAGGCGGCCATCATTGCACGGGCGCCCGCCGTTGTCGCGATCGCGTCCCGGATGTCCCGGTCCGGTCCCGATCCGGTAGTAACGCCGCCGTTCCTCTGGGTAGGCAAAGACACAGGATTTACCATTTCTTGAACGTCGGACCCGGAGGGCGAACTGTGCGGTGGCAGAGTGCGTATGCGACGGCCGGGGGTCCGGCCGTGTCCCGGCCGGTACCGGCGCGGGCCGGGGAAGCGCGTCGCGGGGGACGCGCCGTACGGCCGCGGCGGCTGATCGATCTGCGGCGGGGGCGCCGGCCCGTACGCACCCTGCGCTACCCGCCGGGGGACGTCCTGCTCGTCTCCGGCCTGCCGGGCGGCGGCAAGAGCACCCTCATGCGGCGCGCGACCGGCGGCGCCCGCCTGATCGACTCACAGGACGTCAGGGAACGCTGGCAGGCGCGGGTTCCGCGGCTGCTGCCGTACGCCCTCTACCGTCCCCTGGTGCGGATCGCGCACTACGCCGGGCTGTGGCGGGCGCTGCGCTCGGGCGACAGCGTCGTCCTCCACGACTGCGGAACCCTGCGCTGGGTGCGCGCCTGGGTCGCCCGTGAGGCCCGGCGCCGGGGAAGGGGCATGCACCTGGTGCTGCTGGACGTCCCCGTCCGGACCGCGCTGGACGGCCAGCGCGAACGCGGCCGCCGGGTGTCGGCGTACGCCATGGCCCGGCACCGTGCCGCCTCCCGCCGCCTGCTGACGGAGGCGGAGGCGGGCCGGCTGCCGGGGGCTTGCGCCTCGGTGGTGCTGCTGGACCGCGAAGCGGCCCGGGAGCTCGAGGCCATCGACTTCGACGGCTGAGCGGCCGGGCCGCGACGCGTGAGGGGCGGTACCGCTGAACGATCAACCAATCTGCGGATCCACCTGGGCCTGGGGCGCGATCTCCGCCTCGGGCGAGAGCTGCTGCCCCTGGTCGTTCAGGGGGAGCGGCAGCGGGAGCGGAAGCGGCAGCGGCAGTGCGCCGGTGAGCAGCTTCGGCACCGCCAGCAGCAGGGCCTGCAGGTCGGCGACGACGGCGGCGACACCGGCCGTCACACCCGCGAGGTCCTTGGCGACCACCTTGGCCAGCAGGTCCGTGACGTCCTGGACCAGCTTGGTGAGCGCGTTCTTGACGTCGGTGACGGCGTCCGCGGCGCCCTGATCGCCCGGACCGCCGACCTGGTCGATGGTGCTCGGGTCACCCGGCAGGCCGGGGTCCCCTGGCTCCAGGCCCGGTTGTGGCGCGCCCGGATCCATGGCCGCCGGGTCGGTGAAGCCGGGAGAAACCGCACCCGCCTGGTCGAGGACCGAGGCCAGCTGTCCGCTCGCCTCCTCCAGACCCTTGCGGAGTTCCTCGAGCTTCGCCGAGTCCGGGCTTTCGACCTGGGCTTCCTGGGTGAGCTTGGCCCCGATGGACAGCGTGTCACCGAGCTTGGAGATCAGTTCGGCGTTGCCCGTGTCCGCCGCGCGAGCGGCGAGGTGCTCGACCTCGACGGCCGTGCTCCGGGTGGGGGCCTGGGCACTCGCGACACCGCCGGTGAGGCCCATCGTCAGCGAGGCGCACACGGCCGCCGCTATGAGGGTGGAGTTGATCCTGGTGATGCGCATGTCGAGATATCTCCCGGTTGAGGGTGTTCTCCTTGCTCGTCCTACCTTCGGAGCCGCTGTGACGCTTCGCAACCGGACGATCGCAATATGTGACAACGGCGTGGTGCGGCCGATGTGACGGGCGCGTGATGCGGGGGTCGTCCGCGCCCGCCGCCGGATAGGGTTTCCAGGGAGCGCACCACCACAGGAAATTGCGAGGCGAAACGCAGTGAACATCCCGGGGCAGCGGATACCGGACGGCTTCGCCCCGCCGGGCCACGGCGCCGGCGGCTGGCCCGCCAACGAACTCGAGGAAGTGCTCTCCGCGGCACTCGGCGATCCGGGTGCCACGGCCCGCGTCCTGGAGGTGCTCGGACGCTCGCAGTTGTGGATCCCGCTGCCGAACGGCGGCAGCCCCGAGAGCGCCGACCTCGACCTGCCGACCCTCGAACTCGACGGCGGCGTCTACGTCCCCGTCTTCAGCTCCGAGCAGCAGTTCCTCGCCGCCGGTACCGGCATGAGCTTCGCCGTCGCCCCCGCCCGTGAGTTCGCCCGGGGGCTGCCCCCGCAGATCGGGATCGCCGTGAACCCCGGAGGCGCGGTGGGCATCCCGCTGCCGCCCGCCGCGGTGATGGAACTGTGCCGCACCGACCGCGAGCCCGGTACCCCCACCGGCGCCCGGGTCCGGCTGTGGGAACCCTCGCCGGACGAGGAGCCGGTCGACTTCCTGGCCGTCGCCGCGGGTGAGTTCGCCGTGACCCCGGTCGTGCTCTCCGCCCGCCGCGCGCTGGCCAGCGTCGAGGGCGACCCCGCCACCCTCTTCGTCGGCGTCGAACTCGACCGCTGGCAGGAGGAGGACCGGGCCGCCGCCATGGCCGCCCTCGGGCGCGCGCTCGGCGCCGTACCGCTGCCCTGGCAGGTCAATCTGGTGCTGCTGGACGTCGCACAGGACCCCATCGGCGACTGGATGCTGGAGCGCGTGCGACCCTTCTATGTCGGCACGGGCGCATAACCTGGGTCCCGTACGGCACCAGAGGCATTCGGCGGAGCAGACGACGCGGACGAGGCAGACGCGGAAGGGCGGGACACGTGAGCGCCGGCGTGGGAGGGGGCGGGGGGCTGGAGCATGCGCTCCGGCAGGTGACGCCCGGTAGGTACGACGCCTACGAGGAAGTGCTGCGGACCCTCGCCGACAGCCAGGTGTGGATGCTGCTCTGGCAGGGCACCCCCGGCGGGGCGGACGCGCAGTACGGCAACATGGAGGTCGCCGGCCACGGCTACGCGCCGTGTGTGACCTCGCCGCAGGAGTTCACCGCCTGCGGCTGGAACCGGGCCCACGAGGTGGTGTCCGGCCGCGAGATCGCGGCCTCGCTCTTCCCCGACCGCTGGGGCCTGTGGCTCAACCCGCACGCTCCCGGCGGCGGCGTCGGCGTCCCCTGGCTCGACCTGCGGCGCGTCAGCCTCGGCCTCGACCGCTCCCCGGCCGGACCGCTGCGGATCGGCGAGCCCGCGCTCCAGATCCCCCAGTACTACGCCCTGTTGTCCCAGCAGGCCCATCGCAGCCCGGCCGTCCGCTCCCTGCGGCGCGCCTGGGTCCAGCCCGTGCTGGGCGAGCCCTACCTGGCGATCGGCGTCGACCTCTACGACGCCGGGCCCCAGGCCGTGGAGTCGGTGCGCCTGATGATGCAGTCCGCCCTCGGGGCGGTGCCGCAGGGGCTGCCGGTCGCCACGGTCGCGCTCACCGACGAGTACGACCCGGTCGGCATGTGGATGCGGGCCTCGGCGCAGCCCTTCTACTCCCGTGACGCCCACGGCGCGCCGGGTGCACAGGGTGCACCGGGCGCGCCGGGTGCTCCCGGGGCGACGTACGGGTGGGCCCCGCAGCCCTACTGACGCTCCCGGCGGGCCTCTCCCACCCGCCCCCCGGACGGCGCCTCCGTGCAGGTCAGGAAGGCGGTGACGGGCGGGTGGTGAGTGGGTGGGAGGCGGCCCGCCGCAGGCGCGAGGGACCCGCTCCGCGGGGCACCCCGGTCACAGGATCGCGTCGATGAGCCCCAGCGGCGGGCTCCCCATTTCCAGCAGCGCCCCGTGGAACCGCTGGAGCGAGAACTCCGGCCCCCAGGCGCGCCGGGCGCGCTCCCGCAGCCGCATGATCTCCAACTTGCCCCAGGTGTAGCGCCCGTAGGCCGCGTCGAAGGTGCCGCGCCGGGCCTCGGAGGCCGCGCCGGCCCGCGCGAGGTGGGCGTCCCGCATGAAGCGCTGCGTGGCCTCCTCCAGCGTCATCGCCCCCGTGTGCAGACCGATCGCGCACGCCAGCCGGGTGACGCGTACGAGCGCCTCCAGCGCCACGCCGATCGCGAAGCGGGGGTCGCGGGCGCGGAAGCCCTCCTCCAGGCAGACCTCCTCGACGTAGTGCGCCCAGCCCTCGCAGAAGGAGAGCGAGTGCAGGACACGCCGTACCTGCGTGGGTGCGTGCCGCAATGCCCGGCCGTGGGCGAAATGGCCGGGCGCGACCTCGTGGACGGTGATCGCCGGCAGGCTCGTGCGGCTGAAGACCGAGAGCCACTCCTCGCGTTCCTCCTCCGGCCAGTCCGGCTCCGGCGGGGTGACGTGGTACCAGGAGGCGGAGTCGGCCTCCTCCGGCGCGGCCCAGGTCATCATCGCCATGGACCAGCGGCGTGACGGCGGTGCCGGCCCGACGAGGCAGTCCCCGTCGAGCCAGGGCACGAGCCCCCGCTGCCGGGTGAACTCGATGACCTCCTCGGTGAGCCGGGCGGCCTCGGGGATGACCCCGTCCGCGTCCGGGTGGTCGGCCAGCAGCCGCGGGATGAGCTCGTCCACGCCGGCCTTCGGGTCCAGCCGCCCGCACGACTCCGTGAGGAGCGCGGTGAGCCGGTCCCGCTCGCGCTCGGCCTCGTCGGCCAGGGCCGACAGGTCGACGCGCAGGCCCTCCTGACTGCCCATCAGCAGGGCCAGCGCCTCGCCGCCGAGCCGCGGGTCGGGGTCGCCGGTCTCGGCGGCGCGGGCGATGTGGTCGACCAGCCGGGCGTGCGCGGCGAGCGCGGGACCCGCCTCCGGCTCGGCCTCCGGGTCGAGGTCGGCGGCGAGTCCGCGGACCGCCCCGAGGAGTGCCCCGGCGACCGGCGCGCTCACCCGGTCGAGCGACGCGATGGCCGCGTCGACGGCGTCCGGCCATTGCTGCAGGTGGCGTCTGCGGGCCTCGGCCAGCTCCTCGCGGGGCGCGTACTCACGGTCGTAGGCGGTGAGTTCGAGATTGGACAAATGCGGATATGGGTCGCGGCGGTGCAGTTCCAGTTCCCCGTACTGGACCTTGAGGGTGTCCTCGAAGACCGAGAGGTGCCGTTCGTCGTGGGGGTCGGCGAGGGCCGGCTCACGCAGCCGGGCGTGGGCGAGCGAGGACAGTCCCCGGCGGACGCCGGCGGGCGACAGATCCTGCACCTGGCCGTCGTACTCGTGGAGTCCCGCCATCTCCCTGACCACGGGGACCATCAGGTCGCACACCGAGCGAAGCCGATCATTCATGGCATCGAAGGTAGCGACTCCCGTTGCCTCGCGGCGATCTGTCAACGCGCGTAACACTGCGGTAATAACGGACGAAGGTTCACCACATCACGGTTGCGCATCGCTTCCCTGCGGGGTCTGGCGCGTGATCCACGCCCCATGAAGACTCGCGCACCAAGGCGCTGCACGCGTCGCCTTAACGATTCATCACCAGCCAAACACACAGCCCAGCGCCACCGCACCACCATCAAGAGCTGCGCCCGACATGGTCGGTCCGCTCCGTCGACCCGGGCGGACGGCCAGGCGAAGCCGGCCACCGCCGGCAGGGGGATGCACGAGGAGACATGACAGCACCGCTGCACGACACCGCTGAGACGACCGTCGCCGACGTCGCCGCCGACATACCCGCGAAGGCGATCGAGGGGCGTTCGCCCGGGCGCATCGCATGGATGCGCCTCAAGCGCGACAAGGTCGCGCTGGCGGGCGGCGTGATCGTCGTCCTCCTCATCCTGGTCGCGATCTTCGCCCCCCTCATCGTCAGCGCCTTCGGCCACCCGCCGAACGACTTCCACGAGGACAAGATCGACCCGCTGTTCGGCACGCCCACCGGCAAGTGGGGCGGCATCAGCGGGGATTACCTCTTCGGCGTGGAGCCCGTCAACGGCCGCGACGTCTTCAGCCGCATCGTCTACGGTACGCGGATCTCCCTGCTGGTGGCCTTCCTGTCGGCGATCGTCGCGGTCGTCCTCGGCACCTTCTTCGGCATCATGGCCGGTTACTTCGGCGGCTGGGTCGACGCCGCCATCGGCCGTGTCATGGACGTCCTCCTGGCCTTCCCCCAGCTGCTGTTCATCATGTCCCTGGTCTCGGTCATGCCGAACTCGCTGCTGGGCTTCAGCGGCACCGGCGTGCGCATGGGCGTCCTGGTGGTCGTGATCGGGTTCTTCGGGTGGCCGTACGTCGGCCGCATCGTCCGCGGCCAGACCCTGAGCCTGCGCGAACGCGAGTACGTCGACGCGGCTCGCAGCCTCGGCGCCGGCCGCGGCTACATCCTCTTCCGGGAACTGCTGCCCAACCTCGTCGCCCCGATCACCGTCTACGCGACGCTGATGATCCCGACGAACATCCTCACCGAGGCCGCCCTGAGCTTCCTCGGGGTCGGCGTGAAGCCGCCCACCTCGTCGTGGGGACAGATGCTCTTCAAGGCGCTGTCCTTCTACGAGACGGACCCGATCTTCATGCTGATCCCGGGTCTGGCCATCTTCGTCACCGTGCTCGCCTTCAACCTCTTCGGTGACGGCGTACGGGATGCGCTGGACCCGAAGGGCTCCCGCTAGCCCTCGCACACCGCCCCTGCCATTCCCGTCAGGTGGCTTCTCACCGAGAAGGACCGCAGGTCCGCGGAAAGTCGCGGACCGCGAATCACGGAGGTTACGAAAAAGTGACATCCCCACGCTCATCGAGGCGCAGGCTGGCCGCAGGGACGGCCGTCGTGGTCGTCGCGCTGCTGTCCACCGCCGCTTGCGGCGGAGGCGGCGGTGGCAAGTCCGACGGCAACGCCAAGGCCCCCGGATTCAACGCCGCCGTCAACAAGGTGGCGAACGCGTCCGACAAGAAGGGCGGCACGCTCAAGTTCATCGGCACGCAGGACGCCGACTCCTGGGACCCGCAGCGCGGTTACTACGGCTTCATGTGGGACTTCGCCCGGTACTACACGCGCCAGCTGGTCTCCTTCACCCCGGAGCCGGGTCTCGCCAGCACCACGCTGAAGCCGGACCTCGCGACCGGCCTCGCGAAGGTCGAGGACGGCGGCAAGACCTACACGTACACCCTGAAGGACGGCCTGAAGTGGGAGGACGGCTCCCCGCTGACCTCCAAGGACGTCAAGTACGGCATCGAGCGCATCTGGGCGCAGGACGTCATCTCCGGTGGCCCGATCTACCTGCAGCAGGTGCTCGACCCCAAGGGTGAGTACAAGGGCCCGTACAAGGACACCTCGGCCGACAAGCTCGGTCTGAAGTCCATCGAGACCCCGGACGACAAGACCATCGTCTTCCGCCTGCCGAAGCCCAACAGCGACTTCGAGCAGATGCTGGCGATGCCGTCCGGCTCCCCGGTGCCCGCGGCCAAGGACACCGCCGCGAAGTACGGCCTCAAGCCGTTCTCCAGCGGCCCGTACAAGTTCCAGTCGTACACGCCGAACAAGTCGATGGTGCTGGTCCGCAACACCAACTGGAGCGCGTCCACCGACGACCTCCGCAAGGCGCTGCCGGACAAGATCACGGTCACCCTGACCACCAACGCCGACGACATGGACAAGCGCCTGATCAACGGCGACTACGACCTGGACCTCAACGCCACCGGCGTCGGCCAGGCCGCGCGCGCCGAGGTGCTCGGCAAGAACAAGGCCAACGCCGACAACCCGGACACCGGCTTCATCCGCTACGCGGTCTTCCCGACCACGGTCAAGCCGATGGACAACATCCACTGCCGCAAGGCGGTCATCCTCGCCGCCGACCACAAGTCGCTGCAGACCGCCCGCGGCGGCCCGCAGGCCGGTGGCGCGATCGCCCCGAACATGCTCCCGCTGGGCATCAAGGGCGCCGACGGCAAGTACGACCCGTACAACGTCCTGAAGGACACCACGGGCAACGTCGAGGAGGCCAAGAAGGAGCTCAAGGCCTGCGGCCAGCCCGACGGCTTCAAGACCACGATCGCGGTCCGCAACAACAAGCCGATCGAGATCGCCACGGCCGAGTCGCTTCAGGAGTCGCTGAAGAAGGTCGGCATCACCACCGAGCTCGACGAGTTCGACGGTGCGCAGACGTCCGGCATCATCGGTGCCCCGAAGACCGTCAAGTCCAAGGGCTACGGCATCATCATCATGGGCTGGGGCGCCGACTTCCCGTCGGGCCAGGGCTTCCTCCAGCCGCTGGTCGACAGCCGGTTCATCCTCGAGAGCGGCAACAACAACTTCGCCGAGATCAAGGACAAGGCCATCGACGGCCTGTTCGACCAGGCGCTGACCCAGACCGACGCGAACGCGGCGGCCGAGGTGTACAAGCAGATCAACCAGAAGGTCTCCGAGGGCGCGTACTACCTGCCCTTCACCTTCGAGAAGAACATCATCTGGCGCAGCTCGCGCCTGACCAACGTCTACACGGCCGACGCGTACAACGGCCGCTACGACTACGCCTCGCTGGGCGTGCAGTAACAACCCTCGAATCGATCGAGTGCCACACCCGCTAGGCACGAAGGGCAGGTGATGGCCGCGTGCGGCGGCCCGGGGAACCCCCGGGCCGCCGCCGGGCCGAGCACAGTGCTTGCATACATCATCCGGCGACTGTTCGCTGTCGTCGTCATGTTGCTGGTCATCACATTGGTGACCTTCGGGATCTTCTTCCTGATCCCCAAATGGGTCGGTGTCGACCCCGCCACCTACTTCATCGGGAAGCAGGCGGACCCGGCCTCGCTTGAGGGCATTCGGAAGAAGATGGGCCTCGACGACCCCATCCTCGTGCAGTTCGGCAAGTTCCTGTGGGGGCTGGTCGCCGGGCGTGACTACGCCAACGGCACGGACGTCACCCACTGCTCCGCCCCCTGCTTCGGCTACTCCTTCCGCAACGAGCAGGCGATCTGGCCGGTCCTGACCGACCGTCTTCCGGTGACCATGCAGCTGGCCGCCGGCGCCTGCGTCATCTGGGTCGTCGTCGGCGTCGGCACCGGTGTCGTCTCCGCTCTCAAGCGCGGCTCCGCGCTCGACCGCACCCTGATGACGGTCGCGCTCGCCGGCGTCTCGCTCCCCATCTACTTCACCGGAATGATCGCCCTCGCGGTGGTCGTCTACGGACTCGGATGGATCGACGGCCAATACGTGCCGTTCGGTGATTCGCCATCCGGGTGGTTCGGCGGCATGCTGCTGCCCTGGGTCACGCTCGCCTTCCTCTACGCAGCCATGTACGCCCGGATGACCCGGGCCACCATGCTGGAGATCATGGGCGAGGACTACATCCGCACCGCCCGTGCCAAGGGCCTGCGCGAGCCGGTCGTCATCGGCAAGCACGCCATGCGCTCGACCATGACGCCGGTGCTGACCATCCTCGGCATGGACCTCGGCGCCCTCGTCGGCGGCGCGATCCTCACCGAGACGACGTTCAGCCTGCCCGGCATCGGCCAGGCGGCGGTGAAGGCGATCGGGGACAAGGACTTCCCGCTGATCCTCGGCGTCACGCTGATCGCGGCCGTCGCCGTGGTGGTGGCCAACCTCCTCGTAGACCTGCTGTACGCCGTCGTCGACCCGCGCGTGAGGCTGTCATGACCGACCTCCCCATCCAGAAGTCCGGTACCGGGGCGGATTCCGCGCCGAACGAGCCGGTGGCCGGGAAGGCGCAGCCCACGTCGTTCCTCGAGGTCCGCGACCTCAAGGTGCACTTCCCGACCGACGACGGCCTGGTGAAGTCCGTCGACGGCCTCTCCTTCCAGCTGGAGAAGGGCAAGACCCTCGGCATCGTCGGCGAGTCCGGCTCCGGCAAGTCCGTCACGTCGCTCGCCATCATGGGCCTGCACCGGACCGGTCAGTACGGCCGGAGCAAGGCCCGGATGTCCGGCGAGATCTGGCTCGAGGGCAAGGAACTGATCTCGGCCGACCCGGACGAGGTCCGGCGGCTGCGCGGCAAGGACGTCGCGATGATCTTCCAGGACCCGCTGTCGGCGATGCACCCCTACTTCACCGTAGGGGCGCAGATCGTCGAGGCGTACCGGGTCCACCACGACGTGTCCAAGGCTGTGGCGCGCAAGCGCGCCATCGAGATGCTCGACCGCGTCGGCATCCCGCAGCCCGACAAGCGCGTCGACGACTACCCGCACCAGTTCTCCGGCGGCATGCGGCAGCGCGCCATGATCGCGATGGCGCTGTCCAACAACCCCGACCTGCTCATCGCGGACGAGCCGACCACCGCGCTCGACGTGACCGTGCAGGCGCAGATCCTGGACCTCATCCGGGACCTGCAGAAGGAGTTCGGCTCCGCGGTCATCATCATCACCCACGACCTCGGCGTCGTCGCCGAGCTCGCGGACGACATCCTGGTGATGTACGGCGGTCGCTGTGTGGAGCGCGGGCCGGCCGACAAGGTCTTCTACGAGCCGCAGCACCCCTACACCTGGGGCCTGCTGGGCTCGATGCCCCGCCTGGACCGTGAGCGCACCGAACGGCTCAACCCGGTCAAGGGGTCTCCGCCCAGCCTGATCAACGTGCCGTCCGGCTGCGCCTTCCACCCGCGCTGCCCGTACGCGGAGCTCACCGGCGGCGCCAGCACCACCGTCGTTCCGGAACTGAGCGAGGTCGGCAGCCGGCACCACGCCGCCTGCCACCTGGGCGTGGCGGACCGGGAGCGCATCTGGACCGAAGAGATTGCGCCGAAGCTGTGAAAGGCCAGGAGATGACGATCCCCCAGCAGTCGACCGCCGACGGGTCGGATGCGCTGCTCAAGGTGAGCGGCCTGGTCAAGCACTTCCCGATCACCAAGGGCCTGCTGCGCCGTCAGGTCGGCGCGGTCAAGGCGGTCGACGGCATCGACTTCCACGTCAACCCCGGGGAGACCCTGGGCGTGGTCGGCGAGTCCGGGTGCGGCAAGTCCACCATGGGCCGGCTGATCACCCGGCTGCTCGAACCGACCGGCGGTACGATCGAGTTCGAGGGCCGCGACATCACGCACCTGGGCACCGCGGGCATGCGCCCGCTCCGCCGCGACGTGCAGATGATCTTCCAGGACCCGTACTCCTCCCTCAACCCGCGGCACACCGTCGGCACCATCGTCGGCGCGCCGTTCCGGCTGCAGAAGGTGCAGACGGAGAACGGGGTGAAGAAGGAGGTCCAGAACCTCCTGGAGCTGGTCGGCCTCAACCCCGAGCACTACAACCGCTACCCGCACGAGTTCTCCGGCGGACAGCGGCAGCGCATCGGCATCGCCCGCGCGCTGGCGCTCAAGCCCAAGCTCGTCGTCGCGGACGAGCCGGTCTCGGCGCTCGACGTCTCCATCCAGGCCCAGGTGGTCAACCTCCTGGACGACCTGCAGAGCGAGCTCGGCCTGACCTACGTGATCATCGCGCACGACCTGTCGGTCATCCGGCACGTGTCGGACCGCATCGCGGTCATGTACCTCGGCAAGATCGTGGAGGTCGCGGACCGCGAGGACCTCTACACCAAGCCGATGCACCCCTACACCAACGCACTGCTCTCCGCGGTGCCGGTGCCGGACCCCAAGCGGCGCGCCAAGCGCGAGCGGATCCTGCTGACCGGTGACGTCCCGTCGCCGATCTCCCCGCCGTCCGGCTGCCGCTTCCACACCCGCTGCTGGAAGGCGACCGAGGTCTGCAAGACCACGGAGCCCCCGCTGGCGACCCTGGCCACCGGGCACCAGGTGGCCTGCCACCACCCGGAGAACACCGGGGACTCCGGTGCCTCCGGCGACGGCACGGCGGGGAAGACGACCGAAAAGGCGTAACCCCGGCACCCTGCACAATGGGACCGGTGCACACCGAACTGTTCAGCCACTCCGTCCAGCACGCGCTCGACCTCGTCGGAATCTTCGTCTTCGCGATCTCCGGCGCACTGCTCGCCGTACGCAAGAACTACGACGTCTTCGGCATGGCGGTGCTCGCCGAGGTCACCGCGCTGGGCGGAGGGCTGATCAGGGACCTGATCATCGGGGCGGTCCCGCCGGCCGCCTTCACCGACCTCGGGTACTTCCTCACCCCGCTGATCGCCACCACGGTGGTGTTCTTCCTGCACCCCCAGGTCGAGCGGATCAACACCACGATCAACGTCTTCGACGCCGCCGGCCTCGGCCTCTTCTGCGTCGCCGGCACCACCAAGGCCTACGACCACGGCCTCAACCTCACCGCCTCGGCCACCCTCGGGCTCGCCACCGCCGTCGGCGGCGGCGTACTGCGCGACCTGCTCGGCAACGAGGTCCCCTCCCTGCTGCGCTGGGACCGCGACCTGTACGCGGTGCCGGCCATCGTGGGGGCGACCGTGGTGGCGGTACTGATCAAGTTCGAGGCCCTGACCCCCGGCACCGGGGTCCTCGCCGTGATCAGCGCCTTCACCCTCCGGCTGCTGGCCATGCGCTACCACTGGCGGGCCCCCCGCGCCTGGCACCGGCGCACCACCGCGGCGGAACAGCTCCACCTGTAGGCCACCCCCCGCGGGGCACCCCCGCGACGGCGTACCCGGGGCAGGCCTCGGTCCGGGAAGGCGCCGCAGCGGCCGTAGAATCGCGTTCATCATGGCCTACCTCGACCACGCCGCCACGACCCCGATGCTGCCGGAGGCGGTCGAGGCGATGACCGCGCACCTCGCCGTCACGGGCAACGCGTCCTCCCTGCACGCCGCCGGCCGCCGGGCCCGGCGCACGGTGGAGGAGTCCCGCGAGTCCCTGGCCGCCGCGCTCGGCGCCCGCCCCAGCGAGATCGTCTTCACCTCGGGCGGCACCGAGGCCGACAACCTCGCGGTCAAGGGCCTGTACTGGGCCCGCCGCGACGCGGACCCCCGGCGCACCCGGGTCCTCGCCAGCCCCGTCGAGCACCACGCCGTCCTCGACGCCGTCGACTGGCTCGCCACGCACGAGGGTGCCCGGGTCGAATGGCTCCCGGTCGACGCCCACGGACGCGTCCACCCCGAGGCCCTGCGCGAGGCCGTCGCCCGTGACCCCGGCGATGTGGCGCTCGCCACCGTGATGTGGGCCAACAACGAGGTCGGCACGGTCTTCCCGGTCGCCGAACTCGCGGCGGTGGCCAGGGAATTCGAGGTGCCGCTGCACTCCGACGCCGTCCAGGCCCTCGGTCAGGTCGAGGTCGACTTCGCGGCGTCCGGGCTCGACGCGATGACCGTCACCGGGCACAAGGTCGGCGGCCCGTACGGGGTCGGCGCGCTGGTGCTCCGGCGTGAGCTCGGCCCGGTCCCCGTCCTCCACGGCGGCGGCCAGGAGCGCGGCGTACGCTCCGGCACGCTCGACGTCCCCGCGGTCGCCGCGTTCGCCGTCGCCGGGACGCTGGCCGCGGAACGGCACGAGGCGTTCGCGCGGGACATCGGTGCCCTGCGCGACGACCTGGTCGCCCGGGTCCGGGAGGCCGTCCCCGAGGCCATCCTCAACGGCGACCCCGCCCTCGGCGGCCGCCTCCCCGCCAGCGCCCACTTCTCCTTCCCCGGGTGCGAGGGGGACTCCCTGCTGATGCTGCTCGACGCCCAGGGCATCGAGTGCTCCACCGGGTCCGCGTGCACCGCCGGCGTGCCCCAGCCCAGCCACGTCCTCCTCGCGATGGGCGCCGACCCCGACCTCGCGCGGGGCTCCCTGCGGTTCTCCCTCGGGCACACCTCGACGGCCCAGGACGTCGCGGCCCTCGGCGACGCCATCGCCCCCGCGGTGTCCCGCGCCCGCAGCGCGGGCCTGATGTAGCGCCGGCGGCAGCGTGCCGCCCCCGCGTTCACGCACCGCAGGCGGTGTAACGGGCGGGTGGGCGGGACAGCCCGTCGCAGGCGCGACGCATCCGCACGCGCCCACGCACGGGCACCCGCGTTCACGCACCGCCGGCCGCCCCGCGAAGCCCCGCCGGGGCGCCGTACCCTAGGAGGCGCTATGACTGACTTCCCCGGTGCACCCACAGGCCCTGGCGACGGCCGTCGCCTCCGCGTGCTCGCCGCGATGAGCGGTGGCGTCGACTCGGCCGTGGCGGCCGCCCGCGCCGCCGAAGCGGGGCACGACGTCACGGGCGTGCACCTCGCGCTCTCCGCGAACCCGCAGTCCTTCCGTACCGGCGCGCGCGGCTGCTGCACGATCGAGGACAGCCACGACGCCCGCCGCGCCGCCGACGTGATCGGCATCCCCTTCTACGTCTGGGACCTCGCCGACCGCTTCCGCGCCGACGTCGTCGACGACTTCGTCGCCGAGTACGCCGCCGGCCGCACCCCCAACCCCTGCCTGCGCTGCAACGAGAAGATCAAGTTCGCCGCGCTGCTCGACAAGGCGATCGCCCTCGGCTTCGACGCCGTGTGCACCGGCCACTACGCCACCGTCGTCGTCGACCCCGACGGCTCCCGCGAGCTGCACCGCGCCTCCGACGCGGCCAAGGACCAGTCGTACGTGCTGGGCGTCCTCGACGAGCGGCAGCTGGCGCACGCCATGTTCCCGCTCGGCGACACCCTCACCACCAAGGACGAGATCCGGGCGGAGGCGGCCCGGCGCGGCCTGTCCGTCGCCAAGAAGCCCGACAGCCACGACATCTGCTTCATCGCGGACGGCGACACCCAGGGCTTCCTCGCGCGGCGCCTCGGCGCCGCCGAGGGCGACATCCTGGACGAGGACGGCAACCGCCTGGGCACCCACTCCGGCGCCTTCGGCTACACCGTGGGACAGCGCAAGGGCCTGCGCCTGGGCGTGCCCGCCGCCGACGGCAAGCCGCGCTACGTGCTCGACATCTCCCCGGTGAACAACACGGTGACCGTCGGCCCGGCCGAGGCCCTGGACGTCACGGCCCTGACCGCGATCCGCCCGCGCTGGTGCGGTACCGCGCCCGACGGCGCCGGGCCGCGCACGTACACCGCCCAGCTGCGCGCCCACGGCGACGACGTGCCCGTCACCGCCGAGCTGACCGACGGCGAACTGCGCGTCCGCTTCACCGGCGGCGCCGTCCGCGGCGTCGCGCCCGGCCAGGCGGTCGTGCTCTACGACGGCACGCGCGTCGTCGGCTCGGCGACCATCGCCACCACGGAGCGCAGCCGGCGCGCCACCGCGAGCGCCTGAGCGCCGCCACGCGGCTCCCGGACGGGCCGGGCGCCCCCCTGCCCGGCCCGCGGCGTCATGCGCGAGACTGGCCCGCATGAACATCTGCGTCTTCCTCTCCGCCGCCGACCTCGAGCCCCGCTACACCGAACCCGCCCGCCAGTTCGCCGAGTTGATCGGCAAGGGCGGTCACACCCTGGTGTGGGGAGGCTCGGACGTGGGCCTGATGAAGGTGATGGCGGACGGGGTGCAGGAGCACGGCGGACGCCTGGTCGGGGTCTCGGTGGAGTTCCTGGCGGCCAAGGCGCGCAAGGGCGCCGACGAGATGGTGATCGCGGCCGACCTCGCCGAGCGCAAGGCGGAGCTGCTGGCCCGCGCCGACGCCGTGGTGGTCATGGTGGGCGGTACCGGCACGCTGGACGAGGCGACCGAGATCCTGGAGCTGAAGAAGCACGGGCTGCACACCAAGCCTGTCGTCCTGCTCAACACGGCGGGCTTCTACGACGGGCTCAAGGAGCAGTTCCAGCGCATGGACGCGGAGGGCTTCCTGCCGCTGCCCCTCACCGACCTGGTGTTCTTCGCCGAGGACGGCGTCTCGGCGCTCGCCTACCTGGAGGAGGGCGCCGGAATCGTGTGAGCCGGCCGGGATGACAGCATGGGGCCCATGTCGATTCACCTGATCACCGGCGCGGGCTCCGGCATCGGAGCCGTCGTGGCCCGGCGCCTCCTCGACCGCGGCGACGAACTGTGGCTGCTGGCCCGCAACGCCGGACGCGCCAAGGAACTGGCCGACCGCTTCCCGGGCGCGCGGACCCTCGTCGGCGACCTCGCGGAGCCGGAGCGGCTGTCCTGGGCGCTGGGCCAGCAGGCGCCGCCGGACCGGCTGGACTCCCTGATGCACATCGCGGGCGTCGTGGACCTGGCGCAGGTCGGCGAGCTCACCCCGAAGATCTGGAACCGGACGCTCGCCGCGAACCTCGTCGCCCCCGCCGAGCTGACCCGTCTCCTCCTTCCCCAACTGCGGCTGTCCCGCGGCCACGTGCTCTTCGTCAACTCCGGCGCCGGGCTCAACGCGCACGCCGAGTGGGGCGCCTACGCGGCCAGCAAGCACGGCCTCAAGGCGCTCGCCGACTCCCTGCGCGAGGAGGAGCACGCCAACGGGGTACGGGTCACCTCCGTCTACCCGGGCCGCACCGCCACGCCGATGCAGGCCAAGGTGCACCAGCAGGAGGGCAAGACGTACGACCCCTCGCGGTGGATCGACCCCGGGTCGGTCGCGACGGCGATCCTGACCGCGATCGACCTGCCGCGGGACGCGGAGGTCAACGACCTGACCATCCGGCCGGGAGCCTGACCCGCCGGTCGTCGTAGGCTGCACCGGTGAGCACGGAAGGTACCGAAGCGAAGTTCCGGCTGCCCGAAGGGGCGGCCACCGGTGTGGGCTCGATGCCCGGAGGCGACGCGCGCGAGGCGGCACGGACGGCGACCGGGGCGCTGGAGGCGCTGCCGTTCCTGCCGGAGCTGCCCGCGCGCGGTCCGGGGGCCGACATGATCGGCCGCACCCTCGGGATGCTGGTCGAGCTGTACGCGCGCGTGGAGCCCAGTGGATGGCGGTTCGGCGACCGCCCCGGCCGGGACACCCGCCGGGCCAGGGCGTGGCTGGGGGAGGACCTCGACGCCGTCGAGGAGTTCACCCAGGACTACCGGGGCCCCCTCAAGCTCCAGGCGGTCGGCCCGTGGACGCTCGCGGCCTCGGTCGAGCTGAAGAACGGCGAGGCCGCGCTCTCCGACCCGGGTGCCTGTCGCGACCTGGCCGCCTCGCTCGGCGAGGGGCTGCGGCTGCACCTGGAGGACGTGCGCCGGCGCGTGCCGGGCGCACAGCCCGTGCTGCAGCTGGACGAGCCCTCGCTGACCGCCGTCCTCCAGGGCCGGGTCAGGTCCGCCAGCGGCTACCGCACGCACCGCGCGGCGGACCGGGGCGTCGTCGAGGGCGCGCTGCGGGACGTCATGGCGGCCGCCGGCGCCGGCGCGGACGGTGTGCCCGTGATCGTGCACTCCTGCGCTCCCGAGGTGCCCTTCGCACTGCTGCGCAGGGCCGGGGTGGCGGGGGTGTCGTTCGACTTCTCGCTGCTCACGGAGGGTGACTGGGACGCCTTCGGTGAGGCGGCCGAGGCGGGAACCGCGCTCTTCACCGGTGTCGTCCCGGGTACCGATGCCCCATTGTCGGACCCTGCGGGTAGCGTCAGTGGTGTTCGGGCGCTGTGGCGCAGGCTGGGGCTGTCCCCGGGGGATCTGGGCACCTCCGTGGCGGTGACCCCGTCCTGCGGTCTGGCGGGGGCCTCGCCGGCCTATGCCCGTGCCGCGCTCGTGCACTGCGCGAAGGCGGCACGCTCGCTCGTCGACAACCCTGAGTGAGGATGGGAAGAGGAAGGACGTGGACGTGGAGGACTCCGTGATCCCCGAGGGCGCCAGGAACGAGGACGTGCCGGCGAAGGCGCGCGAGCTGCACGCCTCCCTGGCCGAGCAGGTCGAGGAGCACCGCTTCCGCTACTACGTCAAGGACCAGCCGGTCATCAGCGACGCGGACTTCGACAAGCTGCTGCGGCGGCTGGAGGCGCTGGAGGACGAGCACCCCTCGCTGCGCACACCGGATTCGCCGACCCAGAAGGTCTCCGGCGCGTATGCGACGGAGTTCACCTCCGTCGAGCACCGCGAGCGCATGCTCTCCCTCGACAACGCCTTCACCGAGGAGGAGTTGGACGCCTGGGCCGACCGCCTCGCCGCGGAGCTGGGCCCCCCGGCGGGCGAGGGCGGCACCTACCACTTCCTGTGCGAGCTGAAGGTCGACGGCCTCGCCGTCAACCTCACGTACGAGAACGGCCGTCTGGTGCGCGGTGCCACGCGCGGCGACGGCCGCACCGGTGAGGACATCACGCCCAACGTCCGCACGATCGCCGAGATCCCGGACCGGCTGGCGGGGGAGCGCGTCCCCGCCCTGGTCGAGATCCGCGGCGAGGTCTTCTTCCCCATGGAGAAGTTCGAGGAGCTCAACGCCCGCCTGGTCGAGGCCGGCGACAAGCCCTTCGCCAACCCGCGCAACGCGGCGGCCGGTTCCCTGCGGCAGAAGGACCCCCGGGTCACCGCGAGCCGCCCGCTGCACATGGTGGTGCACGGCATCGGCGCCCGCGAGGGCTTCACCATCGACTGCCAGTCGCACGCCTACGAGCTGCTGCACGAGTGGGGCCTGCCCACCACCAGGTACGCCCGGGTGGTCGGCACGCTCGCCGAGGTCAAGGAGGCCATCGCCTACTACGGCGAGCACCGCCACGACGTCGAGCACGAGATCGACGGCATCGTCGTCAAGGTCGACGAGATCCCGCTGCAGGGCCGGCTCGGCTCCACCGCCCGCGCACCGCGCTGGGCCATCGCGTGGAAGTACGCGCCGGAGGAGGTCAACACCAAGCTGGTCGACATCCGCGTCGGCGTGGGCCGTACGGGCCGCGTGACGCCGTACGCGGTGGTCGAGCCGGTCACGGTGGCCGGCTCCGAGGTCGAGTTCGCGACCCTGCACAACCAGGACGTGGTCAAGGCCAAGGGCGTGCTCATCGGCGACACCGTCGTGCTGCGCAAGGCCGGTGACGTCATCCCGGAGATCCTCGGCCCGGTCGTCGACCTGCGGGACGGCGGTGAGCGCGAGTTCGTGATGCCCGCCGACTGCCCCGAGTGCGGCACCCCGCTGCGCCCCATGAAGGAGGGCGACATCGACCTGCGCTGCCCCAACGCGCGGGGCTGCCCGGCGCAGATCCGGGAACGGCTGTTCTACCTGACCGGCCGCAAGTGCCTGGACATCGAGAACTTCGGCTACGTCGCGGCGGCCGCGCTCACCCGGCCGCTGGAGCCCGCGGAGCCGGCGCTGCGCGACGAGGGCGACCTGTTCGACCTCACGCCTGAGGACCTGCTGCCGATCCGCGCCCACGTCCTCGACCAGAACACCGGCCTGCCCAAGCGCGACCCGGAGACCGGCGAGGAGAAGGTCGTCTCGGTCTTCGCCAACCAGCAGGGCGAGCTGAAGAAGAACGCGGCGGCCATGCTGGAGCACATCCAGGACGCCAAGGAGCGCCCGCTCGCCCGCATCATCGCGGGCCTGTCGATCCGTCACGTCGGCCCGGTCGCCGCCGAGGCCCTGGCCCGCGAGTTCCGTGACCTGGACGCCGTCTTCGCCGCCGACGAGGAGCGCCTGGCGGGCGTCGACGGCGTCGGCGGCATCATCGCCGCCTCCCTCAAGCAGTGGTACGAGGAGGAGTGGCACCGCGAGATCCTCCGCAAGTGGAAGGCGGCCGGGGTCCGCTTCACCGAGGAGGGCTCCGACGAGGGACCGCGCCCGCTGGAGGGCCTCACCGTCGTCGTCACCGGCACCCTCGCCACCCACACCCGGGACGGCGCGAAGGAGGCGCTCGTGAGCCGCGGGGCCAAGGTCACCGGATCGGTCTCCAAGAAGACCGACTTCGTGGTCGTCGGCGACAGCCCGGGCTCCAAGTACGACAAGGCGGTGCAGCTGAAGGTGCCGGTGCTGGACGAGGACGGCTTCGCCGTCCTGCTCGGACAGGGTGCGGACGCCGCCCGGGAGGCCGCCGTGAACCCGGAGGCCTGACACCCCATCATCACCCTTTCGGCCCAGAGCGGGACGATCCGGGATGGTGGGATCCATTCGGGCAACAGCAGCCGATCGGTGCCCGTGACAGCCTTTATCGGCCTACTGTTGAGAGGCGCGCCTTCCGGGCACGGGCCCTCCGGCAGCCCGGCCGTCAATCCCGCGGGCAAGGGCGTGTGGTGGAACGGCACACGCGGCTGCGAGAGGGTACGGGCATGGAACCGACGGACAGCGCCGGACCGGCGCAGCGGCTGCTCGGACCGGCCGCGCCGGTGCTGCCCACGGCGGCACTCAGGTACTCGGTCGTGGGCGCTGCCGCGGCGGCCCTGGCCGTGGGCGTCGTCCGGATGCTCGTGGACGGCAACGCCTTCTTCCCCGGCGGCGACGTCGGCTGGGCGTTCGCCGTGCTCACCGGCATCATCGTCGGCCACCTGGTCGCGATGGGCCGGGACCGCTGGTGGGGCGGCACGGGCTCCGGCGCCGCACTGACCCTCGCCATGCTGCTGCTCTACGGCTGGGTGCCCGCGGTGCTGATCAGCCTGGCCGTCGTCGTCCTGGTCGGCGCGGCCCGCCGGCACCGCTGGCGCGAGGCGCTGCTGCACGGCGCCGTGGACATCCTGGGCATCGGCGCGGCCTCGCTGGCGCTGTCCGCCTTCGGCACCCACCCGTCCGTCGAACAGCCCTGGCAACCCGCCACTTGGGGGGTGGCCGCCGTCCCCGCGGTGCTCGCCGCCGCGCTCGGTTACCTCGCTGCGACCCGCACGCTCCTGTGGTACGCGATCGTGCCGCGCGCCGGAGCGCTGCCCACCGTGGCCCGTACCGCGCTGATACGCCAGGGCTTCGTCGGCGTCGCACTGCTCGGCATCTCCCCGCTGATCATCATCGTCGCGGCCGATCTGCCCCTGCTGCTGCCGCTGTTCGCCGTGCCCCTGATCGCACTCGACTCCACCCTCTGGATCGCCCACGCCCGCGCCGAGGAGCAACTGCGCGACCCGCTCACCGGACTGCCCAACCGTCAGTGGCTGCTGGAGCGCACCTGGACCGCGCTGGACGACGCCGCCCGCAGCGGCGAACGCGCCGCCCTGGTCCTCATCGACCTCGACAAGTTCCGCTCCGTCAACGACACACTCGGCCACATGGCCGGCGACCGGCTGCTGCTGCAGATCGCCGACCGCCTGCGGCTCGCCCTGCCGCGCGGCGCCGAGGTCGCCCGGCTCGGCGGCGACGAGTTCGCCGTCCTGCTCCCCACCTGCGACGCGCCGACCCGCGCCCAGCGCATCGCCAGGGCCCTGGTCGCCGCGCTGGGCTCGCCGTTGAGCCTCGACGGCCTGACCCTGGTCCTCGAGGCCAGCGCCGGGGTCGCCGTCTACCCCGATCACGCCGGTGACGCCGAGGGCCTGCTGCGCCGCGCCGACGTCGCGATGTACCAGGCGAAACGTGACCGCAGCGGGGTCGAGGTCTACGAGTCCTCCCGCGACGGCAACACCCCCGACCGCCTCGGTCTCCTCGGCGACCTGCGCCGGGCCCTGGACCGCGGCGAGGTCGAGCTGCACTACCAGCCGAAGGTCCGCTTCGACGGGCAGGTCGCCGGCCTGGAGGCGCTGGTCCGCTGGGTGCACCCCGAGCGCGGCCGGGTCAGCCCCGAGGAGTTCATCGCGATCGCCGAGACCTCCGGGCTGATGCCGCAGCTCACCGAGTACGTCCTGGAGACCGCCCTCGGGCAGGTCGCCCGGTGGCGGGCGATGGGCCTCGACGTCCCCGTCGCCGTCAACGTCTCGCCGCGCGACGTCCACTCGCCCGGCTTCGCCGGGGCCGTCGCCGCGCGGCTGGCCCGGCACGGCGTCCCGCCGGGGGCCCTGCAGCTGGAGATCACCGAGCACGTGCTGCTGGAGGACCCGCAGCGCGCCGCCGACACCATGGCCGGGCTGACCGGGCACGGGGTGAAGATGTCGCTCGACGACTTCGGCACCGGTTACTCCTCGCTGGTGCACCTGCGGCGGCTGCCGGTCAGCGAGCTGAAGATCGACCGCTCGTTCGTGGCCCGGCTGTCCGTCGACGCCGAGGACGCGGAGATCGTGCGCTGCACGGTCGACCTCGCCCACTCCCTCGGCCTCCTCGTCGTGGCGGAGGGCGTCGAGGACGACGAGACGTGGGAGCGCCTGCGGGACCTGGGCTGCGACGCGATCCAGGGCTGGCTGGTCGCCGCGGCGATGCCCCCGGAGGAGACCACGGCCTGGCTGCGGCTGCGCGGCCGCGCCGGATGGCGCCGTCCGGCGGAGCTGGAGGCCGCGAAGGAGAGGGCCGCCGTCCCCGACGCGCAGTAACGTTTGCGGGGCCGTGACCTGCGGACCCGTACCCGCCGCAGGGCGCGCCTCGGGCGCCCCGCGCACCCCACCGTTCCCGGCGGCACCACCGGTACGGCCGGTGCCGCCCGGCGCACCCCGGCCCGGCGAAGCGCAAACCGTTTCGCCCCCGGGGCGCCCGCGCCCATAGGATTGGGCGCGAAAAGACCAAACTCACCCCCAGAGGATCGCTGCATGCCAGGCATCACGCGCGAGGAGGTCGCCCACCTCGGCCGGCTGTCGCGTCTGGAGCTGAAGGACGAAGAGCTCGATCACTTCGCCGGACAGCTCGACGCCATCATCGGCGCGGTCGCCCGCGTCTCCGAGGTGGCCGGCGAGGACGTACCGCCGACCTCCCACCCGCTGCCGCTGACGAACGTCATGCGCCCCGACGAGGTCCGGCCCAGCCTGACCCCGGACCAGGCGCTGTCCGGCGCTCCCGCCGAGGAGCAGCAGCGCTTCAAGGTGCCGCAGATCCTGGGGGAGGACTGATCACGATGACCGATCTGACCAGGCTCACCGCCGCGCAGACCGCGGCCGCCGTCGCCTCCGGCGAGACCTCCGCCGTCGAGGTCGCCCAGGCCCACCTGGACCGCATCGCCGCCGTCGACGAGAAGGTGCACGCCTTCCTGCACGTCGACACCGAGGGCGCCCTGAAGGCCGCCAAGGCCGTCGACGACAAGCGCGCCGCCGGTGAGAAGCTCGGCCCGCTCGCGGGCGTCCCGCTGGCGCTGAAGGACATCTTCACCACCAAGGGCGTCCCGACGACCGTGGGTTCCAAGATCCTCGAGGGCTGGGTCCCGCCGTACGACGCGACGCTGACCGCCCGCCTCAAGCAGGCCGGCATCGTCATCCTCGGCAAGACCAACATGGACGAGTTCGCCATGGGGTCCTCCACCGAGAACAGCGCCTACGGCCCGACCGGCAACCCGTGGGACCTCACCCGCATCCCCGGTGGCTCCGGCGGCGGTTCCTCCGCCGCCCTGGCCTCCTTCCAGGCCCCGCTGGCCATCGGCACCGACACCGGCGGTTCCATCCGCCAGCCGGCCGCCGTCACCGGCACGGTCGGCGTCAAGCCCACCTACGGCGGCGTCTCCCGCTACGGCATGGTCGCCTTCAGCTCCTCCCTGGACCAGGGCGGCCCCTGCGCCCGCACGGTGCTGGACGCGGCGCTGCTGCACGAGGTCATCGCGGGCCACGACCCGATGGACTCCACCTCCATCGACGCCCCCGTCCCGCCGGTCGTCGAGGCCGCGCGCAACGGCGACGTCAAGGGCCTGCGGGTCGGCGTCATCAAGGAGTTCGCGGGCGAGGGCTACCAGGCCGGCGTCATGGAGCGGTTCAACGAGTCCGTCGAGCTGCTGCGCGAGCTCGGCGCCGAGGTCGTCGAACTGTCCTGCCCGTCCTTCCAGTACGCGCTCGCCGCGTACTACCTGATCGCGCCGTCCGAGGCCTCGTCCAACCTGGCCCGCTTCGACGGCCTGCGCTACGGCCTGCGGGTCGGCGACGACGGCACGCGCAGCGCCGAGGACGTCACCGCCCTCACCCGCGAGGCCGGCTTCGGCGCCGAGGTCAAGCGCCGCATCATGCTCGGCACGTACGCGCTCAGCTCCGGCTACTACGACGCGTACTACGGCAGCGCCCAGAAGGTCCGCACCCTGATCTCACGCGACTTCGAGCGCGCCTTCGGGCAGGTCGACGTGGTGATCTCGCCGACCACCCCCACCACCGCGTTCCCGATCGGCGAGCGCGTGGACGACCCGATGGCGATGTACCTCGCCGACCTGTGCACCATCCCGGCCAACCTGGCCGGCAACGCCGCCATGTCCGTGCCCTGCGGCCTCGCGGCCGAGGACGGGCTCCCGGTCGGTCTGCAGATCATCGCCCCGGCCATGGCCGACGACCGCCTCTACCGTGTCGGTGCGGCCGTCGAGGCGGCGTTCACCGCACGCTGGGGTCACCCGCTGCTGGAGGAGGCACCGATCCTGTGAGCAAGCTCGAGAAGGCCAAGGGCTTCAAGAAGAGCAAGTCCGGCACCTACCTGTCGATCGGCACCACGCTCTTCGGCGCGGTCGGTGTCGCACGGCAGATGAAGCGGGGCCGCGCGGAGAGCGACACGCTGCTGCTGATCGACGCGGTGGTGAGCGCCGCGGCGATCGCCACCGGTGTCGCCCTGCTGCTCCGGCAACTGCGCCGGATCGGCGACGACGACGTGCTGTCATCCTGACGGGGAACTGAGAGGTATCAAGACTGTGACCGTCACGGACCTGGTGTCGTACGAGGACGCGCTCGCGTCCTATGACCCGGTGATGGGCCTCGAGGTCCACGTCGAGCTCGGCACCAAGACGAAGATGTTCTGCGGCTGCTCCACCACCCTGGGCGCCGAGCCGAACAGCCAGGTGTGTCCCGTGTGCCTCGGGATGCCCGGCGCGCTGCCGGTCGTCAACGCGACCGGCGTGGAGTCCGCGATCAAGATCGGTCTCGCGCTCAACTGCGAGATCGCCGAGTGGTGCCGCTTCGCGCGGAAGAACTACTTCTACCCGGACATGCCGAAGAACTTCCAGACCTCCCAGTACGACGAGCCGATCGCCTTCAACGGCTACCTCGACGTGCAGCTGGAGGACGGCGAGATCTTCCGCGTGGAGATCGAGCGCGCCCACATGGAGGAGGACACCGGCAAGTCCACGCACGTGGGCGGTGCCACCGGCCGCATCCACGGCGCCTCGCACTCGCTGCTGGACTACAACCGGGCCGGCATCCCGCTGATCGAGATCGTCACCAAGCCGATCGAGGGCGCCGGCGAACGCGCGCCCGAGGTCGCCAAGGCGTACGTCACCGAACTGCGCGAGCTGATCAAGGCGCTGGGCGTCTCCGAGGCCCGCATGGAGATGGGCCAGATGCGCTGCGACGTCAACCTGTCGCTGCGCCCCCACGGCCGGGAGAAGTTCGGCACCCGCAGCGAGACCAAGAACGTCAACTCGCTGCGCAGCGTCGAGCGGGCCGTCCGCTTCGAGGTCCAGCGGCACGCGGCCGTGCTCTCCTCCGGCGGCACGATCGTCCAGGAGACCCGGCACTTCCACGAGGACACCGGCTCCACCACCTCCGGCCGCATCAAGGAGGAGGCGGAGGACTACCGGTACTTCCCGGAGCCCGACCTCGTCCCGGTGGCGCCGGCCCGCGAGTGGGTCGAGGAGCTGCGGGGCGGCCTGCCGGAGCTCCCGCGGGTGCGCCGGATGCGCCTCCAGGAGGACTGGGGCATCTCGGACCACGAGATGCAGTCGGTGCTCAACGCGGGCGCGATCGACCCGATCGTCGCCACCATCGAGGCCGGGGCCGACTCGGCCTCCGCGCGCAAGTGGTGGATGGGCGAGCTGGCCCGCCGCTCCAACGAGGACGGCGTGGAACTGTCCGCGCTGCCCATCACCCCGGTCCAGGTGGCCCGGGTGGCGGCGCTGGTGGCCGAGGGCTCGCTCAACGACAAGCTGGCCCGCCAGGTCATCGAGGGCGTGCTGGCCGGTGAGGGCGAGCCGGACGAGGTCGTCGACAAGCGCGGTCTGAAGGTCGTCTCGGACGAGGGCGCGCTCGGCGCCGCCGTCGACGAGGCCATCGCGGCCAACGCCGCCGTCGCGGACAAGATCCGCGGTGGCAACCTCGCGGCGGCGGGCGCGCTCATCGGCGCCGTCATGAAGATCACCCGCGGTCAGGCCGACGCCAAGCGCGTGCGCGAGCTCGTGCTGGAGAAGCTGGGCGTCCAGGGCTGATCCGGCGGCCGGCGCGGCCGGCCGGCATACGAGGGGCGGACTCCCGGTCAGGGGGCCCGCCCTTCGGCGTCGCCGCAGGTCCGTGGCGTGTAAGGGCGACATAAATTCCCCGGGCGATATGTGATTAAGCGCACGAACGCGGCCAACGATCTCTTCTTCCTGGTTCAGTCGAGGACGTACGTGTTGTGTTCTTTGCGGGCTCTTCCCCGGCCTGAAAGATCCGCGCAATCCCAGGGAGAGCAATGGCTGCACTCGCCCGCTGGTGCCTCGACCGTCGTCTCGCCGTCGTCCTGCTGTGGCTCGTCGCCCTGCTCGGCCTCTCCACGGCCGCCCTGCTCGCCGGTTCCGCGTACTCCAACGACTACGACATCAAGGGCACCGACTCCAGCAAGGCCACCGCCCTGCTGAAGGAGGCCTTCCCGGGCTCGGCGGGCGACAGCGACACCATCGTCTGGCACACCGACAAGGGCACCGTCGGTGTCGCGTCCGTCAGGGAACGGCTGACCGGCACGCTGGACGAGGTGGCCGGGCTCCCCGGCGTCGCCTCGGTGACCAGCCCCTACAGCACCGAGGGCGCCACGCAGATCAGCCAGGACGGGCACACCGCCTACGCGACCGTGGTGTTCGACAGGCCCTCGGACGACCTGCAGGCCGGTCAGGTGCAGAAGGTCGTCGACACGGCCAGGGCCGCCGCCGACGACAACACGCAGGTCGCCCTGGGCGGCGGCGCCATCGCGCTGACCGAGGGCGGCGGCGGGCACATGAGCGAGGTCGTGGGCGTCGCCGTCGCGGCCGTGGTGCTGCTGGTGGCCTTCGGCTCGCTCTTCGCGATGTTCATGCCGATCGTCACCGCGCTGGTCAGCGTCGGTACCGCGTACATGACGATCCAACTGCTCGGCCACCTGATCAGGGTCGCCGACTTCGCCCCGATGCTCGGCCTGCTCATCGGCCTGGGCGTCGGCATCGACTACGCCCTGTTCATCGTCACCCGCCACCGCAGGGGCCTCAAGCAGGGCCTGCCGGTGCGGGAGGCCGCCGAGAAGGCGGTCGCCACCACCGGCAGGGCGGTGGTCTTCGCCGGCGGCACGGTCTGCGTGGCCCTGCTCGGCATGCTGATCCTGCGGCTGTCGTTCCTCAACGGCGTGGCGATCGCCGCCTCCCTCACCGTGATGCTCACCGTCGCCGCCTCGGTGACGCTGCTGCCCGCACTGCTGGGTGCCATCGGCATGAAGGCGCTCAGCCGTCGGGAACGGCGCCGGCTGGTCGAGCACGGCCCGTCGCCCGAACTGCCGACCGGGTTCGCCGCCCGCTGGTCCGCCTTCGTCGAACGGCACCCCAAGGTCCTCGGCGCGGTCGCCGCCGTCGTCATGCTCGCGCTGGCCCTGCCCACGACCTCCCTCCACCTGGGCGCCTCCGACCAGGGCAACAGCGCCGCGGGCACCACCACCCGCCAGGCGTACGACCTGCTCTCCGAGGGCTTCGGCCCGGGCTTCAACGGCCCGCTGCAACTGGTCGCCAAGTCCGGCGACGCCGCCGACCGGGCGGCCCTGGAGCAACTCACCGCCGACCTCGGGCGCACCGAGGGCGTCGCCGCGGTGCACAAGGAGCAGGCACAGCACGGCAGCGGGCTGGACGTCATCGACGTCGTCCCGACCACCTCCCCGCAGGACCAGGCCACCGACCGGCTCGTCACGCACCTGCGCGAGGACGTCATCCCGGAGGCGACCGAGGGCACCTCCCTCGAGGTGTACGTCGGCGGTGTCACCGCGGGCTACGCGGACTTCGCCTCGGTGATCGTCGGCAAGCTGCCGCTCTTCGTGGGCTCGGTCATCGGGCTGGGCTGCGTGCTCCTGCTGCTGGCCTTCCGCAGCTTCGGCATCCCGATCAAGGCCGCGGTCATGAACGTCGTCGCCGTCGCCTCCTCCTTCGGCATCGTGGTCGCGATCTTCCAGTGGGGCTGGGGGAGCGAACTGCTGGGGCTGGGAGCGGCCGGACCGATCGAGCCCTTCCTACCGGTGATCATGGTCTCGGTACTGTTCGGGCTCTCCATGGACTACCAGGTCTTCCTCGTCAGCCGCATGTACGAGGAGTGGCGCGAGACCCGCGACAACCGCCGTGCGGTCCGGGTGGGCCTCGCCGAGACCAGCCGCGTGATCAACTCCGCCGCGGTCATCATGATCTCCGTCTTCCTCGCCTTCGTGCTCAGCGGCGACCGCGTGATCGCGATGTTCGGCATCGGCCTGGCGGCTGCCGTCGCGCTCGACGCCTTCGTCCTGCGGACCCTGCTCGTACCGGCGCTGATGCACATGATGGGCGACTGGAACTGGTGGCTGCCCCGGTGGCTGGAACGCCGGCTGCCGCGGATCTGCATCGAGGGCCCAGTGGGGCAGCGCACGCCCGTCGCCGTGGAGGAGCCCGGTTCTCAGAAGGCTCTCAGAATGTGACCGTACGGTTGCCGCCCATGGAGACCACCAAGACCCACGAGGCGGCAGCCGGCGACCTCGCCGCGGACGCCGAGCGCGACCGAACCGGTGACGACGGCGCGCATCCCGCGACCGCCCCCGGCGCCGAACCCACGACGGCCGACCAGCCGCAGGCCCTCGACGAGCCCGGCCGACGCGAAGACCCGCAAGACTCCGAAGCCCGCGAAGAGGCCGAGGCCCGCCAAGAGGCCGACGACGTCGACGCGGCCGAGCAGAGCGACGCCACCGGCACCCCGGAGGCGGCGGACGCCTCCACCCCCGCGGTCGTCCCGGGCGCCGCGGCCGTCGTCGGCGCCGCCCTCGGCCTCGCGTCCCTCACCGGCACCTGGCTGGGCACCGTACTGGCCGAGCGGCGGCAGCTCGTCGGGCAGATCCACGCCTCCTCCGGCACCGCCGCCCAGCAGATCGAGCAGATATACGGCGCCCCCTGGCACACCACCGCCGTCGTCAACGGCGTCTGCGCGCTGGTCGCCCTCGTCGTCCTCGGCGCCGTGCTCCTCGCCGGACGGAACGCCGCGCCCTGGGTGCGCGCGGTCGCCTGGGGCGGTCTCGCCCTCGGCGTCCTCGGGCTGTTCGTCGCGGCCGGAACGTGGTTCGACCTCTTCGGCGGCCTGCCGAGCGTGGCCGAGGCCCCGGTCTCGACCGGCGGCTGAGGAACCCGCCGAGGCACCTGAGGCCGAGGCGTCCGAGCCCCCTGAGGAGGGGCCGCGCGGTCGCCCCGGGGACCTGGGCGCTTCGCCGCGCGGCCTAAGGCATCCGCACCCTTCAAGCATGGGCGGTTGCCCGATGTGGCCCACCCCCCTCGGGGACGAGGCTGATGGCACGGAGAAGAAGACTCCGGACCATCGGTCCCGGACCCGAGGAGCAACGATGTACCCACACGAACTGCTGGGCCGCGAAAGGGCGGAGCAGCTGCTGCGCGAGGCCGCCGAGTACCGGCTGGCCCGCCAGGCCGACCAGGCCCGCCGGGCCGCGCGGCAGGCCGCCCGCGAGTCCGGCGGCGCCCGCGTGACCGCCGCCGGCCAGGACGGGGGAAGGTGGCACGGAAGGAGGGCCGGCCGGCTCTCCCGCCGGCTGCGGGCCGCCGGATGAGCACCGTGGTGCCGGTGCAAACCGGTACCGCGCCGTCAGGGCCCCGTGCGATGCTCGGGACCGTGCAGAACCAGTCGGTCAGCCCGGTGTTCGTCGGACGCAGCCGCGAACTGACCCGCCTCACCTCCGCGCTCGCCCGCGCCCACGCGGGCGAGCCGCAGGCGCTGGTGATCGGCGGCGAGGCAGGCGTCGGCAAGACCCGGCTCGTGGAGGAGTTCCTCGCCGCGGCCCAGGACGGACCGGCGACCATGACCGCCGTCGGCGCCTGCGTGGAGATCGGCGCGGACGGACTGCCCTTCGCCCCCGTCGCGACGATCCTGCGCGCCCTGCACCGCCGGCTCGGCGACGAACTGGTCGCCGCGGCCGCCGGCAGCGAGGCCGAACTCGCCCGCCTGCTGCCCGGGCTCGGCGGCACGGACGGCCCCGACCCCCTCGCCGACCAGCGCGACGAGCACGGCCGCGCCCGGCTCTTCGAGCTCACCTCGCGGCTGCTGGAGCGGCTGTCGGAGGAACGCACGCTCGTCGTCGCGCTGGAGGACCTGCACTGGGCCGACCGCTCGACCCGCGAACTCCTCGGCTACCTGCTGCGTTCGCTCTCCCGCGGCCGGCTCGTCGTCCTGGCCACGTACCGTTCCGACGACATCCACCGTCGGCACCCGCTGCGGCCCTTCCTCGCCGAACTCGACCGGATGCGTTCCGTCGCGCGGCTGGAACTGGCCCGCTTCAACCGCGCCGAGGTCCGCGCCCAGGTCGCCGGGATCCTCGACTCCGAGCCCGCCCCGACCCTGGTCGACCGGGTGTTCAGCCGCTCCGACGGCAACCCCTTCTTCGTCGAGGAACTCGCCTGCAGCATCACCCAGGGCTGCCGCACCGGGCTCAGCGACAGCCTGCGCGACCTGCTGCTGGTCCGCGTCGAGACACTGCCCGAGACCGCGCAGCGCGTCGCGCGCGTCGTCGCCGAGGGCGGCTCCGCCGTCGAGTACCGGCTGCTGGAAGCCGTCGCCGGGCTCGGCGAGGACGAACTCATCGAGGCCCTGCGTTCGGCCGTCGGCGCCAAGATCCTGCTGCCCACCGACGACGGCGACGGCTACCGCTTCCGGCACTCGCTGGTCCGCGAGGCCGTCGGCGACGACCTGCTGCCGGGCGAGCGCAGCCGCATCAACCGCCGCTACGCGCAGGCCCTGGAGGCCGACCCCGCTCTGGTGCCCGCCGACGAACTCCCCGCCCGGCTGGCCAGTTACTGGTACCACGCCCACGAGCCCGCCAAGGCGCTGCCCGCGGTGCTGAGCGCCTCCGTCGAGGCGCGACGCCGGCACGCCTACGCCGAACAGCACCGGCTGCTCGAACGCGCCCTGGAGCTGTGGGACGACACGCCCGCGGACGTCCGCGAGGAGCTGCGCCCCGTCGACTACGTCGAGGTGTTCCCCCCGTGCGGCTGCGACCCGGGCAGCAAGCCCCTGCAGTACATGGACCTGCTCGCCGAGACGACCGTGGCCGCCCGCCTCAGCGCCGACCGCGAGGGCGCCTACGAGGTCACCAAGCGCGCGCTGCGCCTGCTGGAGCGCTCCGGCAGCAACCCGCTGCGCGCCGCGTGGTTCTGGATCCAGCGCTCCCGGCTGATGGTCGCCATGGGCCGCGGCGACGGCTGGGCGGAGATCGCCGAGGCCCAGGAACTCGTCCGCGGGCTGCCGCCGTCACCGGTCCACGCCGAGGTGCTGGAGAGCGCGGCCGGCTGGGACATGATGCACGACCCGGGGCCGGACAGCATCACCACGGCCGAGCGCGCCATCGAACTGGCCCGGCTGGTCGGCGCCGAGGAGACCGAGCTCCACGCCCGGGTCACCCTCGGCATCCTCCTCGCCGACTCGGGTGACACCGCGGCCGGCATCGCCGAACTGGAGGCGGCCCGAGAACGGGCCGCCGCCGCCCGGTACGGCAACCTCACGGTGAACACCGACGCCAACCTCGCCGCCCTGCTGGAGTCCGTGGGCCGCTCGGAGGAGGCGATCGCGGTGGCCCGCAGGGGCGTGGAGAGCGCCACCCGCCACGGGCTGCGCGACGGAGCCACCTTCGCCTCCGCCAACCAGGCCGAATCGCTGCTCGCCCTCGGCCGCTGGGACGAGGCCGCCGAGGTCGCCGTCCGCGGCCGGGAGAACACCAACCACGCCCTGTACCTCGGCTGGGCGGCGACGCTGCTGGCCCACCTCGCCGTGCTGCGCGGGGAGTACGACCGCGCCGAGGCCGAGGTCGCCGCCGCCCGGGACCACCTGGGCCCGCAGGACCACCAGCCGCAGAACACCCTGCCGCTGCGCCATCTGACCATCGCCGTCGCCGCCGGGCGCGGACGCTTCCTGGAGGCCCGCGCCGCGGTGATGACGGCCCTCGAAGCCGGGTTCCCGCCCGCGTTCCACCGTTACGCCTGGCCCATGCTGCACACCGCGGCGGCCCTGGAGGCGGACGCCCTCGGGCTGCCCGGCGCGGAGGCCGGCCGGCCCGCGATGCTCGCCCTCATCCGCAAGGCGGCGGGGCGGCTGCCCCGGCTGTCCCCGGTGTGGGCCGCCCACGCCCTGCTGGTCGAGGCCGAACTGCTGCGCGCCGACGGGAGCACCGACCCCGGTCCCTGGGCCGCCGCCGAGGAGGCCTACGCCGCCCTCGACCGCCCCTACCCGCTCGCCCTGGTACGGCTGCGGCTCGCCGAGACCCTGCTCGCGCGGCACGATCCCGGCGCCCGCGAGCGTGCGGCCGCCCTGCTGCGCCTGGCGTGCGAGGTCGCCGACTCCCTCGGTGCCGTCCCGCTGCGCGAGGCCGTCCGGCTGCTCGCCCGCCGCGGCCGGCTCGCGCTGGACGAACCGGAGGCCGCCGCCCCCGAAGCGGCCGGGGAACCCGAGCCCTTCGGGCTGACCGCGCGCGAACGCGAGGTACTGCGCCGGGTCGCCGCCGGCTACACCAACCGCCGGATCGCCGAGGAACTCTTCATCTCACCGAAGACCGCCAGCGTGCACGTCTCCAACATCCTCGCCAAGCTGGGCGTCTCGGGCCGCGGCGAGGCGGCCGCGCTCGCCCACCGGCTGCGGCTGTTCGCCGGGCAGCCGGGCTGAACCCCGCACCGCGGGCCGGTGGGCCTGACCGCCGGCGCGCGGCGGACGTATCAGGACGGCGCCCGAGTCGAGGTCGACCGGGCCCCGGCCGGGATCCGCGTCGCCCTCCTCGTCCCGCACGAGCTCCAGGCGGTTGCGTTCGTCCTCGGCGTGCCTGCGGCCCGGAGCGAACAGCTCGTCCAGCGCGTTGAACATCGCACCCCCCAAGGTGTCGTCGGTCAGCTCACCCGCAGCCGCAGGATCCGGTCGTCGCCCTTGCGGGGCTCGCCGCGGCCGTCGGTGTTGCTGGTGGTCAGCAGCAGCCCGCCGTCCGGATCGGCGAGGACGGTGCGCAGCCGCCCGTACGTGCCGACGAGGAAGGCCTGCGGGTCGGCCGCGGCCTTCGTACCGGCCAGGGGGATCCGCCACAGGCGGGCGCCGCGCAGCGAGGCCATCCAGATCGAGCCGTCCGCGTAGGCGATGCCGCTGGGCGAGGCGTCGTCCGTGCGCCACTGCGCGACCGGGTCCGCGTAGCCGTCGCGGTGGGCGAGGCCCTCCACGACCGGCCAGCCGTAGTTCCTGCCCGGCTCGATCAGGTTGAGCTCGTCCCAGGTGTCCTGCCCGAACTCCGAGGCCCACAGCCGCCCCTGGCCGTCCCAGGCCAGACCCTGCACGTTGCGGTGCCCGTAGGAGTAGACGACGGAGTCCGCCTCGGGGTTGCCGTGCACGGGCTCGCCGTCCGGGGTCATCCGCAGGATCTTGCCGCCCAGGGACTTCTTGTCCTGCGCCAGGCCCCGTTCGCCGCTCTCGCCCGTGCCCGCGTAGAGCATGCCGTCGGGGCCGAAGGCGATCCGCCCGCCGTTGTGGATGGCGCCGTGCGGGATGCCGCGCAGGATGGTGTCCGGCGCGCCCAGTTGTTCCCCGGCGGGCTTCGCCGGGTCGTAGAGCATGCGCGCGATGCGGTTGTCCGAGTCGGTGGTGAAGTACGCGTACACCATGTGGTCGGTGGCGAAGTCCCGCGAGACGGCGAGCCCCAGCAGGCCGCCCTCGCCGCCGGAGGAGACCCCGGGCACCGTGCCGAGGACGGTCGTACGGCCGCCGTCCGCGGCGACCCGGACGATCCTTCCGGTGTCCCGGGAGGCCACCAGCAGATCGCCCTCCGCGAGCGCGGCCACGCCCCACGGGGTGGTGAGCCCGGTCGCGACCGTGCCGGTCACCTCCGCCGTGCCCTTCGCCGGCGCCGCGGGCCCCTCACTGCCGCCGGGGGCCGGCGCCGACTTCGTGGCGGAAGAGGAGGAGGCCGGGGGAGCGGGCGCGGCACCACCGTCCGAGGAGCATCCGGTGGCGAGCAGCGCGGCACTGGCCAGCGCGGCGGTCACGACGGCGGCACGGCGTCCCACGCTTCCCTCCCGGGGGTTGTCCGGCTCGGACTCCAAGAACATCACATCCCTCACTACACCGCCCGGCCGTTCGGGGTTCCCGCCGTACGACGTCGGTTTCCGGCGCCGCCCGGCTCCGGGCCCGTCCAAGGTGCAGCGCGGCCTTGTCGCCACGGGGGTCCCTCCGGCCCCGCCCGTCCCGGCCGTTGCCCTCAGTCCCAGGAGCCCCGCGCCGGCGGCAGCGCGGCGATCTCCGCGAAGTCCTCCTCGGTCAGCCGCAGTTCCGCGGCCCCGGCGTTCTCCACCGTCCACCGCTGCTGCTTCGCGCCGGGGATCGGCACGACCTGCGGTCCCTGGGCCAGCACCCAGGCCAGCGCGACCTGCGCGGGCGTCGCCCCGTGCACCTCGGCGACCCGGCGCAGCCCCGCGACGATCGGCTGGTTGGCGGCCATCATCTCGGCCGTGAAGCGGGGGTGGCGGGCCCGTACGTCGTCCGGCTCGAAGCCCTGGCCGGGGGTGAGGGTGCCCGTCAGGAAGCCGTTGCCGAGCGGCATCGCGGCCATGAAGCCGACCCCGCGCTGCCTGCACCAGGGCAGCAGCTCGGCCAGCGCCTCGGGCGACCACACCGACAGCTCGGCCTGCACGCAGCTCACCGGGAAGACCTGCTGGGCGCGGCGCAACTGCCGCAGCGTCTCGTCGTATATGCCCGCACCCGCGCGCCGTGCCGCCCGGGCGCCCACCGCGCACCACCCCAGCGCGCGCACCTTGCCGGCCGCCACCAGTTCCGCCATCGCGCCCCACGTCTCCTCGACGGGGACCTCGGGGTCGGCGCGGTGCAGTTGGTAGAGGTCGATCACATCGGTCTGCAGCCGCCGCAGCGAGGCGTCGCAGGCCCGCTTCACGTACGAGGGGCGGCCGTTGGCCACCAGGTGCTGCTCGCCGACGAGCAGTCCGCACTTGGTGGAGACGAAGACCTCCCGCCGACGCTCCCTCAGCACCCGCCCCAGCAGCAGCTCGTTGGTGAACGGCCCGTACATGTCGGCGGTGTCCAGCAGTGTCGTGCCGCGGTCGACCGCCGCGTGCACGGCCCGCAGTGACGATTCGCCTTCCTGCCGGGACGCCGTGTAGGCCCAGCTCATCGGCATGCATCCCAGACCGACGGCGCCCACCTCCAGAGCCGCCGATCCGACCGTCCTGCGCTCCACCTGGCTGACCTCCGCTGACCTCTCGCGCCGCCCCACTGTGCCATAGCCTCCTGACCATGGCTGACATCACCCGGAACCACCGCCCCACGGTCTGGCTCCCGATCCCCGCGCAGGACGTCGAAGGGCTCCCCGCCGGACTCGACTACCTCTTCTGGGACGGGGGCGACGAGTTCCCGGCCGACCCCGCCGACGCCGCGTTCTACGTGGTGCCCTACATGAAGGGTCCGGAGGTCGCCGGCCGTCCGCTGCCCCGCATGTCCGGGGTCAGGGTCGTGCAGACCCTCAGCGCGGGTGTCGACCACGTCACGCCGTACCTCCGGCAGCTCCCCCAGGGGGTGCGGCTGTGCAACGCCCGCGGGGTGCACGAGGCGAGCACCGCCGAACTGGCCGTCGCCCTCACCCTGGCGGCCCTGCGCGGCATCCCCCGCTTCGTGCGCGGCCAGGACGCCGAGGAGTGGCACGCCGGCTTCTACCCCGCCCTCGCCGACAAGCAGGTGCTCATCGTCGGCTACGGCTCGATCGGCGCCGCCATCGAGGACCGGCTCACCCCGTTCGAATGCCACGTCACCCGGGTCGCGCGGCTGGCCCGGCGCTCCCCGCACGGCCCGGTGCACGCCCTGGGGGAGTTGCCCCGGCTGCTGCCGCGGGCGGACGTGGTCGTCCTGTCGACCCCGCTCACCCCGGACACCCGCCATCTGGCCGACGCGCGGTTCCTGGCCGGGATGAAGGACGGGGCCCTGCTGGTGAACGTGGCCCGCGGGCCCGTGGTGGACACCAAGGCGCTCCTCGCGGAGCTGGAGGCAGGCCGTCTCCTGGCGGCACTCGATGTCACCGATCCGGAACCGCTTCCTCCGGGGCACCCGCTGTGGCACGCGCCGGGCGTCCTGGTCAGTCCGCACGTCGGCGGCAGCACCTCCGCCTTCCTGCCCAGGGCCAAGCGGCTGCTCCGCGAGCAACTGGGCCGCTTCGCGGCCGGCCAGGACCTCACGAACGTCGTCCTGACCACCTGAGCACCCGCACCACACGTCCTGGCACCGGGTGCCCCACGCGTGGGGCAGGGCGCTACGCGTGGTCACGCTGTGTAGAGGAACTATGTCCCTGAGTGACTGAACTGGTGTATCGTCCCGCACTGGGGGAACACGACCGGCGTGGCTCGGCGAGCCGCGAACGGGCGTGGGACGACTCGGCACTTGATGGGGGGCGACGGGCGATGCACGGCCAATGGAGAGAGCATCCGACGCTGGACCACGGCACACCGTGCCGGGGACGCTCACGGTTCCACGGGACGACACCGTGAGCGCGCCCGGTGCGGTCCTCTCGCAGGCCTCCGCGCCGGGCAGCCGCTCCGGCCTGCTGCCCCAGATGCTGCTGGCCGTGCTCTGCGGCGGCTACGCCATCGGGGCAACCCTCGGCTGGGGCTCCAGGGGGCTGGCCGTCGTCATGGGCGACTTCGGCCTCTCCGCGGCCGCGCTGGCCGCTGCCGTCTCCTGTCTGGTGTACGTCCGCAAGGCGGCCGACGACCGCTACCGCCCCGCGTGGGCGCTGTTCGCCGTCTCCTCCGCCATGGTGGCGCTCGGCAACGGCATCTGGGGTTGGTACGAGGTCGTGCTGCGCGACGACGTGCCGCGCACCTCGGTCGCCGACTTCTGCTTCCTGCTCTTCGCACCTCCCGCGATCATCGGGCTGCTGGTGCTCGCCAAACGGCCGGTCACCCGGGCCGGCTGGGTCTGCCTCGGGCTGGACGCCTGGCTCATCGGCGGCTCCCTGCTGACGCTCTCCTGGACCCTCGCCCTGGCCCAGACGGCCCTGTGGGAGGGCCGCAGCACCGCGCGCATCGCCCTGTCCCTGGCCTACCCCCTGCTGGACATCATGCTGGTGAGCATGGTGCTGGCGCTGCACTTCCGGCGGTCCTCGGCCAACCGGGCCGCGGTGAACACCGCCATCGCCTCGCTCGCCCTCACCGTGTTGTGCGACGCGCTGTTCACCTCGCCCCTGCTGCGCGAGCACTACAGCTCCGGCCAGATCCTGGACGCCGGGTGGTTCGCCGGCAGCATGCTGCTCGCCTACGCCCCCTGGGTCGGTGAACGCGCCACGGCCGAGCCGGGCACGCCCGAGCGGGGGACGGCGCGACGGCAGCAGGAGCAGGGCCGCCGGGTGAGCGGCTCGCTGGCGGCCCTGACCCCGTACCTGGCCGCCGCGGTCTGCGTGCTCGGGATCCTCTACAACGTCATCGACGGCCGCAAGAGCGACCGGGTGGTGCTCCTGACCGGCTGCACCGTCGTGCTCGCCCTGGTCGTGCGGCAGGGCATCATGCTGCTCGACAACATGGCCCTCACCCAGGAGCTGGCCCAGAAGGAGAACCACTTCCGGTCCCTCGTGCAGGGCTCCAGCGACGTCATCATGATCGCCTCGCCGACCGGCGCGCTGCGCTACGTCAGCCCCGCCGCCAAGGGCGTGTACGGCTGCGACCCGGAGGAGTGGGTCGGCACCGAGTTCGCCACCCACATCCATCCCGACGACCTGGGCCGGGTGGTGCACGAGGTGCGGCGCTTCCTGGCCGCCCACGCGGCCGAGGAACCCGCCACCCGCATCGAGTGCCGCATACGGCACGGGGACGGCAGCTGGCTCAACGTGGAGTCGAGCGTCAACCGCCACCAGGGCGGCCTGATCTTCAACAGCCGCGACGTCACCGAACGGGTCCGGCTCCAGGCCCAGCTGCAGCACAACGCCGAGCACGACCCGCTCACCGACCTGCCCAACCGGGCCCTGTTCACCGAACGGATCCGCCAGGCGATCGGTGGCCGCCGGGCCGGCGACGGCGACACCGGCACCACCGCGGTGCTCTTCATCGACCTGGACGGCTTCAAGGCGGTCAACGACACCGTCGGCCACCAGGCCGGCGACGAGCTGCTCGTCCAGGCCGCGCGACGCCTGCAGGACTCGGTGCGCGCCGGCGACACCGCCGCGCGCCTGGGCGGCGACGAGTTCGCCGCCCTCATCTGCGGCACCAGCGCCGACCGCCATCTGCGCGAGTACCAGGTCCACGAGGTGGCCGACCGGCTCCGCGCCGCGCTGTCCGAGCCCTACCGGGTGGACGGCACCGAGGTCCGGGTGGCCGCCAGCATCGGGGTGGCCTTCGCCGACCCCGGGGTCAGCGCCGGCGAGCTGCTGCGCAACGCCGACCTGGCGATGTACCGGGCCAAGCAGGCCGGCAAGGGCCGGGTCGAGATGTACGCGCCCGCGATGCAGGCCGAGGTCGTGCGCCGCGCCGAGCTCGCGGGACGGCTGCGCACCGCCCTGCGGGACGGCGAGTTCGCCCTGCTCCACCAGCCCGTGGTCGACCTCGGCAGCGGCGAGGTGGCGGCGGTCGAGGCGCAGGCCCGCTGGCGTTCCGCGCAGGGCATCCTCTTCACCCCCGCCGAGTTCCTCCGGGTCGCCGAGGACACCGACCGCACCGCGCAACTGGCCCGCTGGCTGCTGGAGGAGGCGGTCGGGCAGGCCGCGCTGCGCCATGCCGCGGGCTGCCCGGTGCCCGTCGCCGTACGGCTGTCCACCCGGCGCCTGATGCACCGCGAGCTGCCCACCAAGGACGTCGAGGCGCTGCTCGAACGGCACGGGCTGCCGCCGGACTCCCTCGTCCTGCAGATCGCCGACCAGGATCCGCGGATCTCCCTGGACGAGCTGGAGCGGCGGCTCACCGCGCTCAACCGGCTCGGGGTGCGCATCGCCCTGGAGGGCTTCGGCAGCGGCTACGCGCCCATGGACGCGCTGCGTCGGCTCCCCGTCGACGTGCTGAAACTGGACCGCGGGCTCACCGAGGGCCTCGTGGAGTCACCGCGCCTCCGGAAGATCACCGCCGGGCTGCTGCGCATCGCCGCGGACCTCGGGATCCGCTCGGTGGCCGAGGGCGTGGACCGTCCGGAGCAGGTGCTGGCGCTGCGCGAGATGGACTGCACCCATGGTCAGGGCATGGCGTTCTCGGGGCCGCTGGACGAGCACCGGCTGCGCAGCTCGCTGACCCGCGGGAGCTATCCCGTGCCCGGCGGGCCGGTCCCGCTGAACAGCACCCGGATCTCCGTGCGCGGCACACGGAAGACGGAGGAGCTACGCTCAAATAATGAGACGCCCGTCCCACCCGCTTGACACTCCCCGCAGGCGAGGAGGAAGGTCAGTCCCATGCGCACCCGAATTCTCGTACTTGGAAAGCGCGTCGGCTGACCCGGGGCCCCTGACCGCCTCGTGGAACGCACCGACGCGCTCCCCTCGCTTGCCTGCCGGCACGGGGGGTTTTTTGTTGCCTGGGATCCAGACATACCGCCCTCTCCACCCTCACCCTCCTGAGAGATGAGAACCAGATGACCGAGCAGGCCACCGGGGCCCACCACCCGCAGCCGCGGGCCCGCGGCGCCGCGCCGCAGCCCACTCCCGCCGAGCGCGTCACGGGCGCCCAGTCCCTCATCCGCTCTCTCGAGGCGGTCGGCGCGGACACCGTGTTCGGCATTCCGGGTGGTGCGATCCTCCCCGCGTACGACCCGCTCATGGACTCCTCCAAGGTGCGCCACGTCCTCGTCCGGCACGAGCAGGGGGCCGGCCACGCCGCCACCGGCTACGCGCAGGCCACCGGCAAGGTCGGCGTCTGCATGGCGACCTCGGGCCCGGGCGCGACCAACCTGGTCACCCCGATCGCCGACGCCCACATGGACTCGGTCCCCATCGTCGCGATCACCGGCCAGGTGGCCTCCAAGGCGATCGGCACCGACGCCTTCCAGGAGGCGGACATCTGCGGCATCACGATGCCGATCACCAAGCACAACTTCCTCGTCACCAACGCGGACGAGATCCCGCGCACCATCGCCGAGGCCTTCCACATCGCGTCCACCGGCCGCCCCGGCCCGGTCCTGGTCGACATCGCCAAGGACGCGCTGCAGGCGCAGACCACGTTCTCCTGGCCGCCCGCCACCGACCTGCCCGGCTACCGCCCGGTCACCAAGCCGCACGCCAAGCAGATCCGCGAGGCCGCCCGCCTGATCAACGAGGCCAAGCGCCCCGTGCTGTACGTCGGCGGCGGCGTCCTCAAGGCCCGCGCCACCGGCGAACTGCGCATCCTGGCCGAGCTGACCGGCGCCCCGGTCACCACCACGCTGATGGCGCTGGGCGCGTTCCCCGACAGCCACCCCCAGCACGTCGGCATGCCCGGCATGCACGGCTCGGTCTCCGCCGTCGCGGCCCTGCAGAAGGCCGACCTGATCGTCACCCTGGGCGCCCGCTTCGACGACCGCGTCACCGGCAAGCTCGACTCCTTCGCCCCGTACGCCAAGATCGTCCACGCCGACATCGACCCGGCCGAGATCTCCAAGAACCGCGTGGCCGACGTGCCGATCGTCGGTGACGCCCGCGAGGTCATCGCCGACCTGATCGTCGCCGTCCAGGCCGACCACGACGCCGGCCGCCGCGGGGACTACGCGGACTGGTGGAAGCTGCTGAGCGGCCTGCGCGACACCTACCCGCTCGGGTACGACCTGCCCGCCGACGGCAGCCTGTCCCCGCAGCAGGTCATCCAGCGGATCGGCGAGCTGGCCCCGGAGGGCACCCTCTTCGCGGCCGGCGTCGGCCAGCACCAGATGTGGGCCTCGCAGTTCATCTCCTTCGAGCGGCCCAACACCTGGTTCAACTCCGGCGGCGCCGGGACGATGGGGTACGCCGTGCCCGCCGCCATGGGTGCCAAGGCCGGCCGGCCCGGTACGACCGTGTGGGCGATCGACGGCGACGGCTGCTTCCAGATGACCAACCAGGAGCTGGTCACCTGCGCGCTGAACAACATCCCGATCAAGGTCGCCATCATCAACAACGGCGCCCTCGGCATGGTCCGGCAGTGGCAGTCGCTCTTCTACAACGAGCGCTACTCCAACACCGTCCTGCACGCCGGTAAGACCAACGCGGGCCGCGGCTCCCAGCAGGGCGTCAGCCAGACCCCGGCGCCCGGCACCCGGGTCCCGGACTTCGTGAAGCTGTCGGAGGCGATGGGCTGCGTGGGCCTGCGCTGCGAGTCGCCCGACGAGCTGGACGAGGTCATCGAGAAGGCCAACGCGATCAACGACCGCCCGGTGGTCGTGGACTTCATCGTCCACGAGGACGCCATGGTGTGGCCGATGGTCGCCGCCGGCACCTCCAACGACGAGATCATGGCCGCCCGCGACGTCCGCCCCGACTTCGGCGACGCCGCGGACGACTGAGGACCGAGAGAGAAGCAGAGGAACGACGCGACATGTCCAAGCACACGCTCTCCGTCCTGGTGGAGAACAAGCCCGGTGTCCTGGCCAGGATCACCGCCCTGTTCTCCCGCCGCGGCTTCAACATCGACTCCCTCGCCGTCGGCACCACCGAGCACGCCGACATCTCCCGCATCACCATCGTGGTGAACGTGATCGAGGAGCTCCCGCTGGAGCAGGTCACCAAGCAGCTGAACAAGCTGGTGAACGTCCTGAAGATCGTCGAGCTGGAGCCCTCCGCCGCCGTCCAGCGCGAGCTGGTCCTGGTGAAGGTGCGCGCCGACAACGAGTCCCGCTCCCAGATCGTGGAGATCGTCCAGCTGTTCCGCGCCAAGACCGTGGACGTCTCGCCCGAGGCGGTCACCATCGAGGCCACCGGCGGCGCCGACAAGCTCGAGGCCATGCTGAAGATGCTGGAGCCCTTCGGCATCAAGGAGCTCGTCCAGTCCGGCACGATCGCGATCGGCCGGGGTGCACGCTCGATCACCGACCGGTCTCTGCGCGCCCTCGACCGGACCGCATAGCGAGACCCCCAGACTTGATCCCGGCCCGCGGACGTACTGTGTGGGCAACCCCCCAGATCACCAAGGAGAGACCCGAAGTGGCCGAGCTGTTCTACGACGACGACGCCGACCTGTCCATCATCCAGGGCCGCAAGGTCGCGGTCATCGGATACGGCAGCCAGGGCCACGCCCACGCGCTGTCGCTGCGCGACTCCGGGGTCGACGTGCGCGTCGGCCTGCACGAGGGCTCCAAGTCCAAGGCGAAGGCCGAGGAGCAGGGCCTGCGCGTGGTCACCCCCGCCGAGGCCGCCGCCGAGGCCGACGTCATCATGATCCTGGTCCCGGACCCGATCCAGGCGCGGGTCTACGAGGAGTCCATCAAGGACAACCTGAAGGACGGCGACGCGCTGTTCTTCGGACACGGCCTGAACATCCGCTACGGCTTCATCAAGCCCCCGGCCGGCGTCGACGTGTGCATGGTCGCCCCCAAGGGCCCGGGCCACCTGGTGCGCCGTCAGTACGAGGAGGGCCGCGGCGTCCCGTGCATCGCGGCCGTCGAGCAGGACGCGACCGGGAACGGCTTCGCGCTGACGCTGTCCTACGCCAAGGCCATCGGCGGCACCCGCGCCGGCGTCATCAAGACGACCTTCACCGAGGAGACCGAGACCGACCTGTTCGGCGAGCAGGCGGTCCTCTGCGGTGGTACCACCGCCCTGGTCAAGGCCGGTTTCGAGACCCTGACCGAGGCCGGCTACCAGCCGGAGATCGCGTACTTCGAGTGCCTGCACGAGCTGAAGCTCATCGTGGACCTCATGTACGAGGGCGGCCTGGAGAAGATGCGCTGGTCCATCTCCGAGACCGCCGAGTGGGGCGACTACGTCACCGGCCCCCGCATCATCACCGACGCCACCAAGGCCGAGATGAAGAAGATCCTCGGCGAGATCCAGGACGGCTCCTTCGCCAACAACTGGATCGCCGAGTACAACGCCGGCCTGCCGCGCTACAACGAGTACAAGAAGGCCGACGAGAGCCACCTGCTGGAGACCACCGGCAAGAAGCTGCGCAAGCTGATGAGCTGGGTGGACGAGGAGGCGTAGGTCCTCCGCACCGACGTCGACACGGTCCCGGGGGCGCCGCGCCCCCGGGACCTGCCGCTTTGGCCACCCCGTACACCCTCGTGCGGGTGATCCTTCCACGTTGGCGCAGGATGCCGGGGCCGCCGCCGATACACTCCATGAACAAGCGCGTCAGGCTCACAGCGTCGTGCGTCTTCCACGCGGCATGCCATTCCCCTCCACCGCCTTCGGCCGTCGGGACGCGGCCGTTGACCTGGGACTAGTGAGGACTCACGTGAGCAACCCCGTCGTACTCATCGCTGAAGAGCTGTCGCCCGCCACCGTCGACGCCCTCGGACCGGACTTCGAGATCCGGCACTGCAACGGCGCCGACCGGGCCGAGCTGCTGAGCGCGATCACCGACGCCGACGCCATCCTGATCCGCAGCGCCACGAAGGTGGACGCCGAGGCGATCGCCGCCGCCTCGAAGCTCAAGGTCGTCGCCCGTGCGGGCGTCGGACTCGACAACGTGGACGTCTCCGCCGCCACCAAGGCCGGCGTGATGGTCGTCAACGCCCCGACCTCCAACATCGTCACCGCCGCCGAGCTCGCGTGCGGCCTGCTGATCTCCGTCGCCCGCAACATCGCCCCGGCGAACGCGGCCCTGAAGCAGGGCGAGTGGAAGCGCAACAAGTACACCGGTGTGGAGCTCGCCGAGAAGACCCTCGGCGTGGTCGGACTCGGCCGCATCGGCGCCCTGGTGGCCCAGCGCATGTCGGCCTTCGGGATGAAGATCGTCGCGTACGACCCCTACATCCAGCCCGCGCGCGCCGCCCAGATGGGTGTGAAGATCCTCAGCCTCGACGAGCTGCTGCAGGTCTCCGACTTCATCACGGTGCACCTCCCCAAGACCCCCGAGACGGTCGGGCTCATCGGGGACGAGGCGCTGCGCAAGGTCAAGCCGCACGTCCGCATCGTCAACGCCGCCCGCGGCGGGATCGTGGACGAGGAGGCGCTGTTCGCCGCGCTGAAGGAGGGCCGGGTGGGCGGCGCCGGCCTGGACGTGTACGCCAAGGAGCCGTGCACGGACTCGCCGCTCTTCCAGTTCGACAACGTCGTGGCCACCCCGCACCTGGGCGCCTCCACCGACGAGGCGCAGGAGAAGGCCGGCATCGCGGTCGCCCGCTCGGTGCGCCTCGCGCTCGCCGGTGAGCTGGTGCCGGACGCGGTCAACGTCCAGGGCGGGGTCATCGCCGAGGACGTCCGCCCGGGCCTGCCGCTCGCCGAGAAGCTCGGCCGGATCTTCACCGCCCTCGCGGGCGAGGTCGCGGTCCGCCTCGACGTCGAGGTGCGCGGCGAGATCACCCAGCACGACGTGAAGGTGCTGGAACTCTCCGCCCTCAAGGGCGTCTTCGAGGACGTCGTCGACGAGACCGTCAGCTACGTCAACGCCCCGCTCTTCGCGCAGGAGCGCGGCGTCGAGGTCCGTCTCACCACGAGCAGCGAGTCGCCCGACCACCGCAACCTGGTCACCGTGCGGGGCACCCTCTCGGACGGCACCGAGGTGTCCGTCTCCGGCACGCTGGCGGGCCCCAAGCACATCCAGAAGATCGTCGCCGTGGGCGACGACGACGTGGACCTGGTCTTCGCCGACCACATGGGCTTCCTGCGCTACACCGACCGCCCTGGTGTCGTCGGCACCATCGGCCGCATCCTGGGCGAGGCCGGCATCAACATCGCGGGCATGCAGGTCGCCCGTGACCAGGCGGGTGGCGAGGCGCTGGTCGCGCTGACCGTCGACACCGCCATCCCGGCGCCGGTGCTGGCCGAGATCGCCGAGGAGATCGGCGCGTCCTCGGCCCGCGCGGTCAATCTCGAGGACTGACGGCCGGTTCGCTCCGCTGGGGGCGGCCGACCCGGGCGATCCGGGCCGGCCGCCCCTTCGCCGTCTGCGCCGCCGTCGCGGGGGAGCCGGGCCGGAAGCGGAGCGCCACCGCGGCCAGGAAGACCAGACCCAGCACGGGGTAGGGGGAGGCGAAGGGCTGCAGCCACCACGCCAGGTGCAGATCGAGGTCACCGGCCTTCGGCACGATCCACAGGGTGCGGGCCAGGAAGACCACCGCGGCCACCCGCAGCGCCCAGCGCGGCGCCTCGGCGGCGAGGAGGATCAGCATCGGCACGCACCACACCCAGTGGTGCGACCAGCTGATCGGTGTGATGAGCAGCGCGGTCACCGCGCAGCACACCACGCCCCAGGCCTCCCGGCCCAGCCGGCCCATCCGCACCGAGACCGCGAGCCCCGCGCAGGCCACGAGCAGCGCGACGGCCGCCCACACCGCGCCGGGGTGCTCGGTGTGCAGCACCCGGGCGACGAGGCCCTGCAGCGACTGGTTGTCGACGATCCAGACCTTGCCGATGCGGCTGGTGTCGAAGAGGCAGCGGGTCCAGTAGTCGACCGTCGCGCCGGGCAGCGCGAGCGCACCGAGCAGTGCGGTGCCGGCGAAGCTCGCGGCGGCGACCGCGGCCTCCTTGCGGCGGCCGGTGAGCAGCAGGTAGACGGCGAAGATCGCGGGGGTGAGCTTGATGCCCGCCGCCACGCCGATGGCGATGCCCTTGCCGCGTGCGCCGTCCGGCCGGCTCAGGTCCCACAGCACGAGCACCGTGAGCAGCAGGTTGATCTGGCCGTAGAGCATCGTCTGGAAGACGGGCTCCAGCCACAGCCCGAGGGCCACGGCCAGCAGCACCACGACCCACCGCGAGCCGCGGGCGCGGGGCCAGCCCGTCGCCCGGCAGGAAAGGTGCGCGAGGAGCCCGAGCAGCAGCAGGTTCCCGCCCATGAAGACCGGCTTCAGCAGCGCCACGGGCAGCCACGTCGTCGGCACGAACAGCATCGCGGCGAAGGGCGGGTAGGTCGCCGGGAGCTTCCACTCGGTGACGGTGAAGCCGTACAGGTCGGTGCCGTTCACGACGGCGGCGCCCTCGGCCCGGTAGACCTGCATGTCGGCCATGGGGACGGCCATCGACAGGCACAGCGCGGTGAAGGCGGCCAGTGACACGACCAGCAGCAGCCCGGCGAGGAGGAGCCTGCGGTCGGCGCGCGGTCTGCCGGGGACGGCAGGCGGTGTCCTCCACAGCGCCGGGCGTTCGCGTCCGTGGGCCTCCGTGGAATGAGTCACCGGCTCCAGATCCCCTTGTTCGCCATCCGCGGTGTCCGCGCCGGACGCGCGGTCCGGCCGCGTCCCACGCGTACTGATCAAGCCCCCCTGGGCCTTGCTGCCGAAGCCCGGTCGCCCCGCGGCGCCTGGCCGCGCGCCACGTTACTTGTGCCCCCTCGGGTCGGCAACAGTCCCTTCAGCCCCCGAGCCCGGCCGTCTTGAGGGCTATGTGGAGCAGCAGCCGGTCCTCCCCGTCGTCCAGGTCGAGGCCGGTCAGCCGCTCGACGCGGGACAGCCGGTAGTAGAGCGTCTGCCGGTGTATCCGGAGCTCCGCGGCGGCGCGCCCGGCCTGCCCCGCACGGTCGAGGTACACCTCGGCGGTACGTGCGAGGTCGGCGTGCGAGGGGTCGAGGAGCGGACGCACCGAGGGGTCCACCGCCCCGGAGGGCAGCGCGGCCAGCATCCGGTAGGGGCCGATGGCGTCCCACTCCGCGGTGCGCCCGAGCCTCGGCTGGGCGCGGGCGGCGCGGGCCGCGGAGACGGCCTCGTGCCATGCCTCGGGCAGTTCGGCGAGTCCATGGCGCGGGGTGCTGATCCCGGCCCTGGCGTCCGGCTCCGCCGCCTTGCCGTTGCCCTCCATCAGCCGTGCGGCGGCGGTGAGCGCGGGCCCCGACATCGTCGCCGAGCGCAGCCTGACCAGCGCGGCGAGCGCCGCGACCGGGGGCTCCCGGTGCTTGTCGACCGTGCTCTCCTGGGGCGGCACCACGCACAGCGCGGCGGCGCCCGGCACGCCGCGCGGTCCCGGGGCCTCGCCGTCCTCGCCGCCCGGCCAGGGCAGGACGCACACCACCGCGTGGGCCTCGTCGGCGTCCGGGCCGAGCGCGGCGCGCAGCGCCTCGCGGGCGGCCGTGCGGCCGGGCCCGGGGGACGAGCCGAGGAGGTCGGCCAGCGCCCGGCCGGCGTCCGCGCCCGCACGGGACTCGGCGGCCAGCAGCGCGCCGATCCGGGCCGCGACCGCCATGGCGGCGGCCAGCTGGGCACCGGTGTGCCCGCTGGTGTCCAGCAGCCAGACGTAACCGTGGACGACGCCGCCGTGCCGCACGGGCAGGCACAGCCGGGGCCGGAAGACCCCGGCGTCGGGGGCGGCCGGGATGCGGACCGGGGCCGTGGCGCGGGCGATGCCGAACCGCTCGAACCAGGAGCGGACCTCGGCGGTGGAACGGCGGGTGAGGATCGACCGGGTGCGCACCGGGTCCATGGCGCCGTCGTCGTCGCTGTCGTGCGCGCCGAAGGCGATCAGCCGGAAGTCGCGGTCCTCCAGGGTCGCCGGGGCGCCGAGCAGCGCCGAGACCTCGTCGACCAGCTCCTGGTAGTCACCGCGCACGCCGCCATTCTCCCTCATACATCTGTATGAGGGATGCCGATCGGATGCGTGACAGCTGTCGATGGCGAGCGGGGTAGGTGAATCCTAGATTTCACGGCGACGCTGCCTTCCCCCTGGGCAGCCCTTCATCCAGGAGGAGACCGTGCTGGGTCCCGTGCTGCTCGCCGCCTCGCGCAGCGACCGTATGCGCCGCGTCGTCGCGGGCGCGCCGATCACCCGTCCCGTGGTGAACCGCTTCATCGCGGGTGACGAACTGGTGCCCGCCATGGACACCGTGCGGTCGCTGACCGCCTCCGGCCTGGAGGTCACGCTCGACCACCTGGGTGAGGACGTCACGGACAAGGCGACCGCGCTCGCCACCCGCGACGCGTACCTGCGGCTGCTGGAGGCCCTCCAGGCCGAGGGACTGGGCACCCGCGCCGAGGTCTCCGTCAAGCTGTCGGCGTTCGGGCAGGCCCTGCCGGCCGGCGGCCACGACATCGCGCTGGAGAACGTCCGCCCCGTCGCCGACCTGGCGAGCGAGATCGGCACCACCGTCACGCTCGACATGGAGGACCACACCACGGTCGACTCCACCCTCGCGATCCTCGCCGACCTGCGGCTGCGCCACCCGGGCACCGGCGCCGTCCTGCAGTCGTACCTCTTCCGCACCGAGGAGGACGCCCGCGCCCTGGCCGTCGCCGGCTCCCGCGTGCGCCTGGTCAAGGGCGCCTACAAGGAGCCCGCCACCGTCGCCCACCAGGACAAGGCCGAGGTCGACCGCGCCTACGTGCGCTGCCTGAAGATCCTGATGGCGGGCGAGGGCTACCCGATGATCGGCTCCCACGACCCGCGGTTGATCTCCATCGCCCAGGACCTCGCCCACCGCCACGGCCGCAAGCAGGGCTCGTACGAGTTCCAGATGCTCTACGGCATCCGCACCGCCGAGCAGCGGCGGCTGGCCGAAGAGGGCGAGCGCATGCGCATCTACGTCCCGTACGGCGCAGACTGGTACGGGTACTTCATGCGGCGTCTCGCGGAGCGGCCGGCGAACCTGGCCTTCTTCCTGCGGTCCTTCCTCCCCACCCGCTGAGCCCACGACCCCTCAAGGACACAAGGAGATGTCTTCCATGGACGCTGTGACCCAGGTCCCCGCCCCGGTGAACGAGCCGGTGCACTCCTACGCCCCGGGGAGCCCGGAGCGGGCCCGGCTGGAGGCGAAGCTGAAGGAGCTGTCCGGGAACCCGGTCGAGCTGCCGATGACCATCGGCGGCGTGCGACGGATGGGCGGCGGCGAGCGCTTCGACGTCGTGCAGCCGCACAACCACGGCGCCCGCCTCGGCACCTACGCCAACGCCACCCAGGACGACGCCCGCGACGCGATCGACGCCGCGCTGACCGCCGCACCGGCCTGGCGCGCCATGTCCTTCGACGACCGCGCCGCCATCATCCTGCGCGCGGCCGACCTGCTGGCCGGCCCCTGGCGCGAGACCATCGCGGCCTCGACGATGCTCGGCCAGTCCAAGACCGCGCAGCAGGCCGAGATCGACAGCCCCTGCGAGCTGGTCGACTTCTGGCGCTTCAACGTGCACTTCGCCCGCCAGATCCTGGCCGAGCAGCCGATCGCCAACTCCCCGGGCGTCTGGAACCGCCTCGACCACCGCCCGCTCGAGGGCTTCGTCTACGCGATCACGCCCTTCAACTTCACCGCGATCGCCGGCAACCTGCCGACCGCCCCGGCCCTCATGGGCAACGTCGTGGTGTGGAAGCCCTCCCCGACCCAGACGCACGCCGCCGTTCTGCTGATGGAGCTGCTGGAGGAGGCCGGGCTGCCCAAGGGCGTCATCAACCTGGTCACCGGCGACGGCATCGCGGTCTCCGAGGTCGCCCTGGAGCACCCGGACCTGGCCGGCATCCACTTCACCGGCTCCACCCGGACCTTCCAGCACCTGTGGCGGACCGTCGGCAACAACATCGACAAGTACCGCTCCTACCCGCGGATCGTCGGCGAGACCGGCGGCAAGGACTTCGTCGTCGCCCACCCCTCGGCCGACCCGGCGGTGCTGAAGACCGCGCTGACCCGAGGCTCCTTCGAGTACCAGGGCCAGAAGTGCTCCGCGACCTCCCGTGCCTACATCCCGCGCTCCCTGTGGGAGAACGGCTTCAAGGAGGAGTTCGCGGCCGAGGTCGACGGCCTCACCATGGGTGACGTCACCGACCTGTCGAACTTCATCGGCGCCGTGATCGACGAGCGCGCCTTCGCCAAGAACAAGGCCGCCATCGACCGCGCCAAGTCCGACCCGACCGTCGAGGTCGTCGCCGGCGGCACCTACGACGACAGCGTCGGCTACTTCGTCCGGCCGACCGTGCTGGTCTCCTCCGACCCGGAGAACGAGATCTTCCGCGAGGAGTACTTCGGCCCGGTCCTCGGCGTCCACGTCTACGACGACGCCGACGAGGACGCCTTCGAGGCGATGCTCACCCAGATGGAATCGGTCGCCGCGTACGCGCTGACCGGCTCGGTCGTCGCCCGTGACCGTGCCGCCGTCGCCCACGTCATGGAGCGGCTGCGCTTCGCCGCGGGCAACTTCTACATCAACGACAAGTCCACCGGCGCCGTGGTCGGCCAGCAGCCTTTCGGCGGCGGCCGCGCCTCCGGCACCAACGACAAGGCGGGTGCCGCGCAGAACCTCATGCGCTGGACGTCGACCCGGTCGATCAAGGAGGCCCTGGTGCCCCCGACCGACTACCGCTACCCGCACATGGGCTGACCTCCGCGTCACCCGGACGAGCCCGCAAGGGGCAGGGCCCGGTACCCCCGATTCCGTGGGGTGCCGGGCCTTCGCCGTCTCAGATAGTAGGAAGTCCGAGTAATTGTGGAGACAGATCGGCGGAGCTGTCCTAGCTTTGTAGGAGCCGAACGTCTCGCTCCACCAGCGACCGGCGGACGTCAGCCGCGCACCTTCGCGGGGTCACCCCCCGCAGCGCCGCTCCCCGCCCCGTTCTATGGCGACACAACCCTCCTCTTCTTCTCCGGGAGCTGTTCACCATGGACGAGACCGCCCGCAAGAACGCCGCCGAAGCCCTCCAGCGCGCCCTGGACCGTCGTGACAACGGCGGCTCGACGGGTCACGAGCCGCGATGAGCGGCCTGATCGTTCCCCGCCGGATCAGCCGCCTGCGGCGCCTGGCCTACCTGGCCGTGCGCGCGATGGTGAAGTGATCGATCCGTCCGCCGTTCTCGGCCAGTGCCGAGACGACCAGCCGCGCCGTCCTGCCGGGCGGTGCCGGCTGAGACTCCACGGCCAGGAACGAGTGGCCCGTGTAGCGGACGCGTGACCACTCCACCGTCTCCACGGCCTTGTGGGCGCCCTTCACCCAGCGGTAGGTGTCCACGCTGTCCAGGTCCTTGACCTGCCCTTCGTGACTGTCCGGGACGGGGAAGGCGTACAGGCTCTTCCCCGCGCCGCCCGCCGTGACGTAGACGATGCCGTCCTGCTCGGGGTACGTGGTCGCCCCGACGGGGACGGCCCTGCCCACCGCGTCGCGGCGCACCGCGTCGGTGCGCTCGTAGACGTGGTTGTGCCCGTTCACCACCAGGTCGACCCGGTGCTCCTCGAAGAGCGGCACCCAGGCCTCCCGCACCCCGCCCTCGGAGGCGTGCGCGCTGGTGGTCGAGTAGGCGCAGTGGTGGAAGAAGACGACCACGAAGTCGACCCCGCGCCGCGCCCGCAGCTCGCCCAGCCGCCGGTCCAGCCAGGCGGTCTGACGGCCGCCGCTGATCCCGTGGTTGGCCGGGATCTCGTACGACACGTCGTTGGCGTCCAGCGCCAGGACGGCCACGTTGCCGTACGTGAACGAGTAGGCGCCGGGGATCCGCGCCGGGTCGGGGCCGTTGCCCGGCAGGGCCCAGCGGGCCTCCTGGCCGCCGTAGCCATTGGGGGAGTACCAGGCTTCCATGTCGTGGTTGCCGAACGCGACCATCCACGGGACGCGGGAGGCGACGCTCTCGGTCTGGGCGAGGAACTGGTCCCACACCCGTGCGTCGTAGGTGTCGTCCGCCTTGCCGTGGCCCGAGTCGTCGGCGTAGCAGATGTCGCCCGCGTGGAGGTGGAAGGCGGGGTTCTGCGCCAGGACCAGGCTGTCGTTGGCCAGCGCGTGGTAGCTGACGCCCTGGTCGCCGAAGGCCGTGAACACGAACGGCCGGCGCTGTGCGGGGTCCGCGGCGGTGGTGAAGGAGCCGATCGTGGCGTAGGCGGACGCCGTGGCGGGGTCGAAGCCCCGGTGCCCCACGCCGTAGTAGTACGTGGTGCCCGGTCGCAGCCCGTCGAGCGCCGCGTGCAGGTAGTACTGCTCGACCGGGGGCAGGTCCTTGCCGAGCGCGGCCGTGTGGAGCGGCCGCACCTCGGCCTCGATCCGCTGCCCGAGCTCCCAGGGCCGCAGGCCCACCCGTACGAACGGCCCCCGGACCGGCAGCGGCACCTGCCAGGAGACCCGCATCTGGGTACCGGGGTCGCCGCCGAAGGCCAGGTGCCGGCCGAACGGGGCCACCAGCGCGCCGTCCACGCGGGCGACGGCCGGCGGGGCGAGCACCTGCGGGAAGCGCACCGGCGCGGAGACCTCCCCGCCGGGGTGGGCGGACGCGCCCAGGACACCGGCCCCGGCGACGATCCCGGCGGCCGCGACACCGCCCCGGACCACCCGTCTGCGGGAGTGCCGCTCCCGGAGCCAGGCGTGCTGCTCCGCCATGCTCAGACGGCCGGCGAGGTGCTCGTCGATGCCCATCCGTGGAGTGTCCATGGACAGGGAATTCCCATCCGCCGCCAACTCAGCACGGTCAGACGGGTGAACAGCGCCTGGCGGGTACGCGGCGCGTCCGCCATGCGGACATCACATGTCATTCCATGGACGGGGGAGTAGGGTTCTCGCCATGTCTCGCAGCATCAGTCTCGCAGTGATCCCCGGTGACGGAATCGGCCAGGAGGTGGTGGCCGAGGGCCTGAAGGTCCTGTCCGCCGTCCTTCCGCAGGACGTGAAGCTGGAGACCAAGGAGTACAGCCTCGGCGCCAAGCGCTGGCACGAGACCGGCGAGACCCTGCCGGACGCGGAGCTGGAGCAGCTCAAGGCGCACGACGCGATCCTGCTGGGCGCGGTGGGCGACCCGTCGGTTCCCTCCGGCGTCCTGGAGCGCGGGTTGCTGCTGAAGCTCCGCTTCGCCTTCGACCACCACGTCAACCTGCGGCCCTCCCGGCTCTTCCCCGGGGTGAAGGGCCCGCTGGCCGGCGAGCCGGACATCGACTTCGTCGTGGTCCGCGAGGGCACCGAGGGCCCGTACGTCGGCAACGGCGGTTCCCTGCGTACCGGTACGCCGCAGGAGGTGGCCACCGAGGTCAGCCTCAACACGGCGTTCGGCATCGAGCGTGTGGTGCGCGACGCCTACGCCCGCGCCCAGGCGCGCCCCCGCAGGAAGCTGACGCTGGTCCACAAGAACAACGTCCTCGTGCACGCCGGCCACCTGTGGAAGAACATCTTCGACAAGGTCGGCGAGGAGTACCCCGAGGTCACCACCGACTACCTGCACGTGGACGCGGCGACGATCTTCTTCGTCACCCAGCCCGAGCGGTTCGACGTGATCGTCACCGACAACCTCTTCGGTGACATCCTCACCGACCTGGCCGCCGCCGTGACCGGTGGTATCGGCCTCGCCGCCAGCGGCAACATCAACCCCGGCGGCGAGTTCCCGTCGATGTTCGAGCCGGTGCACGGCTCCGCGCCGGACATCGCGGGCCAGGGCAAGGCCGACCCGACCGCCACCGTGCTCTCGGTCGGCATGCTGCTGCGGCACCTCGGCTACACCGCCGAGGCCGAGCGGATCGAGGCCGCCGTCGCCGCGGACCTCGCCGAGCGCTCCGGTACGCGCAGCACCGCCGTGATCGGTGACGCGCTTGCCGCGCGAGTAGCCGGCTGACCGCCGGGTAAGCCCCCGCCAGTCGGCCCGGCCGGTCAGCGACCGTTCCACGACTGCCCTCGACCTCTCGGGCCGCGCATGTATGTCCTCGGCCCCGCCGCTGCGATAATCAGCGGTGGGGCCGCTGTGCGAGGGGAAACTCGGACGTCCTAGCAGCTGGGGACGGCGGGTGCGGTCCGCCCTGACCCTGACGCGAAGGACACCACACATGACGACGCCCACGATCGAGCTCAAGCCCTCCTCGCGCCCGCTGCCCGACGCGCAGCGGGAGGCGATCCTCGCCAGCCCCGGGTTCGGCCGCCACTTCACCGACCACATGGTGACGATCCGGTGGACCGAGGGCCGCGGCTGGCACGACGCCGAGCTCGTCCCGTACGCGCCGCTGTCCATCGACCCCGCGAACATGACGCTGCACTACGCGCAGACGATCTTCGAGGGCCTCAAGGCGTACCGCCAGCCCGACGGGTCGGTCGCCACCTTCCGTCCCGAGGCCAACGCCGAGCGCTTCCAGGCCTCCGCCCGCCGTCTGGCCATGCCCGAGCTGCCCGTCGAGACCTTCATCGCCGCGGTCGACGCGCTCGTCACCCAGGACGAGGCATGGGTTCCCAGCCAGGGCGAGCAGTCCCTCTACCTGCGTCCGTTCATGTTCGCCACCGAGGTCGGCCTCGGCGTCAAGCCGGCCAACGAGTACCTGTTCATGGTCATCGCCTCGCCGGCCGGCGCCTACTTCCCCGGTGGCGTCAAGCCCGTCTCCGTCTGGCTCTCCGAGGAGTACGTGCGTGCCGCGCCCGGTGGCACCGGCGCCGCGAAGGCGGGCGGCAACTACGCCGCGTCCCTGGTCGCGCAGGCCCAGGCCATCCAGCACGGCTGCGACCAGGTCGTGTGGCTCGACGCGATGGAGCGCCGCTGGATCGAGGAGATGGGCGGCATGAACCTGTACTTCGTGTACGGGAACACGATCGTCACCCCCGAGCTCACCGGCTCCCTCCTCCCCGGCATCACCCGGGCCTCGTTGCTGCGCATCGCCGCCGACCTCGGCTACGAGGTCAGCGAGGGCCGCATCTCCGTGGACGACTGGAAGAACGGCAACGCGGACGGATCGCTGACCGAGGTCTTCGCCTGCGGCACCGCGGCGGTCATCACGCCGGTCGGTTCCGTGAAGTCCACCCGCGCGGACTGGACCGTCGGCGACGGCCGGCCCGGTGAGGTCACCATGAAGCTGCGCAAGGCGCTGCTCGACATCCAGACCGGCCAGTCCCCCGACACCCACGGCTGGATGCACCCCCTGGGCGGCTGACCCTCCGCCGTGTCCGCGCGGCGCCGCACGGGGCAGGGCCCGTGCGGCGCCGCGCCGACGTCTGCGCGGGGCGGGCGCCGGGCGGGGGAGCGGGGCCGGCCTCACACGGTGACCGCCACCCGCTCCGGGACCCGCGTCGGCGGCACGGGATGCGGGCGGCCCGCGTGGAGCACGAGGTACACGGCGGCCGAGAACCGGCGCCGCGATATGTAGCGGGTGTAGTCGCCCAGCAGCGTGATGAACGCGATCGGTCCGTTCAGGCCCGCCGAGACCGTGGCGAGCAGCCAGGTCGGCCAGAAGCCGCCGAGCAGGTACCCCGCGCCGGCGGGCGCGGCCGTGGTGAAGTCCCCCGCGTACGCGAGGACCCCGACGAGCAGCAGCACCGTCAGCGCTGTGGACAGGGCGCGGCTGAGCCGTAGCAGCATGCGGTAGCCGAAGACCGCGGACGTGGCGGTGCAGGCCGCGAGCAACGCGTGGACGACCGCGTAGCTCCGGCCGCCGGCCGGGAGCCCGGCGATCCGGTGGAGGCAGCCGACGACGGCGTCGCCGACCCACAGGGTCAGCGCGGTGCAGCCCAGCGACAGCAGCAGCCCGATGACCGGGCCGAGCAGTCTGCCGCGCACGCCGAAGTGGGCCCCGCTACTGGTGGACAGGTTGGTGGCGGTGCGCAGCGAGACCAGTGCCGGCGGCGCGACGAGCACCGTGCCGACCACGGTGCCCACGAGCAGGGACGTGAAGGAGGCCCACCAGCCGAGACCGAAGGAGACCGGGAGCCAGCCGAGGACGATCACGCCCAGCGCCAGGTTGGAGCCCAGCAGGACGCTGACCGGATCGCGCGGACGACTCGTCCGTTCCTCCTCGGGGACCGTGTCCGCTCCGTGTCGTTCGATCTGCATGGCTGGCTCCCTTGCCGTGCCCGGATATTTAGAACGTCACTCAATTTCCTCCGGTCCTCGGCTCCCGGTCAATCCTTCCCGCGGGTGACTGCGAGGTTTAGAGTGGTGCTCTAACATGTGATCGATGTGGGAGGTGCGGAGGCGTGAGGCTCACCCCGACCGAGCGCGACCGGCTGCTGCTGTTCGGCGCCGCCGAGCTGGCCCGGGCCCGGCGGGCCCGCGGGCTCCGGCTCAACGTGCCCGAGACCACCGCGTTGATCGCCGACGCGGTCTGCGAGGCCGCGCGGGACGGCGCGCGCCTCGCGGAGGCCGTCGAGGCAGGCCGTGCCGTGCTCGGCCCCGAGGACGTGCTGCCCGGCGTGGCCGACGTCGTCACCGAGGTCCACGTGGAGGCCGTCTTCGACGACGGCTCGCGGCTGGCCGTGGTCCCGGACCCGATCGGCGGGGGCTCGCTGGGGGCGGAGGCGCCCGGCGCCGTGCTGCCCGGCCCGGCCCTGCCCGAGCGGTCCCCGGACATGGTGCTCGCCGTGCGCAACACCGCCCCGGTGCCGGTCAGCGTGACCTCGCACTTCCACTTCTTCGAGGCCAACCCCCGGCTGGACTTCGACCGTTCGGCGGCGTACGGCATGCGGCTGAACGTCCTGGCCGGCTCCTCCGTCCGCTTCGGGCCCGGGGAGGAGCGGGAGGTCGGGCTCGTCCCGATCGGCGGGGACCGCGTCGTGATCGGCTTCGCCGGGCTCGTCGACGGTCCGCTCGATGCGCCCGGCGCGAAGGCGGAGGCCCTGCGGCGGGCCGCCGCCTGCGGATACCTGGGGGCGCGGCGATGACCATCGACCCGTACGAGTACGCCGCCGTCCACGGACCGCGCGCCGGGGACCGGGTCCGGCTGGGCGACTCGGGCCTGGTGGTCCGCGTCGAGTCGGACTCCCAGCGGCCCGGGGACGAGTTCCTCGCCGGCTTCGGCAAGACCGCCCGCGACGGGCTGGCCCTCAAGGCCGCCGCCGTACGCGAGACCTGCGACGTGGTGATCAGCAACGTCCTGGTCATCGACGCCGCCGTCGGCATCCGCAAGGTGTCCGTCGGCATCCGCGAGGGCCGCATCCACGCCATCGGCAGGGCCGGCAACCCGGACACCCTCGACGGGGTGGACGTCGTGGTCGGCACGGGCACCTCCATCGTCTCCGGCGAGGGCCTGATCGCCACCGCCGGGGCCGTGGACACCCACGTCCACCTGCTCTCACCGCGGATCATGGAGGCCTCGCTCGCCTCCGGTGTCACCACGATCATCGGCCAGGAGTTCGGGCCCGTCTGGGGCGTCGGCGTCAACTCGCCCTGGGCGCTGCGGCACGCGTTCAGCTCCTTCGACGCCTGGCCCGTCAACATCGGCTTCCTCGGCCGCGGTTCCTCCTCCGACCCGGCGCCACTGGTCGAGGCGCTCGCCGAGGGAGGGGCCTGCGGCTTCAAGGTCCACGAGGACATGGGCGCCCACACCCGGGCCCTGGACACCGCGCTGCGGGTCGCCGAGGAGTACGACGTCCAGGTCGCCCTGCACAGCGACGGCCTGAACGAGTGCCTGTCGGTGGAGGACACCCTGCGGGTGCTGGAGGGCCGGACGATCCACGCCTTCCACATCGAGGGCTGCGGCGGCGGGCACGTCCCCAACGTCCTGAAGATGGCGGGCGTCCCCAACGTCATCGGCTCCTCGACCAACCCCACCCTGCCCTTCGGCCGGGACGCGGTCGGCGAGCACTACGGGATGATCGTCTCCGTCCACGACCTGAAGCCGGACCTGCCGGGCGACGCCGCCATGGCCCGCGACCGCATCCGCGCCGGCACGATGGGCGCCGAGGACGTGCTGCACGACCTGGGCGCGATCGGCATCACCTCCTCCGACGCCCAGGGCATGGGCCGCGCCGGCGAGACCGTGCGCCGCACCTTCGCCATGGCGGGGAAGATGAAGGCCGAGCGCGGCCCCCTGGAGGGGGACGGCCCGGACGACGACAACGCCCGGGTGCTGCGCTACGTCGCCAAGCTCACCATCAACCCGGCCATCGCCCACGGCCTCGCCCACGAGATCGGCTCGATCGAGGTCGGCAAGCTCGCCGACATCGTGCTGTGGCGGCCGCAGTACTTCGGCGCCAAGCCGCAGATGGTGCTCAAGTCCGGCTTCCCCGCCTACGGGGTCACCGGCGATCCCAACGCGGCCACCGACACCTGCGAACCCCTCGTCCTCGGACCGCTGTTCGGGGCCCACGGCGCCACGGCGGCGGAGCTGTCCGTGGCGTTCGTGGCCCGCCCCGCACTGGAGCTGGAGCACGACCGGATGCCCACCCGGCGGCGGCGCGTCGCCGTGCGCGGCACCCGCGGCATCGGCCCGGCCGACCTCGTCCTCAACTCCCGCACCGGGCAGGTGGACGTGGAGGACACCACGGGCCTGGTGACCCTCGACGGCGACCCGCTGCGCTCCGAGCCCGCGGAGCGGGTGTCGCTCAGCCGTCTCTACTTCTTGTGACAAGGACCGGCACCATGCCCACCACCCCCGCCGCCGACGGCTACACGATGCCGCCCGAGTGGGCCCCGCACACCCGCACCTGGATGGCGTGGCCGTCGCCCAGCGTCACCTTCGACGGCGCGGACGACCTCGCCGTGTCCCGCGCCGCCTGGGCCGCGGTGGCCCGGACGGTCGCCCGCTTCGAGCCGGTGACCGTCGTGGCCCGTCCCGAGGACGCGGCGGGCGCCCGGGAGCTGCTCGGCGCCGGCGGCGCGGACGTCACGGTCACCGAGGCGCCGCTGGACGACGCCTGGATGCGCGACATGGGCCCCACCTTCCTGACCGGCGGCGGACGCCTCGCCGCCGCCGACTGGACGTTCAACGGCTGGGGCGCCCAGGAGTGGGCGTCCTGGGGGCACGACGCCGAGATCGGCGCCTTCGTCGCCGGGCAGGCCGGCGCCGCCCGCTACGCCACGTCCTTCGTCAACGAGGGCGGGGGCCTCCACGTCGACGGAGAGGGCACCGTGCTGCTCACCGAGACCGTGCAGCTCGATCCGGGCCGCAACCCGGGCTGGACGAGGGAGCGGGCGGAGGCCGAGGTCCACGCCTTCCTCGGCACCCGCAAGGCGATCTGGCTGCCCCGCGGCCTCACCGCCGACTACGGCCGCTTCGGCACCCGCGGCCACGTCGACATCGTGGCGGCCTTCGCGCGTCCCGGTGTGGTCGTCGTCCACAGCCGGCAGGACCCGGCCCACCCCGACCACGCCGTCTCCCGGGAGGTCGCGTCCCTGCTGCGGGCCGCCACCGACGCCCGGGGCCGGTCGCTGGAGGTCGTGGAGCTGCCCGCGCCCCAGGTCCGGGAGGTGGACGGCGAACTCGTCGACTACTCGTACGTCAACCACTACCTCTGCAACGGCGCCGTGATCCTCTGCGCCTTCGACGACCCGGCGGACGAGGTCAACAGGGCGGTCTTCGAGCGGCTCTTCCCGGACCGGGAGGTCGTACTGGTGGACGCTCGTACGATCTTCGCCCACGGTGGTGGTATTCATTGCATCACCCAGCAGCAGCCCCAGGTGTGACCGTCCCACCGCCCCCGGAGGAACCGTGACCGGACCCGCCCGCCCGCGGCGGCGGCTCAAGCAGCCCCGCGAGGACGTGATGGCCGCCGCCATGGCGACCATCGCCGAGCGCGGTCTGGCCGAACTGACCATCGCGGGCCTCGGCCGGCAGGTCGGCATGAGCAGCGGCCACATCCTCTACTACTTCGGCAGCAAGGACGAGCTGCTGCTGCAGACCCTCGAATGGAGCGAGGAGCAGCTCGCCGCCGAGCGCCGGCGGGTGCTGGGCGGCCCCAGCGCCCCACGGGAACGGCTCGACGCCGTGATCGACCTCTACCTCCCCGACGGGCGCCGGGACCCGCGCTGGACGCTCTGGTCCGAGATCTGGAACAGGACGACGGCCGCCGAGGACGTCCTGCGCCGCCAGCTCGACCTCGAACTGGTCTGGCACCGCGACCTGGTCGCCCTGCTCGCCGAGGGCATCTCGCGCGGCGACTTCCGGCGGCTGGACCCCGAGCGCTTCACCGTGCGGCTGCGCGCGCTGCTGGACGGCTTCGGGGTGCCCCTGGTCATCGGGCTGCCGGGAATGGACCGCGAGCAGGCCCTGGAGCACGTCCGGGAGTTCCTGGACGACGCCCTCACCCCGGCCCCCGCGGCGGGCTGAGGGGCGGCCGGGACACCGCTCTTCCGCCCGCCGACGAGCAGGTGCCCGCATCCTGAGACCGTGTCCCACGTCCGCGGGTCCTGTGGCAGACTGCCGATGTGCCCTCGTTCGCCATGATTATCGGCAGCAGGCGCGCCGGTCCTCAGTGATCGCACCACCGCAGACCATCGCGGAAGCGACCACCGTGTCCCAGACCCGCGCGCAGACCTCTCGCACCCGCGAGAGGTTTTTTCGTTTCCCGGCCCACCCGCGCCGGGGGCGGCGCAGCGCGAGGGATGATGGGGGCAAGTGGAGCCCGGTCTTCCGGAACCACTCACCCGACAGGAGTTGGAACGAACCATGACGGCCGTACTGGACGACAGCTTCCACGTCTTCGACACCACGCTGCGCGACGGCGCGCAGCGCGAGGGCATCAACCTCACCGTCGCCGACAAGCTGACGATCGCCCGGCACCTGGACGACTTCGGGGTGGGCTTCATCGAGGGCGGCTGGCCCGGCGCCAACCCCCGCGACACCGAGTTCTTCGCACGCGCCGCCGACGAGCTCGACCTGCAGCACGCCCAGCTGGTGGCCTTCGGCGCCACGCGCCGGGCCGGAGGCAGCGCCGCCGAGGACCCCCAGGTCAGGGCGCTGCTGGAGTCGGGCGCCCCGGTCGTCACCCTGGTCGCCAAGTCCCACGACCGGCACGTCGAGCTGGCCCTGCGCACCACGCTCGAGGAGAACCTGGAGATGGTCCGGGACACCGTCTCCCACCTGCGTTCCCAGGGCCGCCGCGTCTTCGTCGACTGCGAGCACTTCTTCGACGGCTACAAGGCCAACCCGGCGTACGCCAAGGAGGTCGTGCGCGCCGCCCACGAGGCCGGCGCCGACGTCGTCGTCCTCTGCGACACCAACGGCGGGATGCTGCCCGCACAGATCACCGCCGTCGTCCGCACCGTGCTCGCCGACACCGGCGCCCGTCTGGGGATCCACGCCCAGGACGACACCGGCTGCGCGGTCGCCAACACCCTCGCCGCCGTCGACGCCGGGGCCACCCACGTCCAGTGCACCGCCAACGGCTACGGCGAGCGGGTCGGCAACGCCAACCTCTTCCCGGTCGTGGCGGCCCTGGAGCTCAAGTACGGCCGCAAGGTGCTGCCCGCCGGTTCCCTCGCCGAGATGACCCGCATCTCGCACGCCATCGCCGAGGTCGTCAACCTCACGCCCTCCACCCACCAGCCGTACGTGGGAATCTCGGCCTTCGCCCACAAGGCGGGGCTGCACGCCTCGGCGATCAAGGTCGACCCCGACCTCTACCAGCACATCGACCCGGAACTGGTCGGCAACACCATGCGCATGCTGGTCTCCGACATGGCGGGGCGCGCCTCGGTGGAGCTCAAGGGCAAGGAGCTCGGCATCGACCTCGGCGACGACCGCGAGCTGATCGGCCGCGTCGTCGAGCGGGTCAAGGAGCGCGAACTCGCGGGCTACACCTACGAGGCGGCCGACGCCTCCTTCGAACTCCTGCTGCGCGAGGAGGTCGAGCGCCGGCCGCTGCACTACTTCCGGGTCGAGTCCTGGCGCGCCATCGTCGAGGACCGCCCCGACGGCACCCACGCCAACGAGGCGACGGTAAAGGTGTGGGCCGACGGCCAGCGCATCGTCGCCACCGCCGAGGGCAACGGCCCGGTCAACGCGCTCGACCGCGCGCTGCGCGTCGCACTGGAGCGCACCTACCCGCAGCTGGCGAAGCTGGAGCTGGTGGACTACAAGGTGCGCATCCTGGAGGGCAAGCACGGCACGGAGTCCATCACTCGGGTGCTGGTCGCCACCTCGGACGGCAGTTGCGAGTGGTCCACCGTCGGCGTCGGCGAGAACGTCATCGCCGCCTCCTGGCAGGCTCTGGAGGACGCGTACGCCTACGGGCTGCTGCGCGCCGGCGTGGAGCCGCTCCGGAACGGCTGAAGGGCGCGGACCGAAGTGGCGGACGCGGCGCATTCGCCCGCGTCCGCCGCGCCGAAAGGGCGTCCGGGCACGCGACGCGGCTGCCGCGCCGGAATAATTGCCGTGGGCACCGGAATTCCCGCTCCGGCAATTCCGCGTGATTGATCCGTCCACGCCGGGCCACCGTCCATGAGTGGACACCCGGCTCCCGTGTCGTTACGGTCGAATTGTCGGCGTCATCGACATGGGATGACTTGATCCGCAGGTCAGATGGCGTCCGCAGCCGGAATCGCCCGGCTGTCATGGTGCCCCGCGCATTGCATTGCAGATTTCGCCCTCCGGCCCGCTGCCGCATGTCCTCCATGTGCCCCGGCCGGGTCGAGGCACCATCCGCGCGTACCAGATTCCAGGGAAGAAGAAAGTCATGCGCGCCAAGCGAAGCATCGCATTGCTGGCAAGCCCCCTCGTCGCGGCCGCGGCGCTGGCGTTCTCGTCGGCGGTACCGGCAACGGCACACGCGGACACGGCGCACCCCGCGACGGCGTCCGCGCAGCAGGCTCCCGGCAAGGACGACCCGAAGTACCAGCAGGGTTACAACGCCGGGCTCCTCGACGGACGCTTCGACGGAAAGTCCTGCTCGTACTACGACTCCTACAGCCCGGAGACGACGAACTCGAAGTACAAGTCGGGCTACTCCAGCGGCTACAACGTCGGATACAGCGCCAAGTGCGCCCACTAGCGCCCCGCGGGATCCGCGTGCGTGCGCCCCGACTGCCGCGCATACGCGCGTAGAACACCGGGCACACTCCTCCTGCTCCACCTGCTCCACCTGCACCGCCGCCCCACCGGAAGCACGGTCCCCAGCAGGAGGAATCGCCCATGAAGTTCCGCTCCGTCCTGAGCGCGCTCGTCCTCGCGCTCGGGGTGCTGTTCGCTCCCGGCGTCGGTCTCGCCGCGTCCCACGACGCCTACGCCGTCACGAAGCTGACGCATGCCCAGGCCACCACGATGTTCCGCAACGCCGGGATCACCTGGTCCTCGTCAGGCGGCTGTTCCAACCGCAACAACGCGACCTGCACGTCCTTCGACCAGCTCAACCAGCCGACCGCCCAGGGTGCGGTGACCCTGAAGCACGCCACCGGATGCGCCCTGAACATCACCGGCGGCACCGAGACCGGTCACGCGAGCGGCACCTACTCGCACTGGAACGGCTACAAGCTCGACTACGGCAAGAACAGTTGCGTCACCAACTACATCCACAGCGCCTTCACCTACATCGGCCTGCGCGGTGACGGCGCCCCCCAGTACCGCTCCGGCTCGGGCAACGTCTACGCCGACGAGGGCAACCACTGGGACGTCCTCTACTACAACTGCGGCGGCTGCTGACCCCGTTCGGTGAGCCGCCCGCGGCCCGGTCCCGGCCGGGCCGCGGGCGGTCCTCTCCCGCGGGCGGTCCTCTCCCGCGTGGCGCGCAGCCGGGCGACGGGATCCGCGTTCCCGCCGAAGTCACCAATGCCGGGCGGCTGTTCGTGCCGGTTCCACTTGCACGGCACGCGGCGCGGTGTGCGCGGCCGGTGCGGGAGGGGCCTCACGCCCAGGCCAGGACCTCCACCGGGTCGCCGACCGCGATCGTGCCCGGCCGGAGCACCGCCGCCTTCATCGCGAAGCTCACCTTGTTGCCGTACTCCGGCTCCCGCCGGTAGCCGGCCAGGGTGCGCACCGGTTCGGGGCCCGCCGTACGACCGGTCGCCTGGTCGACCAGCGGTACGGAGCAGCGCATCGCGCGCACGGAGTAGCCGAGCCGGGCGGCGCCGGCGTCCATGACCCGCACCCGGTCCTCGGTGTGCGGCTCGGTCCAGCCGGCGACCACGACGTTGGACCGGAAGCGGTCCACGGGCACGGGTGCGCCACCGCGTTCGGTGATGCGCCGGTTGAGGTCGTCGAGCGAGGCCAGCGAGGCCACCGAGAGGGCGTGGGCGTCGGCGAAGTTGACCTTGCCCGGGTGCTCGCCCCAGCCGTCCCGGTCGAAGCCCGGACGCACACGCACCAGGCGCGAGGGCGCGCCCAGCGCCTCGGAGAACCAGCGCGCGGCCTCCTCGCCCTGGTCCACCGCCGGCCCCAGCGGCCGGCCGAACAGGACGACCTCGCGCGGTGGCCCCTCGTACGCCACCTCCAGCGCCAGCTCCCCGGCGCCGGGCGCGGACAGCGCCAGGTGCTTGCCGTCGTCGGTGACCTCCGCGCGCACCACGGCCATCCGCGGCAGCGTCCGCTGGCTGCGGAAGGTCCCGTCGGCCGCGTCGACCACCATGAACGTACGGTCGTGGACCAGACCGGTCGCGGTGACAGAGGCGTTCGCCAGCGGAACGCCGGCGCAGCCCTTGACGGGGTAGCAGGTCAGCGAGTGCACGGTCGCTGCGGTCATGGGGCTCGTCCTTCCGGGGCGGGTAAACCCATTCGATCACGCCCCCGGGCCCGGCGTACGTTCATCGCGTGACCGACGACACAGCGATACGGATCAGGGGCGCGGGGGCTGCGGACGCGGACGCGATCACCGCCGTCTTCCTCGCCTCCCGGGCCGCCGCCATGCCCTGGCTGCCCCGGCTGCACACCGACGCCGAGACCCGGTGGTGGGTCGCGAACGTGGTGCTGGAGCAGTGCCGGGTGTGGCTCGCGGAGGAGACCGGCACGGGTGCCGCGGCCGGCTTCGCGGCGCTCGACGGCGACTGGCTGGAGCACCTCTACCTGCGGCCCGACGTGCGCGGACGCGGCATCGGGACGCGGCTGCTCGACGAGGTCGTGCGCCACCACCCGGACGGCCCACTGTCGTTGCACGTCTTCCGGCGCAACACCGCGGCCCGCGCGTTCTACGAACGGCGCGGCTTCCGGGCCGTCCCCGGCAGCGGGAGCACCGCGAACGAGGAGGGCGAGCCGGACCTGACCTACCGTCTGCCGTCCGTGGCGGACCGGTGACCAACGGCACACGTACCGACCAGTAACGCGAGCACCCCGCGGATCATAGGGTGAGCGCCGTACGCTCCCCAACCCTCGAACCCCGGGAGACCGCATGCGTTCCGCGAAGGACTTCTTCCGACCGCTGGCCGTGGGGGCCCCGGCGCCCGTACGGGAAGTGCCGTTCCGGCCGTCGCGGATGATCCACTTCTTCGATCCGAGCAACGAGAAGATGGCGGCGAAGGTCCCCTCCATCGCCCCCAAGGTGGACGTCCTGCTGGGCAACCTGGAGGACGCCGTCTCCGCCGACCGCAAGGAGGCCGCCCGTGCGGGGCTGGTCGCCACGGCCAAGGCCAACGACTTCGGCGACACCCAGTTGTGGACCCGGATCAACAGCCTCGACTCGCCCTGGGCGCTGGACGACCTGCTGACCCTGGTCGCCGAGATCGGCCACAAGCTCGACGTCGTGATGGTGCCCAAGGTCGAGGGCGCCGAGGACATCCACTACGTCGACCGGCTGCTGGCCCAGCTGGAGGCGAAGGCGGGCGTCGAGCGGCCGATCCTCGTCCACGCGATCCTGGAGACCGCGACGGGGGTGGCGGCCGTCGAGGAGATCGCCGGGGCCAGCCCCCGGATGCAGGGCATCTCCCTCGGCCCGGCCGACCTGGCGGCGAGCCGCCGCATGAAGACCACCCGCGTCGGCGGGGGACACCCCGGGTACCTCGTGCGGGAGGACCCCAAGGACCCCGACATGGAGCTGCCGCGGCTGACCTTCCAGCAGGACCTGTGGCACTACACGATCGCGCGGATGGTCGACGCCTGCGCCGCGCACGGGATCCTGCCCTACTACGGCCCCTTCGGCGACATCAAGGACACCACCGCCTGCGAGGACCAGTTCCGCAACGCCTTCCTGCTCGGCTGCGTCGGCGCGTGGAGCCTGCACCCGGTCCAGATCGACATCGCCAAGCGGGTCTTCTCCCCGGCGCCGGCGGACGTGGCCTGGGCGCGCCGGGTCATCGACGCCATGGGCGACGGCACCGGCGCGGTGATGATCGACGGCAAGATGCAGGACGACGCCACGGTCAAGCAGTGCCACGTCGTCGTCGAGCTCGCGGAGGCGCTGGCCGCCCGCGACCCGGAGCTGGCCGAGGCGTACGAGTCCGCGTACAAGGAGCAGGAGCAGAACCGATGACCGACGCGATCCTGCGGCCGCGCCGCTCCGTCCTGTACATGCCCGGGGCGAACGAGCGCGCCCTGGAGAAGGCGAAGTCCCTCCCCACCGACGCGCTCATCCTCGACCTGGAGGACTCCGTCGCGCCCGACGCCAAGGCCGAGGCCCGCAAGCGGGTCGCCGCGGCCGCCGCCTCGGGCGAGTACGGGTACCGGGAGGTCACCATCCGGGTGAACTCGCCGGGCACCCCCTGGCACGAGGACGACCTGCGGGCCGCCGCCGAGGCGGGCCCGGACGCCGTGGTCGTCCCCAAGGTCGACTCGGCCGCGACCGTGCACGCCGTCGAGCGCGCCCTGGAGGCCGCCGGCGCCCCGGACCGCACCGCCATCTGGGCGATGGTGGAGACCCCCCGCGCGATGCTGGACGCCCGGGCCGTCGCGGCGGCCTCGGAGCGACTGCGCGTGCTGGTCATGGGCACCAACGACCTCGCCAAGGAGCTGCACGCCGAGCACGTCCCGGGCCGCGCCCCGCTGCTCACCGGGCTCTCCCTCGCCCTTCTGGGTGCACGCGAGGCAGGCAAGGTGATTTTGGACGGTGTCTACAACGACGTCACGGACGAGACCGGCTTCGAGGCCGAGTGCGTCCAGGGCCGGCAGTTCGGCTTCGACGGCAAGACCCTCATCCACCCACGGCAGGTGGAGATCTGCAACAGGGTCTTCGCCCCTTCGGAGGAGGAAGCCGACAAGGCGCGGCGCGTCATCGCGGCCTTCGAGGAGGCCGTGGCCGAGGGCCGCGGGGTCGTCACGGTGGACGGCCGGATGGTCGAGAACCTCCATGTGGATGACGCCCGGCGTGTCCTTGCCCTGGCCGAGGCGGTATCCGGAAGGTAGCGCTCCCGTAGAGTCCGGGTGGACGACCGCTACAAAGAAAAGGTCCCGCACGTGCCGTGCGGGGCCTTTCTTGTGTTGGTTCTGTCCAGATGCTCCATGAAGCGGGTCCGGACACTGTACGAAGTCGACGCCGATTTCCGCGGCCCTCCGCTCGTATGGTCGATGGCATGAGCGTTTTGGACGAGGTGCCGACCCAGCCCGCCGAGGCCGGAGGGGCCGAAGAGGCCGCGCAGCCGGCGAACGACGCCCGCGGGCGCGTCGCGGAACTGCGCGCCATCCGCGAGCAGGTCCGGCTCGGCCCCAGCGAGAAGGCCACCCAGGCCCAGAAGGCCAAGGGCAAGCTGACCGCGCGCGAGCGCATCGAGCTGCTGCTCGACGAGGGCACCTTCAACGAGGTCGAGCCGCTGCGCCGGCACCGCGCCAGCGGCTTCGGCCTGGAGGCGAAGAAGCCCTACACCGACGGTGTCATCACCGGCTGGGGCACCGTCCACGGGCGGACCGTCTTCGTGTACGCCCATGACTTCCGGATCTTCGGCGGCGCGCTGGGCGAGGCCCACGCCAGCAAGATCCACAAGATCATGGACATGGCCATCTCGGCCGGCGCCCCGCTGGTCTCGCTCAACGACGGTGCCGGCGCCCGCATCCAGGAGGGCGTCTCGGCGCTCGCCGGCTACGGCGGCATCTTCCAGCGCAACACCCGCGCCTCCGGTGTGATCCCGCAGATCTCGGTGATGCTCGGCCCCTGCGCCGGCGGCGCCGCGTACTCCCCGGCCCTGACCGACTTCGTGTTCATGGTCCGCGAGACCTCCCAGATGTTCATCACCGGCCCGGACGTCGTCCAGGCCGTCACCGGCGAGAAGATCTCCCAGAACGGGCTCGGCGGCGCCGACGTCCACTCGGAGGTCTCCGGCGTCTCGCACTTCGCGTACGACGACGAGCAGACCTGCCTCGAGGAGGTCCGCTACCTGCTGTCGATGCTGCCGCAGAACAACCGCGAGAACCCCCCGTCGATCCCCGCCGCGGACCCGGCCGACCGGCGCGGCGACGTCCTGCTGGACATCGTCCCCGCCGACGGCAACCGCTCGTACGACATGCACCAGGTCATCGAGGAGCTCGTCGACGACGGCGAGTACCTGGAGATCCACGAGCGCTGGGCGACCAACATCATCGTGGCCCTGGCCCGCCTCGACGGCCAGGTCGTCGGCATCATCGCCAACCAGCCCGCCTCCCTCGCCGGCGTCCTCGACATCGAGGCCAGCGAGAAGGCCGCGCGCTTCGTGCAGATGTGCGACGCCTTCAACATCCCGCTCCTCACCCTTCTGGACGTACCCGGCTTCCTCCCCGGCGTCGACCAGGAGCACGGTGGGATCATCCGGCACGGCGCCAAGCTGCTGTACGCGTACTGCAACGCGACCGTGCCCCGGATCTCGCTGATCCTGCGCAAGGCGTACGGAGGTGCCTACATCGTCATGGACAGCCAGTCGATCGGCGCCGACCTGACCTACGCCTGGCCGACCAACGAGATCGCCGTCATGGGCGCCGAGGGCGCCGCGAACGTGATCTTCCGCCGCCAGATCGCCGAGGCCGACGACCCCGACGCCATGCGCGCCCGCATGGTGAAGGAGTACAAGTCCGAGCTGATGCACCCCTACTACGCCGCCGAGCGCGGCCTGGTGGACGACGTGATCGACCCCGCCGAGACGCGCGAGGTCCTCATCCGCTCGCTCGCGATGCTGCGCACCAAGCACGCCGACCTGCCGTCCCGCAAGCACGGCAACCCGCCCCAGTAAGGGAGAAGACGAACCCCGTGAGCACCCCTGCCGACAGCACCTCCGCCGCCCTCGTGCGCGTGGAGCGCGGCCACGTCAGCGACGAGGAGCTGGCCGCCCTCACCGCTGTCCTGCTCGCCCGCGCCGCGGCCCAGGGCCAGGACGCGACCGACTACGTCAAGCCCCGCTCCACGGCCGGCTGGCGCCGCCTGGAGCGGCAGTCCGGCTTCAGCGCGCCCCACAGCTGGCGCAGCTGACCCTCCGGCCCCGTACGGCGGCGGGGGGGGGGGGCGCCGGGGGGGCGCCGCCCCCGCGCGCCGCGGGCGGGGGGGGGCGGGCGGGCGCGCCCGGCGCCCCGCCACCACC